>NZ_JAJONE010000006.1 GCF_024700075.1 Hymenobacter sp. J193
CGTACCTTTTGCCCCTGTAATGCCCTTTTTCCCTTCTCCTACTTTCAAGCTCACCCCACCCTGACGACCGGCTTAGAATATCCGGCCGCCCCATCCTGCTGGATGAGTGCGGCTTTTCTTTGCCCATTTTTCAGTGTGATTCATGCAACAAGTAGTTCAGTACTTCAGCCAGTACAAAGTCAGTTACAAAAACGAAATTCTCTCGGCCTCACGGTGGCCCTGGCCTTGGTGCCAGAGGCCGTAGCCTTTTCCCTCATTGCCGGACTCTCGCCCCTGGTGGGTCTGTATGCGGCCTTCGTCATGGGCTTGGTTACCTCGCTCATCGGCGGCCGGCCGGGCATGATTTCCGGCGCCACCGGGGCTATTGCCGTGGTGCTGCTGGCTCTGGCCAAGAGCCACGGCGTGGACTACATCTTCGCCACCGTCATCTTGGCGGGCGTGCTGCAGGTAGTCGCCGGCTTGCTGCGTCTGGGCAAGTTCATTCGGTTGGTGCCGCACTCGGTCATGTTTGGCTTCGTCAATGGACTGGCTATTATTATCTTCCTCTCGCAGCTGGTGCAGTTCCAGATCGTGGACGCGGCCGGCGCGCACCAGTGGCTCACGGGCTCAGCCCCTCTACACCATGCTGGGGCTGGTAGGCCTCACTATCCTTATCATTGCCGGGCTGCCGCGCCTCACCAAAGTGGTACCGGCCTCGCTGGTGGCCATTCTGGTAGTGTCCGGGCTGGTAATTGGGCTGGGCATTTCGACCAAAACCGTGGGCGACATTGCCTCCATTAAGGGCGGGTTTCCGCCGTTCCACATCCCGGCCGTGCCGCTGACGCTGGCCACGCTGGGCATCATTTTTCCCTACGCGGCCATCATGGCCGGGGTGGGACTGATTGAGAGCCTGCTCACGCTCAACCTGATTGACGAAATCACCGAGACGCGGGGCAGCACCAACCGCGAGTGCGTGGCGCAGGGCGCGGCCAACATCGCCTCGGGCTTTCTCTTCGGCATGGGCGGTTGCGCCATGATTGGCCAGAGCCTGATTAACATCTCCTCCGGGGCGCGGGCGCGGCTCTCGGGCATCGTGGCGGCTGTCATGCTGCTCGTGTTCATCATGTTTGGCGCGTCACTCATCGAGCGGGTACCGATGGCGGCCCTTACCGGCCTCATGATTATGGTGGCCGTGGGCACATTCAGTGGGCCTCGCTGAAAACCTTCGGCAAGATGCCGGTGTCGGACCTCATCGTCATGGTGCTCGTAACGGCCATCACCGTGCTGCTGCACAACCTGGCTCTGGCCGTGCTCATCGGCGTGATTATCGCCGCCCTGGTCTTTGCCTGGGAGAATGCCAAACGCATCCGCGCCCGCAAATACGTGGACGAGGTCGGCGTGCGCCACTACGAGATTTACGGACCGCTGTTCTTCGGCTCAGCCCAGCCTTCGGCGAGAAGTTCGACGTGCTGGACGACCCCAGTGAAGTCATCATTGATTTCAAGGAAAGCCGCGTGGCTGACATGTCGGCCATTGAGGCCCTGAACAAGCTCACCGAACGCTACCACCGGGCCGGTAAAACTGTGCACCTGCGCCACCTCAGCCCCGACTGCCGCCGTCTGTTGGGCAAAGCCGATTCCATCATCGAGGTCAATATTATGGAAGACCCGCTCTACACCGTGGCCGGAGCCAACGTCATGTATTAACATTTGGCTACAACGAAAACACCGCTCTGCAAATCAGGGCGGTGTTTTTCGTTGTGGCCAGTTAGTTAGCTGGGCGCGAAGCGCCCGGCTACCGGGTGATTTCCTGGGTACGCTGCGGCTGGGCCATTTCGTAGCCCTTGCTGATTTCGCGGCGCTCGGCCCGGTCGCTGCTGTGCTCAATCACACTGCTGCCCTGCTGGCTGGCCACGGCATCGAGCGTTTGGCTGATTCGGGCAATTTCGGGCTGGTCTGTTCGGTACGAAACCTTCATCTCCGAGTGGCGGATGCCCTGCCCATCAGTCGTACTCTGAATATCGCCGGTCTTCGCGCCGCTGCCGGCCACGGCTTCTTTCACGGCTTCGGCTTGGCCACGGGCACCCGGCGCTGGCGTAACCTCGTCCACCTTGATAACGACCTGCTTCTCGTCGCCCTGCGGCGCGGGGACTGCTCCGGCGGCCCGGGGCTCCGGCGCCCCCTCGGCTGCCGGCGTGGCCGATGCCTGGTCCATGCTCCGGTCGCGGTTGTGGGGCTGAATGGCGGCGGCCTCGGCGACTACTTGGCGTACTGCACGGTCGGCCTCGCTCTCACTGACGCTAACGCCGGCATATACTTCCTGGCCGGCCTCAGCCCGGGCGTTGGTGTTCGTAATGATGGCGTGGATGATGGCAATATCGGGCTGGTCGTTGCGGTAGGTCATATCGAACTCCGCGCGACGGATGCCCTGCTCGTCAATCGTGCTTCGGATTTCGCTCGTCTTGTAGCTGTACGAACTGTTATCCAGCACCTCCTTCCAAGCCTCGGCGCGGCCGGTGGTGTTGGGGGCAACTTCGTCAATCTTCCACGTCGCGGTTTTCTCTTCAGCGGCCGGCGCGGTGGCCAGCGCCTGGGCTGGGTTTCGTTCGACGTAGCGCGCCCGGTCACGGTTCTCCTGCTGCTCGGTTTCATCCACCTTGCGGCCGGTGGGGGCGGGGTTGTCGTTGATGTACTCCTTCAGCAAAATCAGCCCCGCATCGCGGGCATGCACAAACTGCGCGGTATGCGCGGCGGCTTCTTGCTCGGACTGGTAGGAGCGGAACGGGCGCGACTCCGGCTCCGCGCCAGGACTAGCCACGGCCGCGCCCAGCACGGCCTGATTGAATCGGCGGTCGTCCGCCTCGCGCTGCTCTTGCGCTTCCGGGGTGTTCTCGCGGCGCTGCTGCTCCTGCTGGCGCGCCAGTTGGCGCTGCTCCTGCTCCTGGCGGTGCTGCTCGGCAAGGCGCTGCTGCCGCTCCGCTTCGCGCTGCTGCTCGTCGCGCTGGGCCTGGGCGCGGATTTGCTCGGCATTCAGGCCCTGCCGGGTTAACTCCAGGTCGCGGTTCCAGTCTTTTGCTACCGGATAATCTACCCGCAGGAACGTCTCCTGCTGGCGCTCCGGCTCCGGGCGTAGCTGTTCGCGCTGCCGGTATAGCTCGTGGGTCAGCACCTCCAGCTGCGCGGTGTCGGCTTTGGCCACCGACAACCGCAGTACCGTTTCCCGGTCAGAGCTGCGCTGCACCTCCAGGGCAATGGTGGGGCCGGCTTCCTGGGTGCCGTTCATCTGGCCTACCCGGTCGCTAAGCTGCTGCACCTGCTGCGCGCCGGCTTCGGCCGAGTCGTGGTGATAGGTCACTTTCAAGCCCGTGTGGTACTTGTCGCTGGTGGCGTGCCACTCCACCGGCCGCGTTGGCTCTTTGTAGGCTTCCTGCTCGGCCACGGGCACCAGCGGCCGGGCCGGGTGCAGCTCGTTCAGGTAGTTCATGTTGAACTGCCGCCCCCGGCGTCGCGGTCGTTGGCCAACACGACCTCCCGGGGCTCCTGCTTGTCAATCACCCGCTGAATCAGGGCTACCTGGGCCTCGGTCGGCGTGCCGCTGGTAGCAATGTAGATGGTGTTTTTCTGGTCCTGGCCGCTTTTCAGCTGGTGGTGGGACAACGAATCAATGGCCGACTCACTGACGATGATGCGCTCTACCTGAGTGCCTTTCCCCTCGGTGGGGTGGGATACCCAAATGCCGTTTTTAGGCAATGGAAGCAGGTTCTTGTAGTGCTCATTCTTCTGCTCGACGCTGGCCAGCCCCTCGGCGTTGTATAAGGGAAAGGCCGTGTTCTTATGCTCGTTCTGCTGCGCGGTGAAGATGCGGCCCTGAAAGGCCGGGCTGTCAATAGTCTGGTCCTCGATGCCCCGGCCGTGCAGGTACGTGCGGTCGGTCAGTTCCCGCTTCACGCCCAGCACCTCGGAAATCAGCCGCGTCCGGCGGTCTTCCTCGGCCTGGCGCTCGTGGTCGGGGTTGCCAACGGACAACGCGTTCAGCCGGGTCACGTCGGCGGCCGGGGCATAGGCACGAGTTGGGGCAGGCCCGTCATTCAGATACTCGCGTAGCTGCTGGCGGACCTGCCCCAAATTCAGCCCGTGGCCATCACCGCCCCGGGTTTTCGCAAAATCAATGACGCTGCCCTTGTCCCGGTCGTCGCCGGTATTGAGGTACACCTGATGGTCATCTTTGCGCGTGACGATGAGCACCTCCCCGTCTTTTTCGAGCTGGTGCCAGTCGCCGCGCTTGCCTTCCTTTTTTATCTGGTAGCCCTGCCGCTCGGCGTAGTCTACGAGGTCAATATCACGCTTGAACCGGTCAAGCTCGTTGGGGTCGTTCTCACGGGGTGCATTCATCGCGGGTAGCTTACTGGTGGTCTTAAATGACCAGTAGCTCCGGGCGGGGAAAGAAAAGCGGTGAGAAGTACCGCTCGGCTACCAGGAAGGCTATCCGGTCGTGGTTACGGGGGTAGGGGATTCCGCGCCGCCTGTGGGGGCTTCGGATTCGGGAAGGGGAGGGTTGCCACTGTCAAAGCATTTGAGCTGCTGCTGAAAAGTGGTCAGGGCTTCTACCGTGGGAAACAGGAAGCGGGGACTCTGGCTGTTGGGGGGGATGCGGATTACCTCTGTATCGACGGCCAGGCTGCGGAGCAGGCGCTGCAGTAAGCGCGGCTCTTCGCGTTTGAGGGAGTTGTTTTTCAGGCCCACGATGCTGGTGTAGGGAAGCTCGTGCTGTTCGCAGAACGACTTCAACTCCCCTTTGGCCAGCATCAACAGGCGAAATTGGGCGTAGCGGATGGCGTCGGCATAGGGGACGGAAAGCTTTAGGTCGGGGAAGCCCAGCGGGGCCGAAATGTGTGGAGATGGTACCATGTAAACAGTTGGTGTTATAGTGCAAAAGGTGTGAGTGGACAGATGCTTACGCAAAGAATCCACAAAGACACAAATTGCAGCTAAACGCTGCAAACAGGTAACTCAAAAAGCCAAAATAGTACGATTAGCCGTCGGTCAGCTTAATAGGTGCGGAGGCTGCGGAAACGGACTACTGCGGCTAACGCAGAAACTCTTAAGAAGTTTAAAAGAATTACTTTAGAAATCTTTCAGAACTTTATCAGAACACAGGGCGTAAAGCATCGCCAGTATGCAAGCTGCCCTGTTCTTCCTGCTGGTACTTCTGCCCCTCGCGGCCCTATTGGGGTTGGTGTGGTGGCGCTTCACCGGCAGCGGGAAGGGCAAGCCGGTGGCGCTGGTCGCCACCAGCAACCACCGGTCGGTGCGCTCCTTTCACTATGGGCCAAAGCCAACGCCCGCGCCGGCCGAAGCCGCGCCGCCCTTGTCGGCCGACAACCCCATCTCGCGCTTGATGCCCGAAGAGGATTTTCGGGCCAAGGAGGAGCAGGAGCTGCAGGCGGAAGCGGACCGCATGGAAGCCGACCAAATCACGGCGCGGGAGCTGGCGGCTACGGAATCTGCGGTGGATGCTGCAGCTGAGAATGAGGCCGCTATACCAGCAGAAGTGCCGGCCACTGAGGAGACAGAGGCCACGCCGGCCGATGCTGCGCCACCGGTAGTCTCTTCGGTTCACGCGCTAGGTACGGCGGCAGTGTCGGTTTTTGATAGGCTGGGTATAGACGAGCCGGAAAGCCCGACCACTGCGGGCATGGAAGCAGCGGCAGTTCCAGCTACTGAAACGGCCACTGCGGCTGACACTGCACATTCAGCCCCGGTAGCTGCGGCAGATGATGCCGTGCCGGAATCCCTCTATGACAACCCGATTACGACGGCCGCCCCGACCAAGAACGACCAAGCCAATCAACTGAAGCAGGTAGAGCTACGCCAGCGCAAGCGGGCAGCCCTCGCGGCCAAGAATGCCAGCCAGAAAGCGGCGCTGACAGGGCTGTATCCCGGAAAGTAAGCCGGCCCCGGCGGCCGGCACCCGACCTACTTATGAGCACGCTACCCCATCCTCATTTCTACCCTCCCGCTATGCTACCTCACTCATCCCCGCTACCCGCCGCCCCAGTCTTCCCACTTCTTCCAGTGCCCGCCCCAGCCGCCCCCAGCTGCTTTTAAGACCGGGCCAGACCTGTCTGGCCGGGGCACTGCCGCGTGCCAGCCCTGCGCCAGCCAGCCAGCCAGCCAGCCAGCTGCTGCGCTGCGCCCAATCCGTTTTCCACCGCTTCCGGGGAGATAAGCGCCCCCACACTCCATTTCCAACACCCTTTCCCCCATGTTCACCAACCCCCTTTCCCTGGCCAAGAAATTGGCTGTTGCCGGACACGCCTACCAACCATCCAAAGCAGAGAAACGCGCCTACGCCATGCTGACGGCCCTGGCGTTGTCCAACCGGGCGGCTTTTGCCCAAAGCGGTAGCGCCCAAGGTGCCCTCGAAGGGGTACAGGAAACTGTCGTGGGCATCGTGCAGGTCATCTTCGCCATTATCCTGATTATCGGCCTGATTCGCGTGGTAATGAAGTTCGTGCAGGGTGCCCCGGATGCGCTCGGCTCCCTGGGCTGGCTCGTCGGCGGGGTCATCCTGTGGTTCGGCTTCCAGCTGTTCAAGGACGACTTGGTAGGGGCCGTAGGCGGCGGCGAAGGGGGCGTACGCTAAGCCCTGAGTTTCCGCTCTCATGCGCTCCTACAAGTCTATTGAGCGACCAGCCCAGGTCCTGGGCATGAATATTCAGGACCTGGGCATCATGGTTGGCCTGTTCATCGGTTCCGTGCTGCTGCTCGGATTTCTGGGGATGGCAGTCAAAATTCCCCGCATTATCTACCTGCTCGTCATCGTCGTGGAACTGGGCCTCATCATGGGCCTGCGCTACCTGAGCCGCAAGCAAGCGCCCGGCTTCCTGATGGGGTGGCTCTCCTTCACCTTCATTCAGCCCCGCCGCCTGGCCGTGGGGCCTTTACCAACTCCCGCTCATGACAAAAAGCCAAAAACCACCGCGTTTAGCGCGGTGATGCCGGTGCATAGCTTCGAGGGCGACAAGGTCGTGTTCAAGGATGGGCGCGTCGGCGTGGGCTTCCTGGTCGAGCCGGCCGAAATGGAAAGCTGGACCATTGAAGACTACGAGGCCTTCCAGGCCGCCCTCGTCGGGGTGCTGCGGGCGCTGCCGGTGGGCAGCATCGTGCAGAAAACCGACATCTACTACGACCGGCCTTATCGGGAAGACAAAACCCAGCAGACCTACTTTGAGAACAAGATGAACAAGCACTTCTATGAACGGCTGGTGCTGTTCCAGAAGTCCTACTTGTTCATCTCGTTTGCGCCGGCGGCGGTAAAGTCGCCCAAAACCAACGCGGTGAATGCCCTGGTGGCCCGCGCCGGCGAGGCCGTGCTCAAGAATCCGTTTGCGCAGCTGGTGCAAACCCTGGAGGTGGCCGAAAGCGGCGCGGTCGAATTCATTCAGGGCATCAAGAACCTGGGCGGCGTCACCTTCGAGCGGCTCAGCAGCCAGGAAATCCACCAGCTGTACCTGCAGTACTTCAATCTCAATTTCGACGGCCAGCCCACCCGGCAGGAGCGCGAGATGGGCAACGATATGGGCACGTTCAGCGTGGGGGAGCAGAAGGTTAATGTCCTGTCGATGGTGGGGCAGGGCTCGGACGCTTACCCGGCCGTGAAAAACAGCTACGGCGTTACCGCGCCCATGCTCTACCCGCTCACGCATATTCTCCAGTGCCCGCACGTCCTCACGCAGGCCCTGATGATTCAGGATACCCGCGCTGAGCTAAGCAGTCTGGATACCGACCGCAAGCTGAATGCCTCGCTCTCCTTCCTGGCCACCCAGGATAACCACCTGCGGGCGGCCGAAGTCGAGGAGTTTACCGCCGAGGTGCGGGCCGAAAACAAGCAGATTGTGGGCCTGCACCTCTCGGTTATGCTGTGGGATACCAACGATACCAGCCGGCGGGAAAACGTCGAGCGGGCCACGGCCGCTTTCCGCTACATGTTCGGCACGGAAAGCGTCGTGGAAAGCTACCTGGCCCTGCCGGTGTTCTTCGGCCTGCTGCCGGGCAACGCCAACCAGGTACCCGACCGCTGGCTGACCACCACCGCTGACCGGGGGGCCTGCTACATGCACTGGACCGCGACCTACAAGACGGACCCGGTAGGGGAATACCTCACTGACCGGTTCCGCAATCTGGTGCAGGTGAACCTGTTCAACACGGCGCTGGACAATCAGAATGCCATGGTTATCGGGCCTTCCGGCTCGGGCAAGTCCTACACTTTCGGCAACCTGATTGTGCAGCGCTACGAGAAAGGAGCGCGGCAGATTATCATGGACGTGGGCGGCACCTACCGCAACGTGCTGCAGTCCCTGAACGGGGAGGATTTCGACAACACCTACTTCGAGTACGACCCGCAGCGGCCCATCGAGTTCAACCCCTTCATCGTGCCCCGAGACAAAGCCAACGGGAACAAGTGGCTCTACAACGATGAGAAAACCAACTTCCACCTGGCCCTGATTGCTGCCCTCTGGAAAGGGGGCAAGGATACGGGCCTGGATAAGTCGGAGCGCACCATCCTCAGCCGGTTTCTGATTGAATACTACGTGTATCTCAACGAGCACGACAAGCTGGGGCAGAAGGATGAGGAGTTTCCCGGCATGGAAAGCTTCTACCGCTTCGTGGAGCGCTACGACGCCGATATGCAAAAGCCGGTGTCGGTACCCGGCGAAGGGCAGGAAGCAGACCCGTTGGACGGCGCGCGCCGGCAGTATCAGAAAAACATGAAGTACATCGACATGCACCAGTTCTTCCTGGTGCTGGGTCAGTACATCAGCGGCGGGCGCTACGAGCGGGTGCTCAACGCCAAGCGCGACGTGGATTTGAGCGAGTACCGGCTTATCTGCTTCGACCTGGCCAAAGTGCAGGCCGACCCCGACCTGTACCCGGTGGTGGCCATGCTCATCACCGAGCTGAGCCTGGACCTGTTCCGCAAGTTCCCGGATGACGTGAAGTACATCGCCCTGGACGAAGCCTGGACGATGCTTAGCGGGGTGCTCTCGGAATTCATCGAATCCATGTACCGCACGATTCGGAAGACCAACGGCTCGGTGACCATCATCACCCAGGGCATCACCGAGATTACCAGCAGCAAGATTGGCCCGGCCATCATCAACAACTCGGCTACCAAAATTATCCTGCGCCACATCAACCCGGACTCGCTGGCCCAGCTGCAGGCCCCGCTCGGCCTGACGGGCCACGAGATGGACTTAATTAAGTCGGTGCGCTCTACCGATGCTCTGCGCGAGTTCTTCATCAAGCAGGGAGCAAAAGGGAAGGTATTTGCCCTGGAGGCCTCGCCCCAGCTCGATGCCATCCTGACTTCCAAGCCGGTGGAGCGCAACCACCTCAATAAGCTGGTGAAGTTCTACCAGCAGACCAACCGCCGCCCCAAAGTGGACAAGGCTGGCCAGCTCGTGGTCGGCACCGATGGGGAGATACAGTACGAGGACGTGAAAGTGCAGCGCCTCGACTACGCCGTGGACCAGTTTGTCGAAGATAAGCAGAGCCGCAAGCTCGGGGGAAATGATGAGCAACTTTCTAATGGTGGCCTACGGCATCGACCCGGGGTTTCTGCGCGCCTGTGACCAGACCTTAGCCATTGTGCTCACGGCCTGTCGGTTTCTGACGCCCTCGCTAATGGGCATCGCCCTGCTCTACACCATCGGGCGTGGCTTTATCAGCGGTAGCGGCCTGGCAATGGACTGGGGGCCGATTATCAAGGCTACCTGGATATTCTTCCTGCTCTTTTTCTACCAGAGCCTGATTGATACCCTGGGTACCGGCATAGCGGCCTTTACGGCCCTGTTTTCTACCGACCAATCCGCGGCCGAAGCCCTCAGCGCCCTGACCACGCCGCCGGCGGTGGCGGCAGCGGCCAGTAATGACAATATCGGGATGGGCGACATTGTATCGGGGGCGGCCGCCATGATTAGCAGCATCTCCGATACGCTCAGCTCCTTCACCTTCTCGGGCATTATGACGCGGCTTTTCACGGCCACCACCGTGCTTATCGTCCGGGAAATAATGACGTTCCTGCAACAGTTCATTCTGGGCTTCCTCTACGTTTCCGGGCCTATCGCCATGACGCTCTCCGTCATTCCGGCCTTCGGTCAGTTGGCCATGAAGTGGCTGCAGAACTTCATCGCCGTCCAGATGTGGGGGCTCACGTTCGTGCTGCTGGATACCATGTACGGCTTTTTTGCCGATACCCAGCGGGTCGCGGGTGGCATCCTGGCCAGCGGCGGGCCGGCCCAATCGGTGGATGACACCAAGTTCATGCTCATGTCAGTGGCCTTCGTGATGCTCTACATCATCGTGCCCTACCTCACGTCCATGTTCATCGGCTCCTCGGCCGTGCAGGGCTTTGCCGGCCAGATGGCCGGTATGGCAATGGGCGCGGCGACGACCGTGGCCGGGGTTGCGGCTCCCGGCGGGGGCGGTCTGGCCTCGGCCGTGGGCCGGGCAATGGGCAACGCTGGCGGCGGTAGTAGCAGTGGCGGCAGCGGTGGCGGCAGCGCAGGCAGCTCCAGTGGCGGCGGAAGTAGCAGCAGCGGAGGTGGCGGCGAAGCAAGTAGTTCCGCCTCCTCGGGCTTGCCCTCCATTACCATGTCGGACGCGCTGAACCCTTCCTACCGGCAGCGGGCCTCGGGCCTCTGGACTACCTAAATCCCCTCTTCTGAAAGGGTCTTTTCTGCTGCTCACTCAAGGGGGCGGTAGGGCAGAAAATGCCCAAACGACCTGATTTCAACCTTCCCGCCTGACTTTCTAACCAGTTATACGATGGATTCCGCCAAAGATTTGAGTACCTCCTTCTCCACCATGCGCAACCTGGCGCTGGGGAGCGTTATAGCCCTGCTGCTGGTCGCCCTGGCCTCGGGCTTCCTGGTGTACCGGGCCTACGAGAACAGCGGTAAGCGCGTGTACGTCGTCTCGCAAACCGGCTCGGTGGCGGCCCTTTCGGCCGGCACGGATGCCCACACCGCCTACGAGGCCCGCAACCTGGTGCGCCAGTTCATGCAAACCATGTTCGGCCACGACCAATACACTTACAAGGCCAACCTGGACGCAGCCCTGCCGCTGATTGAGGGCCGCGGGGGCCGCCGGATTTACGAGGGCTTCACGCGGGGCCAAGTGCTGCAGAACTACGAGCGGTACGCCGCCCGCAACGTCGTGACGGTGGATAGTGTGCTCGTGGACATGAGCAAGCGCCCCTGGGCCGGTCAGGTCTACATCAAGCAGCGCATTTTCATCGGGGGCCAGCAGAAAGAGCCGCTGCCGCTGGCAGCCAAGTTCAACCTGGAAGAAACTAACCGCTCGGATGCCAACCCCTACGGGCTGCTGATTACCAACTTCGACTACATCCCCTACACGCCCACGCTGACGCGGGAAGAAACTGAGTTGCTGCAGTCGCAGGAAGCCGACCGGCAACGTCGCCTACAGGAAGCGCAAAGTGGCTTGGCCCCGGCCCCCGATGAGGCCCCGGCTCCGGCTGCTGCCACTCGCGCGCCGGCTGGCCCGGCTCCTCGCTAACCCCTAAACCTGATGTCAATCATGCCTAATTATATCCTGCCGGCCCTGCTGGGCCTACTTTTTCCGCTGCCGGGGCCTCAGCCCAAACTGCCCGCCCGCAGCGCCCGCCTTCCTCGGTGGTAGTAGCCAATGAAACCCTGCTGGACGTGGCCGTTTCGGACAGCTCCACTACCTACCTCGTGTTCGGTGGCCCGGTGTCGCTCGTCGATGTGGGCATGGCCAATAACTACCTGGTCAAAATCGAAGCAAATGCCGTGTTCGTGCGCGCCAAACGCAAGAATGCGCCCCCTACGCCCATGCTCATTCGCTACGGCTCGAAGTATTGGATGGGGCGTCTCGTGTTTGTCAACCGGCCGGTTCTGCAACTCTATGACTTTCAGAAGGACGGGGCCCTGGGCATGAGCGGCACCGGCACGGCGGCCGGCTCGGCTCCGGAAAACGAGTTGGCGCTGGATAAGGAAGAGGAGAAGAAAAGCAGGGTCGAGGGCAAGCTCAGCCAGCTGCGCAAAGCCAAGGAAGAGCATCAGGCGGTAGCCGTGGTGGATAATGACCTGGTACTGTCGCTGGCCAACGTGCGCAACGACAAGGATTTCACCTACCTGCGCTTCAAGGTCATTAATAAGACCAACATCGACTACAACGTCGATTTCACCGACTTCCAGTTGGTGGAAAACGCCCAGAGGAAGTTTCTGGCCCGCAAAAAGAACGAAGCGCGCCGGCCGCTGGCTCCTTCGGGCGGGCTGGCCAACCAGATTATCACCGGCCGCACCACCGGCTACCTGACCTACGCCATTCCCCTGTACGCGGCCACGGAACGCGGCTACCTGGAAGTAACCCTGCGCGAACTCAACGGGGCGCGGGTGCTGGTGCTGCCGGTACCCTCGCGGGTGATTAACCGCGCCTCCACCATTTAAGGCCGCCGGCCCCTATCCCTATGGAACCCATCACCTCCCCAAATCAGCCGGCCGTTCGGCCGCCGAACCCCGATAATGAGCAGGAGCAGCGGTCAGCGGCCGCGGTTGAGAAACGTACGCCCACCGAAATTCTGCGCACCAACTGGATGGCTTTTGCCGGCCTGCTGCTGGTGCTCGTGGTCGGGGGCCTTTTCCTATGGCTTAAGTCCGCGAAGGAAGCCGCCCAACAGGAAAAGGAGCCGGTAGCGGCGGCCTCGGCCAATATTGAGCCGGAAATTGCTTCGCCCGAAACCTCGCCGGTTTCGCCCGTCGCCTCGCCTTCGGCCCAAATTGAGGCCCAGCGCCGCGCCGAGATGGACGCCAAATCGGCCCCGGCGACCCCAACCGATGAAGATGTGGTTGATGTGTTTGCCGTCGATACGACCGGGCAGGCGCTGCGTCGGCGGCGGCGCGCTCAGGCTTTCTCGCAGGCGGCAGCCCGTCGCGCCGAGGCCGCCCGCGTGGCCGCGGCCGACGTGGATACTATCGAGACGACTATTCAGGACCCAAGTACCGGCTCTTACCGCTCGGAAACGCTGGTGGTGCCTCGTCGCCGTAACACGGCCAGCGGCGGCGGTGGCCGGCGGCGCACCTCTTCGGCTGCTGCCCATAGCCTGGTGCCGGCGCGGGACGCGGACGGTACCCCGTTTGAAACCGACCCGGACGTGTTGGCGATGCTGGCCAGCTCCCCGCCCGAAACCCGCGCTGCCTACGAGCGCATGACGGGCAAACGCTACCGCGACCCCAACCAGACCGCGCAGCTGCTGGCCAACCGGATGAATGCCCCCGGCATGGATGGCTTCAATACCGTCAAGGTGGGCAACTCCTCGCGCATGATGGCGCAGGGCAACTACCAGCAGCAACAGCAGCTCACTCCCGACGTGTTTTTTAAGTGCGTCATCAACGGGGAGCAGAAAGTTCGCACCGGCTCGGTGGTCATTCTGCGCCTGCTGGAAGATGCCGTGGTCAGCGGCGTAACCTTCCCCAAAAACATGGTCTTCGCGGCCGTGGCCACGGTGGGCAATAACAACGTGACGCTGGAAGTCAACCGCCTTGGGCCCACGCGAGTCGAGGCTGACATTTACGACTTCAACTACATGCCCGGCATCATGATTGACCCGGTGAAGCGCATTGCCAAAGATGCCTCCATGGCCGGCAGCGACCTGCAGCAGCAGACCACGCAGGAACTCAGTACCGCCATCGACCGCTCGGCCTCGGCCGCTAACTCGGTGGTGGGCGTCGGGGGCCGTGTCGCGGCGACGGTGCTCTCCCGGCCCAAAACGCGCACCAAGCTGCGCGACGTGCTGCTCCCCGATGGCTACCCCATCCTGATTACCACGGCGGCGGCCGGCCAGTTGGGGCCGGAAGCCGCGAGTGGCCGCTGATTCCTTTCCGTTCACCTAAAAGCTTATGACTATGAAAAAGCTCCTTTTGCCCGCTTTGCTGGCCGTTGCGCTGGTTTTCTCCACCAAGGAGGCCTCCGCGCAAGCCGTGGTAAATGACCCGCTGCACATGGGCATTCACATTGGTGACTTCGCCAAACGGCTGGCCCAGTGGACCGAAACCGTCAAGAACTACCAGGTAGTAAAAGATGCCCGGCAGATTGCCGGCGTCACCAAGGATATTACCGGTCAGGTAAAGGACATTACCGACCAGACGCTGCAGCTGCAGCGGCAGGTGCAGGCCGACTTACGGAAGGTACAAAGCATTCAGGATTTGCGCCTCTCTAACCCGCAGGAGCTGTTTGCGCGGGCGCTGTCCATGTCGGGCCGGGGCCAGAGCAACCAGTATATGCCGGTGTTTCAGAAAGCCGAACGCCTGCGGCAGGCCCTGCAGCTTAACAATCCCCAGCAGGACCTGAACACCGTGTACGACGTGTTTTCCCGCTTTGGCGCGGGGGCCACGGCCGGCAACAACCGCATGAGTTCCTCCCAGTATCAGGCCAAGCGCGAAGAAGCCGCCGTTTCGACCTTCGCCTACGAGGAGATGATGCAGAAGAAGAAGATTGCTACTGCCTTCGGCTACTACAAGATTGCCGACGAAATGACGCAGCAAAGCATTGAAATGAATGCCACGCTGAAGAATCCGGGCCGGTACGCCATGACGGAAGGCGAGCGGATGGCCGCCCTCAACTCGTCGAACGACAACATGATTAAGGCCATGCAGCTGCGCCAGGAAGCCGACCGGCTGTTGGCCGAATCCTCGCAGCCCGGTCCCTCGCGCCAGGCGGCGGAGCTGGTGTACGCCGACGTGTTGGTTCAACAGTCACTCATTAAAATGGACCGCGCCCGTCCCCGTCGCTAATCCCGCATGAAAAAGCTCCTGCTTGTGGCGCTTGCAATGGCTGGGGCCGGCACATCGCCGGCCCTGGCTCAACGCCACGTTAAACACATCTCCAGCTGGGGTGCCCACCTCGGGCGCTCTGAAAAGGGCGACTACTACGAGTTGAGCTACAACTCCATGCTCACCGATAAGCTGGCCCTGCGGGCCAGTGGCCTGCGGGATGCCGGCAACCTCCGCACCCAGGGTGAATACTCGACCTATCAGGGCCGGCTGTTCATCGCCCCACAACTGTTCCGCATTGGGGAGTTTGCCTACGTGCATCTGCTCATCGGGGCGGGGGCCGGCTACGAGCGCACCAACGAGAATCGCACGGGCGAGCTGGCTGCCGATGCCAGCGAGCCGCAACGCTTTCACCTACGGCCCGCAAGCCGGGGCCGAAGTTGATTTCTTCCTGGGCAACCGCCTTTCCCTCGTGGCTACCGGCACGAAAGGCTACCTGTTCAACAACCCTCTCATCGACCAATTGCCCGGCAACGCGAGTGCCGGCCTGCGGTATCACTTCCGCTAATCACCCTTTCTGACCTATGAAACGACTTGCTTATTTACTGCTGAGCTGCGCGGCCCTGGCCACCAGCTGCTCGAAAGACAACGATGCTACGCCCTCGGGGCCAAAAGAGTATCAGGTAGAATACAAGGTTACCTCCAATGCCCCGGTATCGGATTACCTGAGCTACACCAACGAAAGCGGTGGCAGCACGACGCTCAGCAACACGCCCCTGCCAGCAAACTACAAGTTTAAGCGCACCATGAAGCAGGGCGACAACCTGACCATTCTGGCCAGCATCGACGGCGGCACGGCGGCCTCGGAAATCACCTGCTCCATCCTGCTGGATGGCAAAGAGGTCAAGAAGGAAACCGGCCGGGGAGTCGACGCGCAGGCCGTGCCGGTGTACGTCATCGGAGAATAGTTCTTTCAGTACGTCACCCTTAAAACAAGCGGCCCAACCAGTAACTGGTTGGGCCGCTTGTTTTAGGCCAGCCGGCAGAATTTACCGACTGGCATTTAAAGCATTTTGGCTGGTTCGCTTTACTTGGCCAGCTTCTCCAAAGCAGCTTTGAATTCGGGCGTATCGTACTCGGCCATGCCGTTGTGGCGAGCCGCTACCTGCCCATCCGGGCCGAGAATTACCGTGGACGGAATGGAGTTGGAGTCGAATGGTGGGGCCAAGGGGCCAGCGGGGAAATACACCGGGAAGGTGTAGCCCTGGCGCCTGAGCATCGCCTGCGCCTTGGCTGGGTTTTCATCCAGCGAGAGCATCACGAAAGCTACTTTCTTCGGGTCCATCTTTTTGTAGAGCGCGTGAATGCCGGGCATCTCGGCCACGCAGGGCGGGCACCAGCTGGCCCACAGATTCACGAACACCACCTTGCCTCTCAGGTCGCTCAGATTCGCGGGTTTCCCGTCGAGCGTAGTCAAGGGCAGATTGTGCGGATAAGCGGCGCTGCTGGTAAGCACAACCGGCGCTTTAGCAGGAACCAAGGCAGGTACTTCGGCTTTCCAAAGGCCGGTGGCCAACAAGCCGCGCTGCACGCCGCCCAGCACGATGGGCCGCAAGGGCGTGAACAGAACGAGTGCAAAAAGAGCTGGTGGCAGCCAGGAAATGATGGATTTACGAGTCATGGGAACTGAGTTGAGCGGAGGACAAATCTTATATGAACAAAGTTTCATTTGTTCAGCAATAACATAAACCCGCTATCCGGTCAGGAGCCGGGTAGTGGATACTTCTCAGGAAGGGGAGGAGCGGCAGCAGCAGGGCAGCGCCATGGGACTGGCAGGGACGCGAAAAAACCGGCTACTGGCCTTGAATCGAGCACAGCTAGCCGGAGACAGGCCCAGCTTGCGCTACACGCTTTCCTAAGAAAAACGGATGGGCGGCGCTTTGTTAGGATGGTTGGCCAGTGCCTGCGCGGGGCCAATGCTGGGCCCACGAACAGGAGTGGGCGCGGGCTGGCAAGCCGGGAACAGCAGACCAAAGTAGAGGGCCGCGAAGTCACCGCTCAGGCTCCCATCCAGCGGCAGTAGCTTGGCCTTGGCTTGACGGACAGATTCGACCGGCGGGGTGGCCTGCACCGTTTGCAGCTTCTTCCGGCAAAGAGTACCGCCGCGTTGCTCCTGCTGGTGGCTGCCGGCCGTGGCCGTCCCGTTCGCCCGCGTAGACAGCGGCTGACAATGCAGGTAAATACCGGCATAAAGCAGCAACAGCAAATGAGACAGCAGACGGGACATAGCTAGTGGTAACGACTGCAAAGGTGCGCTCTTTTGCCGGAAAGTGAGCCTTTGGTACCTCTCTCTGCCTACTGGCAGTCCCAGTTGCCTCTAGGGCGTCACATTGAAAAAAGTACCTACCACGGCTGACAAAGCCATGGCCAGCACTCCCCAGAAGGTTACCCGGGCGGCAGCTTTCAATACACTGGAGCCGCCCACGTACGCGGCCAACCCGCCCAGGGCAGCCAGAAACAACAGGGAGGTAATGGAAACCGTCCAGCTCAGATACGCAGCCGGGGCTACCAGGATGACCAGCAGCGGCAGCGCCGCGCCCACGGTAAAAGTAGCGGCCGACGCCAGCGCGGCCTGAATGGGGTTGGCACTCATGGTTTCGGAAATACCCAGTTCCTCCCGGGCGTGGGTGCCCAGCGCGTCATGGGCCATCAGTTGCTCGGCCACCTTCGCGGCCAGGTTCGGGTCCACTCCGCGCTCCACGTAGATGGCGGTGAGTTCTTGGTGCTCCGCGGCGGCATCCGTCTTCAACTCTTCCTGCTCCCGGGCAAGGTCCGCCGCTTCCGTATCGGCCTGCGAGCTGACGGAAACGTATTCGCCCGTCGCCATCGACATGGCTCCCGCCACCAGCCCGGCCACGCCGGCCACCAGCACACTTTCCTGCGTGGCGCTGGCCGCGGCTACCCCCACCACCAGGCTGGCCGTGGAAATAATGCCGTCGTTGGCCCCGAGCACGGCGGCCCGTAGCCAACCAATCCGATGCGTGCGATGCTGCTCCAGGTGTCTCATGAGATAAGGGTAACGGCGTGAGGCCTTCTGTACGCAGGTGCACAAACGGAGGGTATTGCCAACCGCCGCCGGGGTACATGAAGCCGACTCCCAGAAAGGTAGTAGCGCTGCCGGGGCTCACGGCGAAGGGCCGGTGCCGACCGTGAGCATCGTTGGCGCGCAGAACGGTGAACAAGTCGCTAGCCGAAGTCGCCTCCTAGCGGGTGGAAGAACCCGGGCATCTGCTTATTTCCCCGGCCGCCAGCAAGTAATAACCAACTTGTACCACGCAGCGCAAGGAGCGTAAAAACCGGATAGAGAGGCCGAATGGGTACTTATCCAGAGAAGAGCACACACTGAAATGAATTATTTGGGAACCAATAGACGAAGCAAGTTTGTATACATGAACAAATGAACATACATTTGTAGCACCTTATGAAAACGACCACTGCCACCGCTCCTGCTGACCTGAACCTGACCACTGAGAAGATGGAGAAGGTGGCGTTTATCCTCAAGACCACGGCTCATCCGACGCGCATCGCCATCGTGCAGCTGCTCGCCAACCAGGAGAGCCTGTCCGTGACCGAACTCAGCGAGGAATTGAATATCGAGCAGAGCTTAGTGTCCCACCACTTGACCGGCATGAAGCTTAAAGGCATCCTGAGCAGCCACCGTGACGGCAAGAATATCTTTTACGCGCTGAAGATGCGCGAAGTAGTGGACGTGATTCAGTGCCTGGCCGGCTGCACGTTCCTGTAACGAGAGCCGGCTTTTTTTTCACCGAATACATGAACAACCTTTCATAATTACATACGTTCACCCGTTCCCGCATGTTTCACTACCTCGGTTACTTCGCGGCTATCTTCATTGGCCTTTCGCTCGGCATTATGGGCGGGGGCGGCTCCATCCTCACCGTGCCGGTGCTGGTGTACCTGATGGGCGTGAGTCCGGTGCTGAGCACGGCCTACTCGCTGTTCGTGGTGGGCTCTACCTCCGTAGTAGGCGCCTGGGGCTACTTCCGCAAGGGGCTGGTGTCGCTGAAAACGGCCGTGGTCTTTCTGCTGCCCTCACTGCTGGCCGTGTTTGCGGTGCGCAAGCTGCTGATGCCCGCCATCCCGCACAAACTGTTCACGCTGGGCAGCATCGTGTTCACCAAGGACCTGCTGGTGCTGGTATCCTTTGCCGTGCTGATGGTCGTAGCCGCTGTCTCCATGATTCGCAGCAAGCAGGCCGAGGTCGTGCTCGACGAGGAGTTGCACCGGAAGCACGCCTTCAACTATCCGCTCGTGCTGGGAATTGGCCTGGTGGTGGGCACGCTCACGGGCTTTGTGGGCGCGGGTGGCGGCTTCCTGATTATTCCGGCCCTGGTGCTGGGGGCCCGCCTGCCCATGAAGCTGGCGGTGGGCACCTCGCTGGCCATCATTGCCCTGAACTCCCTAATAGGTTTCACCGGCGACCTGAGCGCGGGCACGCCCATTGCCTGGTCGTTTCTGGCGGGCTTCCTGGCCTTCGCCCTCGGCGGCATCGTTTTGGGAACCTACCTGGCCCGCTTCATTCCGGGGGCCAAATTGAAGCCCGCTTTCGGCTGGTTCACGCTGGCGATGGGCACGTTTATTCTCACCAAAGAGCTGCTGTTTCATCATCCCTAACTACTCTCCATTCCACTTTCTCTCACCCGTTTTTTCGTCCCAACCATGAAAATCGAACAGTTTGAAGACAAAGGCCTGGCTCACTTTTCCTACGCCATCCTGAGCGAGTGCGCCCGCGAAATCGTGCTCATCGACCCGGCCCGCAACCCGCAGCCCTACTACGACTACGCGAAGGCGAATGACGCCAAAATCGTCAGCATCATCGAAACGCACCCCCACGCCGACTTTGTGAGCAGCCACCTGGAAATTGCCCAGGCCACCGGCGCCGTCATCCGCGTGAGTAAGCTGCTGGGGGCCGATTACGCCCACGAAGCCTTTGATGAAGGCCAGGAGTTCACGGTGGGCAAGCTCACGTTCCGCGCCCTGAACACCCCCGGCCACTCGCCCGACTCTATCAGCATCGTGCTCAGCCGAGAAGGCAAGGACGAAGCCGTCTTCACCGGCGACACGCTCTTTATCGGCGACGTGGGCCGCCCCGACCTGCGCGAAAGCGCCGGCAACATGACCGCCAAGCGCGAAGAGCTGGCAGGGCAGATGTACCACTCGCTGCGCGACAAGCTCATGCCCCTGGCCGGCACGGTGCTGGTATACCCCGCCCACGGCGCGGGCAGCCTCTGCGGCAAGGCCCTGAGCGGGGCCAACAGCAGCACGATTGCTGACGAGAAGTTTGGCAACCCCATGCTGCGGGAGCTGAGCGAAGCGGAATTTGTACAAGAGCTGCTGGCCGACCAGCCCTTCATCCCCAAATACTTCGGCTACGACGTGGCCCTGAATAAGGCCGGCGCGCCCGACTACGCGCCCAGTGTGCAGCGGGTGCCGCGCCTGGCCGCCGGCACGACGCTGGAAACCGGTGCGGTTGTCATCGACACCCGTCCCGAAGCCGAGTTCAAAAAGGGGCACGCGGACGGAGCCATCAACATTCAGCAGGGCGGCAAATTTGAAACCTGGCTGGGCTCCATCGTGGGACCGGAAGAGTTGTTCTACCTCATTGCGGCCGACGAGGCCACGCTCGAAGACCTGATTCAGAAAACCGCCAAAATCGGCTACGAGCCGCTGATTAAGGGCGCGCTGGTAGGAACCCCCGCTACCGAGGCCACCATGCCCATGCTGGACGTGGCGCAGTTCCGCCAGCACCCGGAGCAGTACACCATCGTGGACATCCGCAACGCCACCGAGCACCGCGACGAGCCCATTTTTGCCGGCTCCCTCAACATTCCGCTGCCCGAGCTGCGCGAGCGGGCCAGCGAGATTCCGACCGATAAGCCGGTGGTGGTGCATTGCGCGGGTGGCTACCGCTCGGCGGCCGGCAGCAGCATTGTGGCTGACGCCCTGCCCGGCACCAAAGTGCTGGACTTGAGCGAGGCCGTGAAATCCTTTCAGCCCGCTTCGGCAACCCACTAATCCCTTTGACGGGTTGGCTCCGGCAGCCGTGCCGGGGCCCCTATCCGCTCATTCTCACACTTTCCGTTTCCCTCCCACTCAAATTCCTCCGCCATGTTCGGTTTCAATAAATCCGCCGCTCCTGCTTTTCAAAACCTGACGCCCGCGCAGTTTGCCGAGGGCCTGCGCCAGCCCGGTGCGGTGCTGCTGGACGTGCGCCGGCCCGACGAATTCGCCGCCGGCCACCTGCCCGGCGCGGTCAATATTGAAGTCACCGCGCCCGACTTCGGCCAGCGCGTGGCGGCCCTGGATAAAACCAAGCCCACCTACGTGTACTGCCGCAGCGGAGCCCGCTCGGCCAATGCCGCTGGTCAGCTTACCAGCGCCGGCTTCGCGCAGGTCAGTAACCTGCTCGGCGGCGTGCTCGACTGGCCGGGACAACTCACTACTAAATAAGTACGCTTCTTCATCTCGACTTCTGTTTTCATGCTTGAACTCCTGCAACAACCCTGGCCCTGGTACGTGGCTGGCCCTTTGATTGGCCTGACGGTGCCCGCGCTGCTGCTCGTAGGCAACAAGGCCCTGGGTATCAGCTCCTCGCTGCGTCATGTCTGCGCCGCCTGCGTGCCGGCCGGCATCCCTTTTCTGACCTATAACTGGCGGGCCGAAATCTGGAACCTGGTGTTCGTGCTCGGCATTGCGCTGGGCGGCTTCATCGGCTACCGCGTGCTGGGCCACCCCGACGTTATCGGCATCTCGGCCGCCACCGTGCGCGACCTGAAAGCCGAGATGCACCTGACCGACTTCTCCGGCCTGCTGCCCCGCGAGTTGTTCGCCCTGGAAAATCTGGCCAACTGGAAAGGCTGGGTGTTCCTAGTGCTGGGCGGCTTTCTGGTGGGCTTCGGCACGCGCTACGCCGGCGGCTGCACCTCGGGCCACGCCATTTCGGGCCTATCGAACCTGCAATGGGTGTCGCTGGTGGCCGTCATCGGGTTCTTTGCCGGTGGCCTACTGATGACCTGGATTATTTACCCGATGCTGTTCTAATCCTCCTCAATTCTCGTTCATGGAAGCTTTTGCGCCAAGTGCCGTCGATTTCTGGGATGCCCGCTACGCGGAGGAGGCCTATGCTTACGGCACCGAGCCGAACACCTACTTCCGCCAGCAGTTGGATGCGCTGCCGCCCGGCCGCCTGCTGCTGCTGGCCGAAGGCGAAGGCCGCAACGCGGTGTACGCCGCCAAGCGCGGCTGGGAAGTAACGGCCGTGGATTTCAGCGACGAAGGCCGCTCCAAAGCCCTGCGCCTGGCCGTAAGTCAGCGCGTGCGACTCCAGTACCGAGTAGCTGACCTCACCGCCCTCGCGTGGCAGCAGGCCGGCTACTATGATGCAGTGGGCCTCATTTACGCCCATTTTTCCCCGGTTGACCGCCAGGCGGTTCACGCCGCCGCCGCCAGCCTGGCCCCCGGCGGACACCTTTTACTCGAAGCCTTTAGCCCCCGGCAGCTTGGTCTGCCCTCGGGCGGCCCCAAGTCCGCCGAACTGCTTTACGAGCCGGCTACGCTGGCCACCGACTTTGCCGGGCTGACGCTACTCGAAAACCACGAGTTGGGCGTGGTGCTGCACGAAGGCAGCTTCCACGCCGGCCCCGCCAACGTGGTGCGCCTGCTGGCCACCCGCCCTTCCACCCCCGAATCCACCAACTCCCTATGAAATACCTCAAATACCTAGTGCTGGGCACACTGTTCGGCATTATTCTCACCAAAAGCGAAGTTGTCAGCTGGTTTCGGATTCAGGAAATGTTCCGCTTCCAGAGCTTCCACATGTACGGCGTCATCGGCTCGGCCATTCTGGTGGGCATGATTTCCATTCAACTCATCAAGCGCAACCGCCTCAAGTCGATTGACGGGGAGGAAATCAAGATTACCGACAAGAAATTCAACCACGGCATCTGGATTGGGGGCTTCATCTTCGGCCTCGGCTGGGCGCTCACCGGGGCCTGTCCTGGCCCGCTGTTCGCGCAGCTGGGCAGTGGCATTGGCTCGGCGGCTGTCCTGATTCTGGCCGCGCTGGCCGGCACCTGGACCTACAGCGCCCTGCGCGAAAAGCTTCCCTACTAACCCTTTCCGCCACGCCCGTCATGCTTCCCCGCTGGCTCCTGCCGGGCGTTGCGCTACTCATCGGCGCACGGCCCGCTCATGCCCAATCCGCTCCACCTGATACGCTGCTGCGGCACGCTGCCCCGGCGGCTATCGCTGCGCCTCCGGCCCCGTTGGCAGCCGATTCCACCGCCCCGCTTAGCTTACCCCAGGCCCTGCACCGGGGTACCTTCAGCGGCCACATCCGCACCGTGTTCATGGCCACGCTCAACCGCAGCACTGCCCCCGACTATTACGCCCACGGCGTGGGGGCCGGCCTACGCTACGAAACCCAAGCCTGGCACGGCTTGCAGGTGGGCCTAGAAGGCTTCTTTCTGAAAAAGCTGTATGCCAGTTCGCTGGCCGCCGAGCCGGGCCGCCCGGAAAGCCGCTACGAACTGAGCCTCTTCGACCAGGAGCACCCGCACAGCCGGGAGTTGCTGCACCAGGTGGAGGAACTGTGGGTACGCTGGCAGGCCCGACCGGGCTGGCAGCTCACCTACGGCCGGCAGCAACTAGACACGCCCCTGCTCAACTCCCAGGACTCGCGGCTGAGTCCCAACTTCGTGCAGGGCCTGTGGGTAGTAGGCCACCTCAACGCGGCCACTACCCTGCAGGGCGGCTGGCTGACGCACGTCGCGCCCCGTTCCACCGACCGCTGGTACCGGCTGGACGAGGCCGTGGGCCGCTACTCAATGGGAGTAGCCCCCGACAGCAGCCGGGCCAGCTACCTGGGCCGGGTCCGCACGCACGGGCTGGCCGTGCTGGGGCTGCGGCGCACACTGGGACCGCACACCACCGTGCAGGCCTGGCAGTATTTTGCCGACCACCTGCTGGCCACCAGTTGGCTGGAAGGCACCCGGACTCTGACGCGCCCCGCCGGCACCTGGACGGTCAGCGGCCAGGTGCTCTGGCAGCACAGCCTAACCAACGACGTGGAAAGCCCGCCCAGCCACCGTTACTCGGAGCCCAGCGAACAGGCCCGCGTCCTGAGCACCCGCCTGGCGTACCAGCGGCGGGCGTGGCAGGTGGCCGCCCAGTACACCCGCGTCTCGGCCCACGGCCGCTACCTGTTTCCGCGCGAGTGGGGCCGCGAGCCGTTTTACACCACCCTGCCCCGCGAGCGGATAGAAGGAGCCGGCGACGTGCACGCGCTGGGGGCCAGCCTGGCCTGGCAACGGCCGCACGCCCCCGGCTGGAAGCGGGCTATGGCTACTACAACCTGTCGAAGCAGGCCCGCCTCAACAAGTACAGCCTGCCCGACTTTCATCAGCTGAACCTCACGCTCACCCACGCCTTTGCCAGCACGGCCGATGGGCTGCGCCTGCGCACGCTGTACGCGGCCAGCTGGGGGCTGACCAAGCGAGCTACCGGCCCGCCCGAGTCGTCAACAAAGTGGACCTGCACCACCTGACCGTGGCGCTGGATTACGTATTTTAACCGTTTCTCCCCTATGTACCTCATGTTTTCGCTCCGCTCCCTGCTGGCGTTTCTGTTCCTAGTCAGCCTTACCCGGCCGGCCGCCGCGCAAGTGCCGGCCGCCCCGGACAAGCCCGCGTTTATGGGGGCCGTGGCGAAAAAAAACCGCTACCGGGCCGTATATCAGCTCGACAGCGACGACCCCAAGCTTATCAAGCAAACCCTGCGCAATATGAAAAACGCGCTGGCCGACCCGCGCCTGCAAGGCAAGTTGCAGCTGGAACTGGTGGTGTTTGGCGGGGGCGTGGACGTGTTCCGCAAAAGCCAGCCCTACGAGGCCGAGCTACGGGCCTTGCAGCAACAGGGCGTCCTGCTGGCGCAAGGCCAGAACACGATGAAGGAACGCCAGATTAGCCCGGACGAGCTGTTTGCCTTCATTGCCTACGTGCCCACCGGCAACGGGGAATTGATTATCCGTCAGCAGCAGGGCTGGGCGCTGGTGCATCCATAGCTAACCTTTTTTCACTCCTTGCATGAAAGCACCCCAACTCGGTCTGCGTGAAAACTGGCACCAGTTTGCGCTGCTGGTGCTCATCAACGCCTTCGTGGGCGGCATGGTGGGATTGGAGCGTAGCATCCTGCCCCGGCTGGCCGAGCAGGAATTCCACCTAGTGGCCCGCTCGGCTATTCTTTCCTTTATCGTTGTCTTCGGCCTCACCAAGGCCGTGGCCAACTACTACGCCGGAGCCTGGGCCAATAAGATTGGACGCAAAAACCTGCTGCTCATCGGCTGGCTGTTTGGTCTGCCCGTGCCGCTGCTACTGCTCTGGGCGCCCTCGTGGGGTTGGGTGATTGCGGCCAACGTGCTGCTGGGGCTTAACCAGGGCCTGGCGTGGTCGAGTACGGTAGTGATGAAGATTGACCTCGTAGGGCCAAAGCAGCGTGGGCTGGCCATGGGCTTGAACGAGTCGGCCGGCTACCTGGCCGTGGCGGCTACGGCCTTCGCCTCGGGCTGGCTGGCCACCGAATACGGCCTGCGGCCCTACCCGTTCTACCTCGGCATCGTGCTGGCGGTGCTGGGTTTGCTGGGCTCGCTGCTGGTACGCGACACCCGCCACCACGTCGCGCTGGAAGCCGCGCAGGCCCCGACCACCCCCACTGGTCCGCCGCTGTCGTTCTGGGACGTGAGCTGGCGGCATCCCAACCTGGGCTCCGTCACGCAGGCCGGCTTGGTCAACAACCTCAACGACGGCATGGTGTGGGGTTTGCTGCCGCTGCTGCTGGCCAGCAAGGGCTTCACGCTCACGCAGATTGGTACCGTGGCCGCTGTGTACCCGGCCGTGTGGGGCCTGGGCCAGCTGGTCACCGGCCCGCTGGCCGACAAGCTGTGCAAGAAAGACCTGCTGTTCTGGGGTATGCTGCTGCAGGGCGCGGTGCTGCTGGTCATGCTGTTCACCGATGGGTACCCGGCGTTTCTGGGGCTGGCGGCGCTGCTCGGTGCGGGCACGGCGCTGGTATATCCCACGTTTCTGGCGGCGGTGGCTGAGTATTCGCCGCTACCGCAGCGGGCGCACAGCGTGGGCATCTTCCGCTTCTGGCGCGACGCGGGCTATGCCATTGGGGCGCTGCTGACGGGTGTACTCGCCGATGCGTTTGGCTTGGGGGGCGGCGCTGGCCACAATCGGCGGGCTCACGGTACTTTCCGCCCTGGTTATCTGGCGGCGCATGTATTGCCTGCCCGTTGCGAGTAGCGGAGAGTCGCCCCGGCACTGCGGAACGCACCATTATGGACACTCTGTTTCCCCGCCGCTAGTCATCAGCTAAAAAATCACAAACGCCCGATTGCTCACTGAGCGGTCGGGCGTTTGTGTTTGGGTTCATACCGGAATGAAGTATTTATGGTTGCTACCACTATGGCAAGGGCGACAGTCAGTTGCACAGCTTTTAATAGCTAAACGCTTGGCCCAGACAATAGGACTTATCAGGTGAAGTATTGCAACCCTAGCATTGCACATTCCGTTAGTAAATCAAGCTATATTTTTTAGCTTTTCATCACCCAACATCCATAATCATGGACAGAAACGACAACCCAGGGAAGGGGCCCAACAACCCGGGCAATCCCAATCCGGGCAATCCCAATCCGGGTCAGCCCAATCCTCCGGGCAACCCTACACCTCCCGGTAATCCGACTGGTCCCGGACGCCCACCCGAAAAGCCTGAGCCTGGTCCTCACAACCCGCCCAAGCCCCCCAAAGACCGCCCCGTAGGATTGAATTAACAGCCATATGCCTACTGCCCCTTGGTTTGAAGCCGAACCTGACCGGCTTGAAAGGGAGCTTCAAGCCCTGATTGCGCACGGCGTTGCTCCACTGGTGGACGCAGCGGCTCGCAGTCAGGGCATTTTGAAGGTATCCTTTACGATTGACGGTTCCAATCCTGCTTTTAACTTGGCTGGGTTAGTAGAATCGGTGCAACTGGAAGCAACCTACCCGGACAACTACCCCTACTTCCGTCCGGAAGTGTTTGCGTTGAATATCGCTCTGCCCCGTCACCAGAACCCCATTGGCAAGAACCTGTGCTTGCTCCCCCGGTCGGCTGCCCATTGGGAGCCCCGTTGGAAATTGGCCACCTATCTGGTTTCGCAACTGCCCAAAGTTCTACAGAAGGGCAACATTCTAGACCCCGCCGTTCTGGCCACCGACCAGGACGAGCAGGCGGAACCGGCCAGTGAGTTTTTTGCCCATTCCCATGCGCCGGTGATTTTTGATGAAGCAGGGTTCGAGCAAACCAGTGTGCCGACTGCTCCCATTACGATTCTGGGCCGCCTGCAAATTGGCGTGCCCCGGAAGGCCGGGCTGTTAACGCGGATGGCCGCGCTGGAAACCACCGATGTGGCGGGCGTCGTTCGTAAGCTGCCAAAGGCCTTGTGGGACGTTTTCCCTACCCAGTTTTCTGGCCACTTGGTCCGTCTCAATCAAGCTCCGCCTTTTGCCCACGCGGGAGAAGGGCTGAACTGGCTCCTAGAACTAGCCAAGTCACAGGGCCTCACTACTACGTTTCAAAGCAAAGCTGTCCCTTTAGCCAAAGGCGGGATGCTTCGACGGGTAATTGGGCTGCAATTTCCGGAAGAGATTGCGCCTGGTCAGATGGGTATGGGATGGCTGTTTCTCATCGAGGGAACTATCAAAGAAACGGTAATGGGTCCCCGAGGCAAGCCCGTTGAAGTAGCCCAATCTCATTGCTTTTACGGCAAAGCATCCCGAATCAGCCCCACCGACGCTTTGCTTCGGGTTCCTGCCGTCCATGCACTTCATCAGCGGACCATTGCTGTGGTTGGGCTCGGCGCATTGGGGGCACCGATGGCGCTGGAATTTGCCCGCAATCAAGTTGGGAAGCTCCGGCTGTCAGATTACGACCACGTCGAGCCCGGGCCGACCGTGCGCTGGCCTCTGGGAATAGCCACTGCCGGCCAACTCAAGGCAGAAGCAATTCATGAATTTATCTCGGCGCACTATCCGGCAACGCAGGTTCTGCCCATCTACCATAAAGTAGGGGGGCTACGCGGGGAAGGAATGCCTTCCGAGCAGGAAGTCATGGATACGCTGCTCACCGACGCCTCCTTACTGATTGATGCCTCCGCCGATAAAGGCGTTAGTCATTTCTTAGCGGAAACCGCCCGAGCGCGGGGCATTCCCTTTATTTCAGTGTATGCCACGCCGGGGGGCTGGGGCGGCATGGTCATGCGAGTAGCCCCCGGCCACACCCGGGGATGCTGGATGTGCCTGCAGTACCATATGGATACGGGCGGCACCATTCCGGTACCAATCAGCGATGAAACGGCGGGGACCGTGCAAGCGCCGGGTTGTGGCGACATGACCTTCACCGGTGCCAGCTTTGATTTGCAAAACGTGGTATTAGCAGCGGTGCGCCTCGCGGTTTCAACCTTAAGCTCGGGGGTAGCGGGCGGCTATGCTACCACTCCGTGGGATGTGGGGGTTGTGCAACTCATGGATGCAGATGGCAGCTTAGTTGCGCCTGCCTGGAGTACGTTCCCGCTCGAAGTTCATCCGCTTTGCCCTTATTGCCACTGTGAATAGCCCAGCCCTCTCCATCACAGTGTGGTTGCCCCAATCTGCCTACGTGGCAATTTTGGCCTTGGTTAAAAGTTTGGTACAAAAGATACTGTGATGGCAAGCAAGCGATCAGCCGTCTTTATTTATCTTCGAGTCTCTGAAGGAGGACGTGCGCGTTCATCCTGCGTAGCCTCGGCCCACTTCGGTGGCCGGGGCTATTTCTTGCCCCACTAGGTGGGCAGTGGGGTAATCAGGATCATACACCCGGTCCGTTTTCCAGAGCGCGTAGCAGAGCACAAGCAGTTTGCGCATAACGGCAATGACGCCGGGCTTGCCGCTGGGGTGGCGGGTACGTAATCGGGCATAAAAGGCGATTTGCCGCGGGTTATGGCGCAGGCTGCTGAGCGCGGGCAAATAAAGCGCCGTACGTAGGCGCGTGTTGCCGCGCTTGGAGATGCGCGTCGCGTGCGCCGAGAGGCCGCTTTGCCGCTGCACCACGTCCAAGCCGGCATAGGAGGCGAGTTGACGCTCGTTCTCGACCAGAGCAAAGCCGCTGGTTTCGGCCACCACGATGACGGCCGTCGTCAGCCCAATTCCGGGAATGCTCGTCAGCTGCTGCAGCTTGCGCGCCAGCTCCGGCTCGGCCGCCTGAAGCTCGGCCAGATCTTGATCCAGGGCCGCTACCTGCTCCTGCACCAGTTGCTGTTGGGCGGCCAGACGTGCCAGCGTGCGGCTGTCAGGTTGGTAACTGTGCTGGTAGGCGTGCACGCGGGCCTTGAGCTGCGCCCCCTGTTTGGTCAACACCTGCCGCTCGCGGGCCAGCGCCCGCAGTTGCCGCAGCGCTGGCGTAGGCGGCTGCCAGGCCGGCAACGCCCGCTCCAGCCCCAGCCGGCACAGCAAGCGCGCGTCGAGTTGATCGGTCTTGCTCTTGAGTTCGGTGCTGCGGGCAAAATGCTTGACTTTGTTGGGCAACAGCACGCTGAGTAGCTGCTGCTGATCGGCCAAAAAGTACGCCAGCTCCTCGTAGTAGACGCCGGTGGCTTCGACCACAAACCAGAGCGGAGCGGCCACCTGTTGCTGCCGGGTCACCCAGTGCAGCAGGTCAGTAAAGCCGATTGGCGTGTTCTCAAAAGTAGTTTCCTTGCCGAAATGCAGACACTGGCGGCTGTCCACTTGGCCCAGGCAGGCCACAAACGAACTCTTCGCGATGTCAATGCCGACGACGTACTTGAGCGGGGTAATCTCCTGTTTTGCTAGGGGCATGGGGCGAGCGGTAAGTGGGTAAAACCATCAGCCGGCCAGGGTTTTGCCACAACTTGTCTCGTGCAAATACGGGATGCCGGCGCGCGGCGTGGGCTCCCTCCATACTGTGCAGTCTTCAGGCAAAACGGAAGCAGGGCACGCTTTCTTTTGTGCAACGTCACGGCCGCCGCCGCGCGTTTAGTTAAACGTGGTGCCCCTGCTTCCTGCTCCAGCTACCCTTTGCGGAAAGGCAGCACAATCATACGAGTTAAACGGCCGAGCTTTGGACTGGTTCTCTCGTTTTCTTTCCTGGCTAGTTCGGTTGCTGCAGCCCAGCTTCCGTACTTCCTGATTGTTAAATGGCTGCTGGTAACCTTTACGTTGCGCTGTCCTTTCTTCCCGCCTTCCCCGTCGCTTCATGGCTCCCGGTTCCCCCGCCTCAACTTCCCTGCCCTTTCCCGACAGCCTCCTGCATGACCTGCTCGACGTCTCGCTCACCGGCGTCAACGTGCTGCGCCCGGTGTACGACCCGGCCGGGGAAATCGAAGATTTTGCCATCGAGTACCTCAACCCCGCCGGCCAGCGCATGACCGGCCTCTCGGCCCAGCCCGGCGGCACGCTGCTCACCCGCTTCCCCGCCTCCATGGCCGCTGGCATCCTAGTCTACTACCGGCGCGTCTACACCGACGGGTACACCGGCCTGCACGAAATCAACTACCAGGCTGACGGCCTCGACAACTACTTCCGCCTGGCGGCCCGGCGCAGCGGCGACTGGCTCGTCGTCAGCTTCACCGACACGTCTGACCAGGACCGCAGCGCCGTCGAGCTGGCCCTGCGCGACAGCCAGGCCCGCGAGCAAGCTCTGCGCTCCGAGGCCGAGGAGCAGCGCAACGCCCTGCGCAGCTTCGTAGAGCAGGCTCCCGTGGCGGTGGCCGTGTACCGCGGGCCGCAGCACCGCGTGGAGCTGGCCAACGCCGCCACGCTGGCCATTTGGGACCGCCCGCTCCCCGACGTGCTCGGCCGGCCGGTGTTCGAGGTGCTGCCCGAGGCCGCTACCCCCGAGGTGGTGGCCCTCTTCGACCGGGTCTACGCCACCGGCACCGCCCACACGGCCCACGAGCAGCCCACCACCCTCGTCCGGCACGGGCAGCGGCAGGAAGTGTACTGGAACTTCGTGTTCCAGCCCGAATTTCTGCCGGACGGCCGCGTCATCGGCATTCGGTCCGTGGGCACCGACGTCACCGAGCAAGTGCGGGCCCGCCAGCAGCTCGAGCAACTCAACCAAGACTTGGAGACCCGCGTGCAGGCGCGCACCCAGGAAGCCTTAATCCTGCAGGCTGACCTGCTCGCCGCCGCCCGGCGGCAGGCCGACCAGCAAACCCTGCTCCACGAGGTGTTCGCGCAAACCCCGGCCCCCATTGCCTTGCTGCGCGGCCCCGGCCACCGCTTTGAGTACGTCAACGCCGCCTACCAGGCCTTTTTTTCCGCGGGGCCACTGGCGGGCCGCGAGGTGGCGGACGCCGCGCCTGAATTGGCCGCGCAAGGCTTTGGGGCGCTGCTGGACCGCGTCTACCACACCGGCGAAACCTACTTCGGGGCCGAGGCGCCCTTTGCGCCCGTGCCGGTGAACGGTGAGCCCCCCGCACGCTGTACTTCAACTTTACCTACCAAGCCTACCGCGAAAACGAGCAGATAGCGGGCGTCAGCATCTTTGCCTTCGAGGTCACCGAGCAGGTGCTCGCCCGCCGGGAGCGCGAAATCCAGCGGCAGCTGCTCACGGACGTCTTTGCGCAGGCCCCCGCCGGCATTTGGGTGGTGCGCGGCCCGGACTACGTGTTTGAGGTCATCAACCCGACCATGACGCACGTTATTAAGCGCACCGCGGAGCAGTGCCTGGGGCGGCCCTACTTCGAGGTGCTGCCGGAGTTGACCAGCCAGGGCGTGCCCGAACTGCTGCGGCGGGTGTGGGAACAAGGCGAGTCCATGTTCGTCGAAGAGTTTGCCGCGCAGCTGGACCCCCAGGCGCCGGACGAGGTGGGCTACTTCACCTTTGCCTTCCAGCCCCTGCGCGACGAGCACGGGCAGGTGACGCGCATCTCCTGTGTGGCCCTGGACGTCACCACCCAGGTCCGGGCCCGCCAGCAGGTCGACGTCCTCAACCAAGCGTTGCAGTCCACCAACGCGGAGTTGAGTGACAGCAACCAGCAGCTCACCCGCACCAACGTCGACCTCGACAACTTCATTTACACGGCCTCCCACGACCTCAAGGCCCCCATCTCCAACATCGAGGGGCTACTTTACCTGCTGCAGGAGGAGCTGCCCCCGGCCGTGGCCCAGGACCCGGAAGTCGGCCCCACGCTCACGCGCATGTCCGAGTCGGTGGAGCGCTTCAAGCGCACCATCGACCACCTCACCGAAGTCTCCAAGCTGCAAAAGGAGCACGCCCCCGCCACCACCCTGGTCGACCTGGCCGCCGTCGTCGAGGACGTGCGCCTGGACCTGGCGACGCTGCTGGAGGGTGCCGGGGCCAAGCTGTTCATTGACGTGAACGCGCTGCCGCCCGTGCAGTTTTCCGAAAAAACCTGCGCAGCATCGTCTACAACCTGCTCAGCAACGCCGTCAAGTACCATTCGCCCGACCGCCCGCCGCGCGTCGACGTGCGGGGCCACGTGCGCCCGGGCCACACCGTGCTCGAAGTGCACGACAACGGCCTCGGCATCGCGGAGAGCCAGTTACCCCGGCTGTTCACCATGTTCCAGCGCTTCCACGACCACGTCGACGGCACGGGCATCGGCCTCTACATGGTCAAGCGCATGGTCGAGAACGCGGGCGGCCGCATCGAGGTGCACTCGCAGCTCGGCGCCGGCACCACCTTTTTCGTCTACCTGCCCCACACCACTGCCGAGGCCGGCGCGCCCCCGTTCCCTGCTTACGTCCCTTCCTAAAGTTCATGGCTGCCATCTCCTGCACCCTGCTCGTCGACGACGACGACACCACCAACTTTCTCAACCAAACCCTGCTTCGGCGCATGGCCATCAGCGACGCCGTCCTGGTGGCCCAAAACGGCCAGGAAGCCCTGGACCTGCTGCAAGCCCACTGCGAGCTGCCCACTTCGCCCACCTGTCCGGCCCTGATTCTGCTCGACATGAAAATGCCGCGCATGAACGGCTTCGAGTTCCTGCAGGCCTACGCCCAACGGCCCGAACGGGAAAACCCCTCGGTGGTCATCATCATGCTCACTACCTCCCTCAACCCCAACGACGTCGAGCAGATGCAGGGCCTGCCCATCGCCGGCTACCTCACCAAGCCCCTCACCCGCGACAAAGTCAACCAGGTGCTCCAGGAGCACTTCGGCCAAGCAAGCCCCGCCAGCTAATGAGCAGCCCCCAGCCAAACAAGTAAGAGACCATCTCTAAGCATGCAGCGGTTTCCCAATTCAGGATGAATAGCGCGCTCAATGATGCGCTGCACTTCGTGATAGAAGGACTCCAGTAGTGGCCTTCATCCAGGACGCTCGTTTAACCTTTGTACCAAACTTTTAACCAAGGCCAATTTTGGAGGAGACGGTACGAAAAATACCCTTTGAAACGGGCGGCATCCTAATGGGCTATTGGGGCTCGGCGACTGAGGCCGTTATCACGGCCGTCATTGGGCCGGGGCCCAAGGCCGTGCATAAGAAGCGGTCTTTCCGCCCGGATAGCGCCTACCACGAGCAGGAAATTGCACGACTGTATGCCCAGTCCGGACGCACCGAAACGTACCTGGGCGATTGGCACACGCATCCGGGGGCAGCTGCGTACATGAGCTTTCGGGATGAGGAAACCTTGAGCGCCATAGCCAATCACAAGGAAGCTCGTTTACAGACGCCCCTGATGATGATTTTGGGCACCCGTCCTTTGGAATTGCGTGCCTGGGCACATTCTTACAAGAAGTCTCTCTTCTCTTTTAAATCGGCTTTCACCAGATGTACCGTTTTAAAGTATTAATCAGTTAAGCTGGCTAACAGAGAAAGCAACAGATTTTAGTTGAGGGAGCGTATCCCACCACAGTTCTTTTTACCTTTCAGAACAAGTTATGATAATACTTAATTATCATAACTTGTTTTTTTAGCTTAACTTAAAGGCAAATATTACTGGTAAAAGCTTCCATCACTATGCGACTCTCACCCGCAATTTATAACACCATGTCTGACTACGAAGATGGCTACGAGGTTGGCCGCAACGCGCCCAACATTCGACAGTCCTATCAAAACGGTAAGGCTATTGGCAACGGACTAGCCGTGGTGCTGGGCCTGGGCTTTCGCTTGGTAGTCGAAACGCTGGTGCTGGCTCCATTCCTAGTGCTGGGCCTGGTGCTGACAACCAACCTGGATTTTCTCGGGCCGGGTTTCGGGTATGCCCGGCTGCTGAGCATCGGGGCGCTGGCCTACGGCTTCTACGCGCTGCTCTATTTACTTAAAGGAGTGGCTATCGGCCTGCGCCTGCGCGGCACCCGGCACTGGCTGCTGCCGTTCACGCTTTGCCTACTGGTGGCCTGCTTCATCCCGTCGCTGCTGCTGCACCTGTTCATCGTGCACACCGTCAAGGCCGCTCACCCGGTTTTGGTATGGGTGGTGCCGGGGCTGTTCGCCCTCTACACGTATTCCCGTTACCGCTTCACGGAAGACATTGCCCCCAACCTCGTGCTCTGGGCTTACCGGCGTGGCTACCACTGGACTGTTAAGTAATATGAGTCAACTGGACTTTGTTGAGCGCGTGACAACTCAGGCGCTGGCCTACCTGCAGCAAGCCCGCGCTTATAAGCCTACGCCGGAAGAATATATCAGGTGGGTGGATAGTCACCCCTCGGCCATTCGGGTGCTGCTGTTACGGCGGGGCATGGCTGCGTGCTGGGCGGGCGGCTCCCCTCGTTTCAGGATTTTATTCTCACCCAACGGGGCCACTCAGTACATGACTATATGGCTCACCAGCTCAGCGAAACAGATTACCTGCGCTGGGTGAACTTCATGGACGATACCACCTTCTAAGTATGGCCTTCTCCATGCGTTGCTCAACGTTGCCCTTCACCCCGAACCATGAGTAAATCCCCACGCAACGTGCCGGCCGTAACGACAGGGTCAGCAGTCGCTGCCAACCTGGCGCGGGCTTCATCCAAAGTAGCCGGCTTCCTGGAAACGGGCCTGCAGGGTGCCGCCAACACGGAGCGAGCCTACAAGTCTGACCTAAATACTTACGCCGAGTTTTGCGCGCTGCACGGCTTTACGGCAGTGCCGGCCGACGTCACCACCCTGACGGAATACGTTGCCCACCTGGCTTCTGAAAAGCCGACTCCAGATGCTGGGGGCGGTAGGGAGAAAAAGAAGGGACAACAACCCCTCACCGGGCCGCACGCGCTGGCCACTATCCGGCGGCACTTGGCCGCCATCCGCAAGGCGCATCAGCTCAGCGGCCACCCGATGCCGGCGACGGTGGATGCGCTCAACATCGTCATGGAAGGCATTGCCCGCACCCTGGGCAAGCGGCAGGACCAGGCGCTGGCCTTCACCGTCGAGGAGTTGAAACAAGCCATTCGTAGCATCGACCTGGAAACGACGGCGGGCCTGCGGGACCGGGCACTGCTGCTAGTCGGCTTCGCGGGGGCTTTCCGACGCTCCGAGTTGGTGGACCTCAACATCGAGCAGCTGGAATTTACGGAGCGGGCCTTGCTGGTGCATCTGGCCAAAAGCAAGACCAATCAGTATGGCGCGGTGGAAGACAAAGCCATTTTCTACGCCCCTAATGCGGATTTCTGCCCCGTGCGCTGCCTCCGGGCCTGGCTTAATCTGCTGGGCCGGACCACGGGTCCACTGTTCGTGAAGATTCCGCGGGCGACTCCGGGGCAGATGGCTGCTCCTTCGACAAGCGGCTCTCGGACATTTCCATCAACAAGTTGGTGCAAAAGCGCCTCGGGCCGGCTTACTCAGCCCACTCACTGCGCGTGTCCTTTGTGACGGTAGCCGTGCTAAATGGGCAATCCCATAAGGCCATTAAGAACCAGACCAAGCAGAAAACGGATGCCATGATTGAGCGCTACACGCAGCTCAACAACGTGGTTTCTTATAATGCTGCTCAAGCGTTGGGGTTGTGATATTGACGAGTAGAGCTTGATATGGCGCCCCTCGTTTACTACAAACAAACGCCTATAGACAGCGGAATTGTATAGTGTTACTTGTAAGTGCCACTTTTTACAGATTCCCCTATTTACTGCCACTTTAAAAATCATCACATATAAAAGAAATTGTGCTATTATACGCCTTTGACTCTATCGACTTAGCTTGCATCTATTTCCTCGGCTATTCATGAAGAAGACGACATTCAAAGTCCACCCCAAGCTGGCGGCTCTGCTGGGCGAGAACTATCGTTCTTCTGAATTTGCGCTACGCGAGCTAGTTGACAACGCTTGGGATGCAGAAGCCAAGAACGTCTGGATTGTATTGCCCTCAATCTTAACTGAGGATGCCACTATTGAGTTTCGGGACGATGGGACAGGCATGACCCCGGAAGAGGTGCGCAACGAGTATCTTATCATTGCCAATAACCGACGGGACCGCAAAGGAAATACTACCCAAAACGGTCGCATGGTGAAAGGCAGGAAAGGCATAGGCAAGTTTGCGGGCTTATTTGTCGGCAGCCTGATGTTAGTGGAAACACGGGCGCGAGGAAAACGAACGACCGTCCACATTGAAAAGAAAGTGCTGGCGGCCGCCAAGCATGACATTGAGGACGTCGACTTGCCAGTTATTGAGGAGGAATGCAATCAGGAGGAACATGGCACTACCATCCGCATTCGGGATATCAACCAAAACTTGGTATTCCCCAACCCTGACCGTTTGCGGCTGGTACTCATTATGGAATACGGCCGGCAAGACCAATTCACTATTTATGTGAATGGCGATAAGCTGGATGTATCCGACGTGAAAGGCAAGGTTTTTACTTTCACCGATGTGTTAGAGGGCTTGGGCAGTGTGACACTACGTTTTGTCATTTCTGAAACTAATCAATCGCTACGCCAACCAGGACTTGCGGTGCGAGTAGGCGGAAAAACGGTCGGCAAACCCAGCTTTTTCGGCCTCGAAGATAATGGGGGCGAGATACCCGCCAAGCTACTCAAGCGGGTATATGGCGAAGTAGAAGCCGATGAGTTATTAGACTACGTAACAGCAGATTGGGGTGCGCTGATTGAAAACAGCAAGCCCGTGCAGATTCTGGAAGAGTACGTACGCCCCAAGTTGGAAGCGGCCCTGCGCGGGGTGTTTAAAAACGAAATCAGCCTGGCAAAAGCCCGGCTGCAAAAGCAGGTGGACCAGGAGTTACGGCGGCTACCCGCTTATAAGCGTGACTACGCCCGCAAAGCGCTTGACCGAGTGCTAACCACTTTTTATGCTCTGCCCGAACAGAAGCTGCAAACGCTCATTCGGGTGCTACTTGACACCATTGAAAAAGACGAGTACTGGGAAATCATCAAACGCCTAGATGAGGCTCAGTACGCCGACGTGGCCACATTTGCCGAAGCCTTGAACAAGTTTGGTCTGGTCGAGTTAGCTATGATTTCGCGCCAAGCATCCTTCCGGCTTCAGTTCCTGACTAAACTGCAAGAGTTAGTCAACAACCCCGAAACCCAAGAAAAAGACCTACACTTAGCGTTTGAGAAAAACCTTTGGCTGCTCGGTGCGGAGTATTCCTTAATGACATCCAACAGGACATTGGTATCAACCGTTGAAAAGATAACCGGTAAGCGCGAGTACAGTGGTGAAAATGCCCGTAACAGGCCGGATTTGCTGCTCAATCAAGACCGGTCGCGTCAGTACCTACTCATTGAGTTTAAGCGGCCTTCGCATACCGTTACCCGCGCCGATGTAGCTCAGGCCGAAGACTACCGGCAGGCATTATCGGCTTACCTACCGGGGGCGGCAATGCATATCATGCTTATTGGCGGTAAATCGAACGTAGCAGCTCAATACGGACTGGGGGAAAAAGTCGAAATTTTAACATTCAACGATGTTATCAGCTCGGCCTTCACGATGCTGAACTGGCTTTTGGAGGAGTTAAATCACCCAGTAAGGCATTCCTAACAGCCCCTGGCAGTCACATAAATTCAACGTTTATTCCATTGCGGAAGCGTGCTCAGTAGTCTCTAAAATGAAAATCTATGCCCACAATTAAACGCACAGTTTACTTCTACGATTTAGAGTTTCTCGACCGTAATGGTGATGCTATCAGCAATTGGCGGGAAATATTTCGATATGCCCGAGGTCTTGTTGGTCGCTCTCGTTGCCAGCAGCGTGTTGACCGATTAGCGTGCTTTCGCTTCCTGCAATTCAATCCGCAGAATGTAATTTCTGGTCATTTGGTTTTCATTCGTGAGAATGCACTTGCTCGAATCACTGACCTGGATAATGATACAGACAGAGATTTGCTGATGGCAGCGAATGAAGGCTTAATAGAAACAACCCACTTCGCCATTGCTTTTGGCCGGGGTAACCATCCACCCCGATTAGCAATTGAGTATAACCATTTCGGTCCTAGGGTAGGCGATTTGGTTAAGATACTCAGGCATCATGCCCCAAATGCCGGTGTGGGTGATTTGGCTAAGATTGTAGCCTCTTTGGTAGTGCGAGATGGAAACCATGAAGCCATTCTCAACCAAATTGGGCGAGTCTCGTCGTTGAAAATGCGGGTGTATAGAGAGAATCTGAACCGAATCAATCAGTATGCTCCTACAGGTGTGGTTTCGGGTCTGAATGCTTCCAATGGTTTTGACCAAGCGGAATACATTGAAGTCAAATACAAATTCAATTACAGCCAGCAAACAACTTTGCAGCAGGCCAGAGGTGCGGTTCTGGATTTAGTCCATGCTTTTCAAGATGCCCCGGAGCGCATGACAGACTTTGATTTGTTGGAAGCCACAGCCGAAGACAGTGGCACGGGTGGAAGTATAAAGCCCTTCGATTTACTTTCTGCTGAGTTACGGCTCGATATACAAGCTGCCACTGTACCTGGATATAGCCGCGTCATTGATAGCACTGACGTGACAGCTCGCTTAGTGGACGCTGCTATTCAATATGCGACCAATGAGTAACTACGGCAAACCAACTCCGTTGCTCACGGTTTGGGCCGACCGCTATTTCCGTTTTTCCCATGCGCCACGACTTAGTGATAGGCATAGTCGTGGCCATTGGGGGTTGGTTCATTCAAGACTACTTGCGCAAGCGTTCAGGGCTTGTTCTGACCAAAGATTCTCTGGCTTCGTTTGCCGACCAACTTTGCTCAGCAAGCATTTCTATGGCCGGTTTTGTCTTTACGGCTTTAGCACTACTCATCTCTGTTGGAGAAAACTATCGCGCTAAATTTCAGGAGTCACTTGCCCAAAAAAGTGCATCAACTGCCGAAAGCTCTAAAAACTACCATCCTGCAGATGGGTTCGAGGCTTTCTTTGTAACAGACCTGTACATCACAGTTGTGGGTGCCTTTTTGTGGGCCAGCATCGAGCTTTTCACGGCATTTTCCATGCTGGCTATTATTAAGTTCTTGTGGTCAGTGCTGCCTGATTGGCTTAGTAAAGCCTCTCTTATTTTAAGCTTCTTTCTGCTTATGGGGCCAATAATTCGTGCCGTTTATATGGTGAGTCGAGTTCTTACCATGCGTAAACCCATAAGCACAATGCAACGCTAGGAATAGAGGTACCCAACAATCTGTAGTTGTTTTGTGGGAGCTGGGTTAACTTGTCGCGTTTCTTAATAAACAGGTAGGACCTTGGTTAAAAGCGTGGACTACGCTTTCAACCAAGGTCCTATTTGTTTGACAAAACGAAAGAACGAATCCCACGCATCCCGCGCAGCAAGTACAATCAAATACAGTTCAATGCTTTGGAGCGGTTACCGAAAAGCCAACGAGACGAAAAGCGTCTCGTTGTTCTTTCCTGCCTTCTTAAATAAGCGGCAACCCCAACTCTTGCAGAAACTGATTGTGCCGGTTGGCGGCATCCGCTGCCTTCTCTTCAATAGCTACCAGCGTATCATGCACAGCCTGCAGGTCAATCGTCTCGGCTGACGTGGCGGTGCTCACGTAGCGCGAGATATTCAGATTGTAGCCGTTTTGCTCAATCTCCGCCATGGGCACTGGGCGGGAATAACGGTCTTCTTTGGTACGGTCCCGGTAGGTGGCTACTATTTTGTCGATGTCGCCCTGGCGCAGAAAGTTCTGGCGCTTGCCTTTCTCGTACTGCTCGCTGGCATTGATAAATAGGACATCGTTGGGCTTCTTGCACTTTTTCAGCACCAGGATGCAGACCGGGATGCCAGTGGAGAAGAACAGGTTGGCTGGCAGGCCGATGACCGTATCGATGTGACCGTCCTTGAGCAGCTTGGTACGGATGCGCTCCTCGGCCCCACCCCGGAACAGCACGCCGTGGGGCAGGATGATGGCCATCGTCCCTTCCTGACTTAGGAAGTGGAAGCCGTGCAGTAAAAAGGCAAAGTCGGCAGCCGACTTGGGCGCGAGGCCGTAGCCCTTGAAGCGGAAATCCTCGCCCAGGGACTCGGCGGGCTCCCAGCGGTAGCTGAACGGCGGATTGGCCACGATGGCATCGAACTCCATCTTTTGGCGGGGTTCATCTCGTTCAGTACGTCCCAGTCGTTTTTGAGGGAGTCGCCGTGGTGAATTTCAAACTCGGTATCCTTCACGCCGTGGAGCAGCATGTTCATGCGCGCCAGGTTGTAGGTGGTAATGTTGAGTTCCTGACCGTAAATCTTGCCTATGCCGTGCGGGCCCATATGTTTCCGAACATTCAGCAGCAACGAGCCCGACCCACAAGTGATGTCCAGAACTCTTTCCAGCTTGGCGCGCTTGCCAGCGGCGGGGTTCTGGCCGTCGAGTACTACGATGTCGGACAGGATGGTTGAAATAGGCTGGGGCGTGTAGAACTCGCCGGCCTTCTTACCCGAACCTGATGCAAACTGGCCGATGAGGTACTCGTAGGCGTCGCCCAGCGTGTCGGCGTCAGTCGAGAAGCCGCCGATGCCTTCGGCGATTTTCTGGATGATGTTGCAGAGCTTGGCGTTGCGCTCGGCGTAGGTGCGGCCCAGCTTTTCGGAGTTGAGGTTGATTTCCGAAAACAGGCCCTGGAAAGTGCTGTCGAAGGATTGGGTTTCGATGAACTTGAAGCCCTTTTCGAGGGTGTCGAGCAGGTCGGTGCTGTGGGTACGGGCTAGCTCGGCAATGTGGCTCCACAGGTGTTGCGGCTCTATCACGTAGTGCACGCGGCGGCGCATGAGCTGCTCAAACGCGGGCACGTCGGCGCGGTTCTCACCGTACCAGATTTCGAGCGGGGTGAAGGCGCCCAACGTTTTCAGGACATCCGCCGGGGTGTCCGGGTAATCGGTGCCCAGCTCCTTTTTCGCGGCGGTTTCGTAGTTATCGGAGAGGTAGCGCAGGAACAGGAACGACAGCATGTAGTCGCGGAAGTCGTCGGCGTTCATCGCGCCCCCGCAACTGGTCGGCAATGTTCCAGAGGGTTTTGCCCAGCTGTTGTTGTTGGTTTTGGGTACTCATGGTTAGGCAGTAACGGGGCTTACTTCCGGAAACAGGGCCGGATTGAAGCGGTAATTGGTCATGAAATCAGTGAGGATGCGCCGGAAATATTCTTTGTTTTCCGGCAGCATTTCCCGGGGCTCAAACAGCGAATAATTGCCGTGGCTGAGAATGTTGATGATGCGGGCGTGGACGTTGCCGTCCACGTCGTCGGGGGCTTGCCGGATGCAGGCCGAAAAATTGCCGAACCCGTGGAAGCTAGCCGTTTTTTCTAGCACGCCGCGCAAGATGTTGAACTGGTAGGTGTACAGCTTGCCGTCGGGTGCGGTGGCGGCCTGGTACAGGTCGCGGATAAGCGAAACGTGGTGGAAGAATGGCGTATCGGTGGTGTCCTGCACCGCGTAGGTGCCATCGGCGGTGTTCTTGCTCAGGAAATACTTCACGGCGTTGCCCAGCTCGTTGTGCATCACATTGAAGAAAAGCGAGTGGTGCGAGGATATAACCGTTTTGATGGTATTGCCCGGCCGTTTGAGCAGTTGGGCCAGGTGGCTGGCCACGGCAATGGCATTGTTGTCGTCGAGCGAAGAAATCGGGTCGTCGATGTAGAGGTACTTCACCCAGCTGTAGGCGCTGCCCTCTTCCGCATCCACGGCCAGCTGGGCCACGGCTAGAAAAAAGCACCAGACGAAGATGTTTTCTTCGCCCCGGCTCACTTTGATGAAGTCGGCGCGCTCCGTGGCGTCCGCTACCCGAATGTCGCGGTGAAACTGGACGAAGCCCGCCTCGTAGTCGATGGTGAAGTCGAAATCGGCGTAGCGCTGCAGGAGCGGGCGGATGCGGTTGTCCATCTCCAGCTCCCGCAGCCCGTTAAAAAAGCGCGACTCTGTGTTTAGGAGCAGGCGGCGCTCGGTGTCGTTCTCCAAATCGTTGTGCCAGGAAAACAGGTCTTCCGTAAACGCATTGAAGTAGAGGGTATCGGCCGCGTCGGCGGTTTTGCCCGCGTCTTTGAACGCCACCGATAGGCGCGTTTTGCCCGTGCCGTTGTAGGCGTAGAGCAGGATGTACTTCTTATTTGCCAGCGTGGCCCGGAAATGCGTGGCCAGCTCGGCTAAGGTGGGAAATGTCATACGGCGGCCTCAAGTAGCGCTGGAAACAGCCTCTGCATCAACCCTTTCTTATGAAGTTTGAGGGCTTCTATCTTTTGGCTTTGCGCCGTGATACTGTCATCGAGAGCGGAAAGGCACTCGGCAATTTTCTTTTGTTCCTCTAGTTCGGGAACATAAAATATGTATTTAAGTAGCTGGTTTCCATTTATGGAATTAATTGTTGCTCCTAAATCTTCAGAAACCTGCTTGTTGTATGAATCACTCTGAAGAAGTTGGAAAACGAAAGCTGGATTAGGTGACCTAAAAACAGTCATGAATGCGCCATGAGTACATAGCGGCATTCCGTCAGGAATAAGGGCATTTTTACCAATCAACGCTTTGGAGCCGTTTCGAACGCAAATCAGAATATCGTTTGGTTTTGACAGGTTTGCTCCCTTAACCGTTGGTGTAACATACACACAATCGTCAAGAGCAATTTTGCCGTTTTGAACGTTACTTGACCTCAACACAAGCAAACCATTTTCCCTAACATCTTTGGGACTATATGTTAGGCCAGAAACAAGGTTACCAAGTTGCCCGAACTTCTTCTCTTCCCACTCCCCCGCATCCTGAAACTCTGAAAACCTTAGCTTGGGCACCGTTTCTCCTTCGGCGGGAAAGAGTGCCTGCATTAGCCCCCTCTTGTGTGCTTGGAGCGCTGCCAGCTTAGCATTTTGCGCGGTGATGAGGTCGTCGAGGGAAGAAAAAGTAGCGGCTATCTTCTGTTGTTCTTTTACACTTGGTAGCCAGATAGCAGAACTGAGAAAGCCTTCCTTTGAAATTCGTTTCAGAGTCGTGCTAGTGCCAGTCCTTTCTAATGCAAGCGTTTTATAACTGGCGAGCATCCAGTTAAGAAAGAAGCCTGCGCTTTCTTGATTTTTAAAAGTCAGTGCAGGAATATCAGCCGAAGAAACAAATCCATTCAGTTTCTCTGGCACCAATCCGAAGGCACCATTCAACAAATCAATTTTAGAAAAAATAAATTGGCCCGTCTCGCGCTTGAAATAATTTGTGCCGCCAGTTAGCGCTGCGGCCCTATCATTTTTCACAACGCCTAGGCCATGCAGTCGAACAGTGATAATTCTTTCATTGTCGAACAAACCACCTTTTTCTGCTTTATTCCCTGAGTCAAATAGGTCTTTTATTTGCTTCTCTTCCCACTCTCCTGCCTCCCGGAACTCCGGAAAGCGCAGTTTCGGCACCGCCGTATTTGTTGTCTCGTTACTCATAGGTTGTCGTTATCGGCCGGCAGTTAGCGGGTTAGAATTTCGTGCAGGCGGGCTTGCAACAGCTTTTTATCGGGCAGCTGCAAGGTGTATTGGGCAATGAGGGCGGGCGAAAGGTTGCGTGAAAGAGCGTACTCCACCACTTCCTCGTCCTGGTCGCGGCACAGCAGCACCCCGATGCTGGGGTTCTCGTGGGGCTTTCTCACGTCGCGGTCAAGGGCTTCGAGGTAAAAGCCCAGCTGGCCCAGGTGTTCGGGCATAAACCGGCCAATCTTCAGCTCAAAAGCCACCAGTGCCGCTAGGCCCCGGTGGAAGAACAGCAGGTCGATGTAAAAATCCTGGTTGCCTACCTGCAGCCGGTATTCCTCGCCCACAAAGATAAAGTCGCTGCCCAGCTCTAGGATAAAAGCTTTCATGTGCCGGAGCAGCGCTTTTTGCAGGTCGGCCTCGCTGTGCGCTTCGGGCAAGCCCAGAAACTCCAGCACGTAGCTGTCTTTAAACGCCTGGCCAGCAGTGGGGTGTAATTCTCTCAACACCGTTGAGAGTTTTGCCTCCCCTAGCCGGCTGCGCTCAAACAAGCTCGCCGAAATCTGGCGGTCAAGCTCCCGGAAGCCGTATTTTTTCTCCCGGGCCAGGTGCAGGTAGAACGCTCGCTCGTCCGGGGTCTTGCACCGCGAAAAAATGGCCAGATTGTGCGACCAAGGCAGCTCCCGCACCAGCCGAACGAGGGCAGTGTCGGCCGCGTAGGTTTCGTAGAACTGCTTCATGCGCCACAGGTTTTTGTCGCTGAAGCCCTTTAGCTCCGGCGCGTGCCGGGCAATGTGGCGGGCCAGCTCAGCCACCACACCCTTGCCCCACGCCTCGCGCTGCACCTTCTGGCTGATAACCTGGCCTACCGACCAGTATAAGTCAATCAGCGCGGTATTCGCCTGCGCGAAGACGGCCTGCCGCGTCTGCCGGATGCGGCCCAGTAGCTCCTCAAACGCCGGCTGGTTATCGGTCGTCAGCTTACTCATATACTGCCAGCCCGGAAATTTCGCGGCCCTGAGCCAGTTTCTTCAACAGGGGAATGAGTTCGGTCATCAGCTCGCCTTCCTTGGCGGCGCGGGTTTTCCAGCCCAGGCCCAGCGGGGCCAGCAGGTCGCCCAGCGCCTCGCCATCGAAAATCATGCGCCGCAGAATGCCGTCCACGAAAGCCGTGAGGGCCTCCGGTGCCAGCCCGTGGCGGGCGGCAATAGTGGCCTGCTCAGCGGCGGTTTTCTGCTGCTTGAAGGCCTGGAAGCCCTCGCGGATTTCGGCCTCGCTGAAACCGCGGTTGGTGGGCAGGCCGGCAAAGTAGTCGGTCAGGTCGTCGGCCTCGTCCATGAGGTTGGCGCTGGAGCCCAGCAGGGCAATAATCTGCTCGCGGGTGAGCTTCTGCTTCTGCGGAGCCTGCCCGGTGCTGGCCGCCATCAGGCCCATGATGTAATCGTAGTCAATCACAGCCGAAGCGAAGAGCACGAACTCAAAGTCGAGCTGGTCCACCGCCGGATTGTCGGTGCCGCCTTTGCCCTGCTGGTCGCGCAGGCGCTTGGCCGTTTCCAGATATTGGCTGCGAAAGGCGCGCAGGTCGTCGGTGGGCAGCAGGGTTTCGAGCTGCTGCTGCTCGGGCGCGCCCAGGTCGGTGTACTGGTCGAGCTGGGTGCGCAACCGCTGCACTTCCTTGAACTTCTCCACGAACTGGCCCCGGGCGGCGTCGCCCTTCAGGTTGGCTACGTCCTGGGGGGCAGCGGTGAGGCCCTGGGCCTGCATAAAGGTTTCCAACTGCTGCACGGCGGCCTCGTAGCGTTTCAGCACCACGGGCGCGGGGTCCACCAGCCAGATTTCCTTAGCGCGGCTCTTATCCACGCCGGAAAACAGAGCAATGGCCGCGTCAACGGCCGGCTGCTGCTGCCGGAAGTCGAGCACGTTTCCGTAGGGCTTGGTATCGTTGAGCACGCGGTTGGTGCGCGAAAACGCCTGAATCAGGCCGTGGTGCCGCAGATTCTTATCCACGTACAGCGTGTTGAGGTACTTCGAGTCGAAGCCGGTGAGCAGCATATCCACCACAATGGTGAGGTCGATGCGTTTCGGGCGCGGGTAGTCGGCCACCGGCCACTTCTGGTCTTTGATGCGCTGCTGCACATCCTGGTAGTACCTATCGAACTCGCCGATGGTGTGGCTGGTGCTGTACTGGGCGTTATAGTCGGCAATAATGGTTTTGAGGGCCGCCTTCTTGCCTTCGGGGTCTTCCTGGTTGTCTTGCTTTTCCTGTTGCAGGTCTTCCTGCAGCTGCCGCACGTCGGGGTTGCCCTCGGCGGGGGGCGAAAACACGCAGGCCACGTTCAGGGGCAGGAAATCGGGGTCGGCTTCCAGCCGGCGCTGCTGCGCTTCCCGGAAGAGGCGGTAGTAAGCAATGGCGTCGTTGATGCTCTGCGTAGCCAGCACCGCATTGAAGCGGCGGTGGTGGGTGGCGGCATCGTGCTTGTGCAAAATGGCTTCTACCACGGCCGCCTGCGCGGGGGCCGCTCCGGACCGGGCCGGCGTCTTGCCATCGGGCTTGAAGTAGTCGACGTGAAAGCGCAGCACGTTCTTGTCTTCAATGGCGTGGGTGATGGTGTAGGCGTGCAGGCGCTTCTGGAAAATGTCTTCCGTGGTCTTGAAAGACCCTTCCTGCCCGTCTACCTGAGTGTAGGTGGCGTTTTCCTCGAAAATGGGCGTGCCCGTGAAGCCAAAAAGCTGGGCCTTCGGGAAAAACTCCTTGATGGCCTGGTGGTTTTCGCCGAACTGCGAGCGGTGGCACTCATCGAAGATGAAGACCACGCGCTTATCGCGCAGCGGTTGCAACTGCCCCTTGTAGTCCTGGCGGTGGCTGGGGTCGAGGGCAATACCGAGCTTCTGGATAGTGGTCACGATGACCTTGTCGGCGTAGTCGGGAGAGAGCAGCCGGCGAACCAGGGCCCCGGTGTTGGTATTCTCCTCCACGCAGCCTTCCTGAAACCGGTTGAACTCCTCACGGGTCTGACGGTCCAGGTCTTTACGGTCCACCACAAAGAGGCATTTCTCGATGTCGGGGTTGTCCTTGAGCAGCGTCGAGGCCTTGAAGGACGTGAGCGTCTTGCCGCTGCCGGTGGTGTGCCAGATGTAGCCGTTGCCCCGGTTCTGGTGAATGCAGTCGACAATAGCCTTCACCGCGTAAATCTGGTAGGGGCGCATCACCAGTAGCCGCTGCTCGCTTTCCACCAGCACCATGTAGCGGCTGATGGTTTCGGCCAGCGTACACTTGGCCAGAAAAGTAGAGGCGAAGTCATGCAGGCCGCTGATGTTCCGATTGTCGATGTCCGCGTACTGGTACACGGGCAGGAACTGCTCGTCGGCCGAAAAGCTGAAGTGCTGGGCGCGGTTGTTGGCGAAATAGAAGGTAGTGGACCGGTTGGAGACGATGAACAGCTGAATGAAGCACAGCAGCGTATTGGTGTAGCCGTTGCCGGGGTCGGCCTTGTAGTCCACAATTTGCTGCATGGCGCGGCGCGGCGTCACTTCCAGCGTCTTCAGTTCCAGCTGCACCATCGGCAGGCCGTTGATGAGCAGGATGACATCGTAGCGGTGGTGGCTGCTGGCGGTGCTGATGCGTAGCTGGTTCACCACCTCAAAATCGTTCTTGCACCACTCCTTGATGTTGACGAGGGTATAATTCAGCGGCGTCCCGTCTTCCCGGATAAAGGTGTTCTTGCCCCGCAGCGTTTTGGAGGCCAGGAACACGTCGGGATTCACAATTTCATCCCGTAGGCGGCTGAACTCTGCATCAGAGAGCTGCACACAGTTCAGGGCCTCAAACTTTTGGCGAAAGTTGGCTTCCAACGCATCTTTGGTGCGGATATCGGGCCGGTGAATGTATTTCAGCCGGGTTAGCTCCCCGATAAAGCCGTATTCTATCTGCGCTTCGTTGACCATGGAGTATAGTTGCTGTTTGCCGGGGCTTGACACCGGCTTTTTATCCGTAAAACTACCTAGCTGAAATTGGACTCGGAAGTGCCCCTCAGAACTGATTTCCCGCTTCCGCAGCCTAATGGCGCAATATCGTCAGAATAGCCGATGCGGCTGGGCCCTTTCAGTAGCACGAAGCATTGAGGTTGTCTTTTCTTTCAAAAAGCCGAATCTTTGCCTTGCCAAAAAAGTATCCGCCACATCGGCTTTGCCGGTGCTGTTTGGTTGGTACCGTATAATTCCTCGGTCATATGCTTCAACTTGCTGTTTGACCGGAAGCCCACCCTGTTGAGGGTGGGCTTTTTTGCTTGGTGCTCTACTCCAAGATGTTCCGGCACTCAAGAAACAACTGCAAAATCCGCTTTATTCCCCCCTGCTATCTTTGCCATCATGTTAGCACTGCCCCGGACTATATGACGTTTAATGATGATTCCGCCGAACGATTTGAGGCTGATTTCCCCTCGTTCGACGCCTCGTTTGCCGTAACGTATGAGGACGCACTACGCCTGGTGCGGGGGTATCTGCGCACCTACGAGCCGGCGGCCCTGCACAAGCTACTGGACCGCTGCGCAGACCTGAATCTGGCCGTTGATGCACAGCAGTTGCACCGGGTGTACTATGGTCCACTGGTTAAGCAGGAGCCTAAATTAATTCGGAACCTGCTGGGCGTGTTCGGCTATCAAGCCATGTTGCTGGGCTTCGATGTCGGGCCGATACGGGGCAAGACGTGCTACATGCTCTTCCTGAAGACGAAGGGCCGTCTGGACCGCTTTCAGCAGGAGCTAGCTGCCTTCGACGCGGAAGTATAGGGGCATACCCATCTTCCAATCGGGCGGATTTGCACGCCAAGCATAGTTTTGGCCTACTTACGGGCCGCTAGAGTTGGAACAGAATTTCTCGTGAGGAGCGAGGCATTCTACTTCTCTGTATTTTTAAGCTTTCCCCCTTCCCATCGGCCCCGCGTATGGACCAGCTCCGCATGATAGAGTACCAGCCGCGCCACTGGCGCGTGGTGTATCCAGCGGTTGTGTTGCAGCATGAGGCGCTGTTTCAGCAGGGCAAAGCTTTGCACACGGCCGCGCCGCTGGAAGCGGAGCAAATCTACCGGCGTATCATGGCCGCCTGCGGGGAGCTGCACCTGGATGCGGTGTCGCACCTGGGAATGCTGCTCAACAACCGGACGCCCGGCCTGGGCCTCACATACCTGATGCAGGCATTTATGCAGGCCCGGCTGCTGTTTCCCAAATCCTTCGAGGAAGGCCGGGATGTGCTGCTCTACGAATCCACGGGCAACGGCTTTGTACTAACTGCCTACTATGCCATGGGCGTGGAGCTGCAGAAAGCGAAGCGCTGGACCGAGGCGCTGGCCCTGTTCGAGTTCCTGGTGCTGATTAACCCAAAGGACAATCACGGGGCCGGGCGGTGGATTGCGGGCCTTAAGGAGCGGATAGCGGCGGCGGGAGGAAACCCGGACCCGGAAGCTATTTCACTGGTAAGGCCCTAAATAACTATCAAAGAAGTGGTGTAAAAAGAGGCCCGGCTACTTGTAGCCGGGCCTCTTTTTAGTTTGATTGAGTACGCTGGTGAGGCGGTGTCCAGTCCGTCCACGTCCGGGTGGTCTGGCAGCAGGTACACTGCATTCTCAACTCCGTGGCAACGGGCGACACGTCCAGTACCTCATCGTGGGCATGGAGCGTTTCCTCACCGCAAGTACTGCACATCAGTAGCTCGGTGCCGGCTATCATATCCTCCATAAAGCTTAGCTCGTCGTCTTGCATGGTCGGGTGGTTAGGTAGGGTTAGCGTTCAATTCCGCCACTGTCGCGGCCGACGTTAGGGCCACCGCGGTCAATCGTTTTGGGTGGTTTTTCCAGCACGCTAACTGAGTTGCGCAGTTCGTCGGTGTACTTGTTGCTGCTCAGGCTCGGGATGCTGCCGGCGGCCAGCATGGCCTTATGGGCGTTTTCCTGGTTCATGCCCGCAATAGCCGGGCTGCGCTCCACAAACCTGGCTACCTCCCGCAGGCGGGCGGCATCGAGTCCCTTGCCGTTTTCTTCCAAGCCCCTGGCTACCTCGCGGGCAGCTTTGATAAAGAGCGGCTGGGCCTCCTCGTGGGTTTTGGGCACAATGGCAGCCGGGTTAGCCGTGCGCTCAGCGGCTGCCGGTACTGAGGCTTGCGGCTGCCGCTGAGGTGTCACCAGTTCCTTGCCCTCGGCCAGCTGCGCCACCTGCACCGACGAAGCCCGTAGCCGCCTGGCGTCTTCCAAGTCCAACGTCATATCCTTCATGCCGGGATGCTTCAGAATCTTGTCAGCGGCCAGCTGCATTTCAATGATGCCGGGACCTTTGATGGCGACGGGGTCATGGGTAACCGCTGAAACCCGCTGGGCCAGCTTTACGCCCTGGTCATAATTGCCGGGGCCGGGCATATTGGCAATGACGTTCGCCGCCCGGTAGCCGGTCACCTCCAACTCCCGCCGGGCATCCATTGCCTTCATGGCCGGCGACAATTCCGGGGGCGCGGCAGCCAAGCTGGGGGTGCGCAGCTTTTCGGCCGCAACTCCCGGGGCCGGCGTCGTTATCTGCTGCAACATTTCCCGCAGGGGCTTGAGGTTTTTATCGGCCTCGGCCGGGGGGTACAGCCGGACCATTGCCTCGTCGCGGCTGCGGTTCAGCACTTCGGGCGAGATTTTCCCAAAGTCCACCTGGTAGCCAGCTTCCTTGCCCAACTGGGTAACCATTGCCTGCAGGGTGCGGCCGTTGCCCTCGCGGAAAGCATGGGTGTGGTTGTACTGGTCCATGTAGTAGGCAGCCCGCTCGGTGAACTTGTCTTGGTCCAGGCCTTTCAAGCCGTTCTCCTTACCCAGCTGCTCCCCGATGGCCCCTAGCCGCTGCTCTATCTCCTTGTGCGGGGCATAGGTCATGGTTTCCTTGAAGCCGGTAACGTAGGTGGCCTTGTTACCCTGAAATCCCCGGTCAGCCCGCGTCTCGCCGGCCCACTGGTACACGTCCTCAAAAAGCTTTTTGTGTAGCTCTTTCAGCTGGGCATGGTCAAACTGCCCGCCCTGGATGCCGCCCGACTCATTGAGTTTGGCCAGCTTGGGCAAGGCGCTATCATTCTCCACCTGCCGTAGCACTTCGGCATCCTTGATACCGAATTTATTGAGTAGTACCCCGTTTTCGTCGCTGAACTTGTCGTTGGCTGCCATTCGCTGGGTGATTACGGGTTACTGCTCAGTTGCTGCCGGCGTGCCGTACTTGGCCTGCAGGCGGGCGCGATTCAGCTCGTCCACCTGGTCTAAGGTCAGTTCCCCATCGACGTAGCGCTGCATCAGGGCCATTACCTCCTCGCTGGGCGCGGGGCCGTTGCTCATCAGAATAGAAACCGAGTTGGAGGCGTGGCGCTCCCGCTCCTGGCGGGCGCTCAGCTGCTCGGGCGTTAAGCCGGCGGCGGCGGGGGCAAACGTAGGTACTTGCATAGAATTCTGGTAAGAGAGTGGATATCACTTAAACGAAAAACAGGGCTTGAACGTCGCTTTTTGGCCCTTTTTCAGGTTATTCAGCAGCAATTTTTACACCTCATGCCAAGGTGTTTACGTGCAGGGCCAACGTATCCCGCACCTCCTGGCGCACCCGCATGAAATTTTCCTGCACCGCGTCGGCCAAGGCCTTCTCCGGGTCGTCGTCTGGCCCACCAAAGCTCACCATCGGGTGCAGGGGAAACTGCTCCCCGTCCACTCGGGCCGGGTGATAGTACCCTGGAAAAAGGTGCTCTCGGTTTCCACCGTCTGCCCGATGAACTCCCCCTGCTGCAAGCCGATGGTGTCCTGCACCCGAACGAGGTTGCGCTCCTGGTAGCTGGTGCTTTGGTTGGAACTGCTGTTGCGGCTGCCGGTACCGCCCTGGCTCGTGCCGGTGCTGGTGCTTATCATTTCCTTGTCTTCGCGGCCTACCAGCTCCGAAATGAACTTGGCCGTTTCCAGCGAGTTCACCTTGCCGAAAAACTGGTTGTTCAGGTTCGACACCATTACCTGCATCTTCTCCTTTCCGTAGGCATCCGTCATCTGGCTCAGGTCCTGCGTCATGTACACCATCGCCACCTTGTTGCTACGGGCCGTGGCCGGTATCACCTCCAGGCCGGGCACGTAGATGGTCGCGGCCTCGTCGAGGAACACGTAGCTGCGGTGCTTGCGCTGCTGGTTCATCAGCTTCAGCGCTACCGTTATTACGCACGACACCACCGGCGAAAACGTCTCCTTCAGGGTGGGGTCGTTGCCGATGCACAGCAGCTTAGGGGCCTTCGGGTCATTCAGATTGAGCGAGAAGCCTTCCCCCTCGGCTTCGTTGGGCGTCAGCACCCACACGATTTGCGGGCTGTTAATCCGGGTTAGAATCACCTGCAGCGTGCCCACGACGGCGGCTATCTGCTTTTCCGCTTTTTGCTTCACGGCAGTAATGATGGACCTAGCCAGGTCGCCACTCTCTAGGTCTGTATCGAGCATACTCAAAACGTGCTTGAAGTCGTCGTGCATCGCCGTAGCTACGACGTGGGGAATGGTGCACAGCGCCGGGTAGTGCTTGCGGTAAAACCAGATGATGCTGGTCAGATACGCCACGGCGCTGGTATCGAAGAACTCCATCTTGCGGATGCTGGATGGATTCAGGTTATTGATGATGGCCCGGCTGTACTCCTCGGCAAAGGCTACCACGGGCATATCATCGGGCCGCAGCGGGTTCACCCGCTCACTGCGCGTCAGGTCCCGGAAGTTGATGATGTGCAGCTGTACCGGCGGCTCGTCCTGCTCCTGCTCGGCAGTGGTCAGCTTGGCCGTGGCCTTGCCCATCATGCTATCGGCATACTTCGCTGCCTGCTGCTTCTCTTCTCGCGCTGGCGCTCGGCCAAAACCAAGGCTTTCTGCGCGGTTTCCGCCAGCACCGGAAACTTAAAGTCGTAGATGAGGCCGGCGAAATTCTTGTAGGCAAACTGCTCTACCATCGGCTCCCCTATCGAGAAGGTCTTGCCCGCGCCGGCCCCGCCCAGTACCAGCGTGCCCCGGTAGGGGTTGGCAATGGTTATCCAACCACCATCTGCCGTGCGGAAATAGATGCCGTCCGGCGTTTCTATCTTCTTGCGCTCGGTGGTCAGCCCGAAGGCCGGGCGCTTGGTAGTGGCCCACAACAGCCCCACCAGCCCACAGCTGGCCAGTACGGCAGTAGCGGCACCCGGATACCCGAACGTGATAAAGCCGGGCGTGTAGTGGTGCATATTCAGCAGCACGTAGCCAGCAATCAGGAACACGGCCGCGCCTACTCCGGCCACCACACGGAATGCCTTTTGGTTGATGGGCTTGCGCTTCGGCTTGCCCGGCACCGTAGCCGGGGCCTTCTGCACGAACACCAGCACGAGGCCCGCCAGCAGCAGCAGTGCCCGCAGCCACACCCCGGCCGGGCCGTAGAACTTGGCCGCCTTCACCAGCAGCTTCGACTTGAACCCCTGGCCCGCCTTCGCTACAGCCTCGGCGCGGGCCACGCTTTTACTCAGCGCCTGGTCGGTGGCGTGAGTCGCGGATACGGCAGCCTGTGCTCCCCTCCCCTACTACCTGGCCAGCTTCGAGCTGCGCCTTGGCAATCCTGCGCTGCCGCTGGCGCTCATTGATGGCGGCAATCCGGGCGGCGAGTTTTTCCTTGGGAGTAAGGGCCTTTATCTCGGGCTGGGTGAGCTGCACGGCCCGGGCCTGGGCTATCTCGTCACGATGCAGCAGCGTGTAATACTCGCCGCCGATGATGGCCAGCAGTAGCAGGGCGAAAATCAGACCGACGTTCTGGGTGTTGGGCGCGGCCCTGGGTGGTTGGCTAGACATAACTGTGTAGAGGGTTGTTGGAAAGGATAAGGGTGGTGGCGCTACATTTCAATATCAAGCTCCCCGGCTGTGCGGCCTCGCTTCTCGCCTATGCTCTCGGTCTGCTCGTCGCGGCCCCGGCCGGAACGGACGGCCTGTTGCAAGGCGCGGAGGGCACTGGTAGCCGCTTGCTGCTGCTGAGGCTGCTCCCGGCCGGTGGTCAACAGGTGGTACGCGTTATCAATGGGCTCCCCCGCCTTCGCCCGGCGTTCGACGGTGGCCAGTGAACGGTAAAAGGTCTTATCGTACTCGCGGCCCTGGGCTATCTTCTGCACCCGCGCTGGGTCAAGCTGCTGCGCCTTCGGCACCTGCTTGTTCAGTACCCCTACCCGCTCTCCAATCTTGGCGGCACGGCTGGCATCGCGGCTAGCATCCCGCTGCTTGACCTTCACCTTTTCGTGCTCCTGTGCGGTGTAGGTAAACTGCTTCTCGAACTGCTTGCCCGCCTGGGTCTGCCAGTTCATTAAGTCGAACCGCTGCCGGCGGCCGGCGGGGTTGAGGCTTATCTTCTGGCTCCGGTCGCGGGCACTCACGATGACGTGAATATGCGTTTGCAGACCAGACTTCTTCTCGCCCGTCTGAGCTTGGCCGGCGGCCACCTCGGGGTCAGTGCCACGGTAGCTTCTGTCTTGGTGGATGGTGGCCCCCCAAACCAAATCCTCACTGCGCAGCTGCCGTCCTTCCTTTAGGTTAAAGTTGCCGGCGTACTGCTCCATCACTGCCCGCGTGTAGGCTTTCAGCTTCTGTTCGTCATTACCGATATGCTCCAACTCGTCGGCGCTGGGGCTAATCACCAACGAGTAAAACTTGGCATCATCCGCCCGCAATCCTTTCACGTTAGTGTCGATTTCCTGCATCAGTTCTGCCGCTTCAATCCCGTCGCGGTCAGCCCCGAAAAACGTTGCTGTCTGCCCATCTTTAGCCGCTTCCTGCTTCAGATAATTGAGCGTCTGCGCGCTGCTGCCGCTGTTATTGTAAGCGGCTTTACCGTGCGTCGCGGGGTTGATTAGCTTAACGTACATGCTGGCTTAGCTGCTCAGTTCGGTATCTTTTTTCCCCGACTGCCCCTCCCCTACTCTCTTTCCTGAACCAACGGGCTGAGTACCGGTTAGCGCCTCTTTTAGCTGCCGCTCTACGGCCTCGTCATTCTGCTGCCGTAGCTTCTTCAGCGTCTCCCGGTGTGCCGCCAACTGGCCTTCACTGAGTAGGCTCAACTGGCCATTCAGGTTGTTGACCAGGATTTCATTCATCCGTAAAACCCGCTCCAGCGTGATACGGGACCGAAGCATTTCTTCCAGCATCGGGAGCAGTAAGCTGCGCTCCTCCTCCTGCATATAGCTGAAAACCCGGTCGCCCAGCTTCTTCACCTGCTGCATTATTAGCTGGCCCTCGCGGGCCACATCGTCCGCTGGGTTGAGTTGCCGGCTTGTGAAGTAGTCCAACGCTGCCTCGGTGTATTCACCAAGACTCATTTTCAGCCGGGTGGCAGCTTTCGTGGCGGCCCCGTGGCTGCTTGCATTTACCCGAATCTGCGGCTTCTGCTCTTTGGCCATTTCTACAGCTGAAACAGTGGCTAGGACTACGATTCAACGATAATATGTGAGCAAATACACACTGTAAATCAGTATGTTATGATATATAATCACATATTTTCAGCTCTGCTGAAATACAAGTAACACAAATACAAAGCTTTAGCGCCGTATTTGTGTTACTCTTCTTGCTAAAAAGAAATGAACGAGTATCAGTACGGCTTTACCTGCCCGATGTTGTCTACGGCCGTGAAATTACCAGCTGCCACTATTGCTAAGACTACCGCTAAGCTACGAGTTAGAATTACTACCCCATGGCCTAGATTGGTGCTCTCTTTCTTTTCTGATGCGCCACCTTCTATTTGATGTGTTACACCAGTCAGGCCATTGGGAGAAAAAGCCTGCTTAACCTTCTACTAACCGCTTTCCACCTTTCTACCAGAAACCCCTTGGTATCGCTGTAATCCCTCTTTAATCATTTTCTCACTACTTCACCACTTCGCTACTTTAAAATACGCATCTCATTACACCTGCTGATCATTTATTCGCTACCTCGCTACTTGACTACTTCGCCACCTAAAAAAGTTAGACATCAGGTTAATGTTTAATTTCTTCACCACCTCGCTACTTAACCACATCGCTACCTAAAAAGCCCAAATGATTAGTACTACACTGTTCGATGCTTCACTACTTCACCACTTGGCTACTTCGCTACCTACACTATCAATGCACCATCTTTTCCTCACTACTTCGCTACCTGACTACTTCGCTACTGATGCCATATCAACACTCTCGTTTTTTCGCTACTTCACCACTTGACCACTTCGACACCTTTTACTATTATATTTAATTTGCTACTTCACCACTTCGCTACTTGACTACTTAGATTTATTGCTACGTCGCTACTTAACTACCTCACTTCGTCGCTACCTCGCTACTTCGCCACGTAACTACTTCGCCACTTTTTATGTATGTTTGCGCTATCCGCCTGACTGACCACCCGGCGTAAAGTTCTTTAACCCTAACCAGTAAACCCATGCCCAAAATTATCAGCTTTGCCACTCAAAAAGGCGGCTCCGGTAAATCAACCCTACTACTCGTGCTCGCCGCTCCCCTGGCCACTGAGTATGGGCTAAAGATTGCCGTTCTGGATTGCGACTATCAGCAAAGCATCGTCAAAACCCGTGCTCAGCTGGACGCGCACAACCTGGCTAACCTTCAGAAAACCGACCCGGCGGCCAAGTACCCCTACGATGTATTCCCGCTGGCCCTGGATAAGATTTTCGAGTTCATCGACAATCCCGATAATCAGGACTACGACCTTATCATCATCGACGTACCCGGCCGGGCCGATGGCGACGATGTTTTCAACGCTCTCACGGCCTGCGACGCTGTAATTGTGCCCCTGGTATCGGATTACCTGGACCGGGCCTCTACGGCGGAGTTTATGGGCATTCTGGAAGCTATCAAGCAGTCTGCGGAGGAAGCTCAGTTGGATTTCCAATACTTCGGCCTTCCAACCAAGCGCGTCGCCGGCCGACGCGAAGAAAAGGACATGGATGAGTACATCGACGGGCTGGGCCTCTCGCGCCTCAACTCCTCCCTGGGCCTGCGCACCGCCTACAGCCGGGCCTCGACGCTCTATAGCTTGCTCAACCCTACCTACCGCACCTACGCGGGTGGCAACAAGGACACGGATGCCGAAATACGCCGCGTGTGTGAGGAACTGATAGAACGCCTGGGCTTGCCCCAGCGCAAAGCAGGGAACCAGCTCAGCGAGTCGGCCGATACGTCAACCACTAAAACCAACTAAGCAATGGGTATCGAGAAACCAAAAATCGAGCCTCGGCAGCGTATTCCCGTCTCTGCTGAGCGACGGAATCAGGCCCGGGCGGGCATGGATGGGGAGCTAGTCAAATCAACCAGTGCCACGGCTGCTGACGCTGCGCCGGCGGCTGTGGCCACCCCTGCAGTAGCCCCGCTGGCTCCGGTCGATGCTACGGTGCCTCCGGTGCCTCCGGAGCCAACGCCGGCCCCCGTAGCGGCTCCCGAGCCTGCAGCTGCATCGACCAGCCAGCCAGCACCGCCTGTTCAGGCGATGGCCACGGTGGCCCCCACGCTGCCGGCAGCCGCTCCAATGGCTAGCTCCGCTGCGCGGCCCCGGCGTGGGCGTAAGCCAGCCGCCCCGGATGCTGTGCTGATGGAAACCGAACGCTCGGTAAAAATTCCGGAAAGTGTCTGGAATGAGATTCGGCTGGCGCTGGTGCTGCTGCCCAAAGGGGAGGATAGCCCGGTTAGCATAAAGGCGTACTTGGTCGCCGCCCATCGGCACTATGAGGCGCAGCTGCGCAAGCAGGGCAAGCTACCGGCTAAGCCAGCGGAGAGTAAATAGCGTAATTTGCAGCACTGGTTAGGGGTAAGTCGTCGGTTTGGTCGCCGGCACTTGGCTTCTCCTTTCTGGCGCTGTAGCGCCAACCAAGGGCAGTTCCTACCAGGGCTGCCCTTGTTGTTACCTGCTTTCTGAGGTCAATGCACCTCCTGACATAGAAGAGCCCCGGCCTGAACAAGCCGGGGCTTTTTGTTGATGCACTTGAGTAGGGGAGGGGAGAGGTCAGCGCTCCTGCTGGTCCTGGCCACGCTCAGTTGCTTGGCTCTGCCCGGCCTCCCGCGCCTGGCCTGGGACCTGGCGGCACTGCTGGTCTTTAGCGCTTTCCATCACTTCACTACCAGACTGCCGGTGCACCGCGTCAAGCGTAGTGCTGATTCGCTCCAAGTCCGGGCTTTTCAAGCTGTACTGCACGTTCAGGTAGCTAACCCGCTGGCCCTGCTCTGATGCCGCGGCGGGCTGCACGTCGCTTACCTGTGCCCCACTCATGCGAACGGCCGCTTGTACCGCCTCGGCCTGGCCGCGGGCACCTGGCGCCCGCGCTGCTTCCGTAACCCGGATAGTTGCCTGCTGCATGTCCGCTGCCGATTGAGCTAACAACTGGTTAACCCGCTCCATCCGTTGGACGTGGGTCACGACACCCTTCACCCACTCCGGCGGCAGTGACTGCAAAGGAGCTATCAGGCCCTTTTCGATGAGCGCACCCGGCTGAAATGGCCGGCTGGTATTGTCTATCAGCTCGATGCGGTCAAATTCCTTATAGTTCTGCTTTAGCAGGGAAAGGGACTGGTGGTACCGCTGCTCGATGATGGCCGGGGGCACGTCGTGCCCGCCCTTGGCCACGCGGCTCAGTACCCGGTCCTGGCACTCGCGCACGGACTCCAAGCTGACGTACACCAACTCAATGCGGTAGCCGGCTGCTTTCGCGCCATGAATCAGCTTGTAGTCATTGGTCTGGGCCAAGTTGCTCTCAACCGAGAAAGAAACCCTGCTGTCACGTAGTTCCTTGATGCGCTGGGCGGTCATCGCCTCCACGTCAAAGCCGCTGAGCTGGGGGTTCTGCTGTTTCAGTACGTCGCCGTTCACCTGTTCCACCGATGGACTACGAGCCGCCATTGCGTTGAATAAGGTGCTTTTACCCGCGCCGTTTGGGCCGGCGAACACATAGAGTACTGGTTGCTGCTCCACCGGCCGCGCTTCGCTCACTAGGCTCCTACAGCGTCAAGCAGTAGCCGGCGCGTCTGTGGCTGGGTCAGCGAAACCTCGTACACCTCACCGGTGGCAGGGTATTCGTGCACGTAGCGGCCTTGCTCGTCCCGGTAGGAAAGGAAAGTATTCGCGGCAGCTGCCTCAGCCGCGCAGCTGCTCCCCAATGGATTTCTGAAACTCCGGCGTCGTCAGCTGGGCGAGAAAGTTGGTTACTGGGGAGTTCATGGTAGGAGGCAAAGGGTACACGAATATAACGCAAGCGCCGGTAAAGTAGTGGCATTGTGCCCAAGAAAATGAGCGCAGCAACCGGCCAGCAGGTACTGAAAGAGGGGAGGGGCAGTTGGGAAAAAAGGAAGGGATGCCCCCGCGACTTACCTACTGGTCGTGCTGCTCGTCGCCGGGATGCTCGGGGTACTCCTCGCTGTCTTGGTTATCATCCGGCTCCTCCTGGGGAGGGTATTCCGGTATCCAATCCTGCGCGGTGCCGGTGGCGACTTCCTCGGCCTGGCAGTTGGGCACGGGTTGCGCAAGCTGCTGCGGGGACTGGGGCCGGCGTGGCTCCAACTCGCGGCCAAAGAAATGGCCTAGCGTTACGCCGGGTGCCTGCTTTTGGTACCAGTCGGGCATTTCGTCCGGCTGGCAGATTACGCCTAAGTACCCGTCGGCGTGGAAATAGGCCCGCACGACGGCTGGACCAAAGCCGTTCATGTGAATATGAACGCGGGAGCCGATTTCAGGCACGGCCGAATCTCCCGACCAATCGAGGTTGATTGGCAGGCTCAGGCGGGTTGGATAGCCCAGCCACTGCGGGCAAGGGGTCACGGAATTCAGCCACTGGTAGGGGCTAATCTGGGGCTGCTTCGGCGCGGGGGTAGTATTCATAGCGGTATATTTCCTATTGAGAAAATCAGATTGGGAGCTATCCGGCTGCTGGTGCTAGGCTGCCTGGGCAAGCTGGCTGCCGAAAACGCAGTGGGCGCGGGGGTGCATCTTGTGGGCACGTCGGCTGCCGGGGTGGAAGGGCTGGGTCACGAGGCCGATAAAGCCGGCGGCGTGGCAGTAGCCCAACACCTTCACCGTTTCGACCTTCCCGCCTTGGTTAGCGCTCACGTACACCCCGACTGGGGGCACCGGCTGCTGGGCCGACCAATGCAGCCCGCCTGGCAAGGCTTTCAGGCTGGGCACGGCGGTAAACTCGGGCGTGGCCAGGCGCAGTTGGGCCGCTTCCTGGCGGGCCTGCTCAGTTGCGGCCTTCTTGGCGGCGTGGGTGGCGCGCATTTTAGCCAGACGAGCGGCGGGGATGCGGCGGGCGGGGCGGTACAGATTGGCACTTTTCATGGCTAGAAGGGCGTTTTTTACGTTGTTGCTTACACTCATTAAACGTAATAGACGCATCTTGTTGCAAAACATACATTTATAAATGTATGTTTTGCAAGTATTATTCAACCTTTTTCCCCCACTGCCCCTGAGTAGGCTAGTGCATGGTGGTATTGGTTTCATTGTGGCTTGGACCAAGAGCTGACGGACCGTGGCCAAGTGAGAGATTTTGCCCAATCCTTCATCCTGGTTGTCTGGCAACATTTCCCCCGTTCTGGAGGTCTTGGTAGCTATGAGCTACATCGTGAGAGACCAAGAGTTAGTGCTTCAGCACTGGCCGGGTAAAGGAGCCTGGACTTATCACCTTATCATCCCGAACTCGCGTGATATTCCCGGTACGTGGGGTCACATCAAGGTGTCGGGCACAATAGATGACTACACGGTTGAATCACGGAATTTGGCCCCGCGCAAAAATCAAGACAAAATGCTCTCTGTGAATGCTGCCATCCGCCAGCATTTGGGCAAGCAAGCTGGCGACACGGTGCGCGTCACGCTCTATCGCGAGCCTAACCCAGTATTGGTCCGCGAAGCCGCGGTACTAGCTTGCTTAGACGACGCCGGCGTGTTGACGTCATTTAACGCTCGGAACGCCAAAGACCGACGAGCTTTATTGCACGAGGTGTTTTCTCAGCCGGACGCCACGCGACAGGAAAAGAAAATCCTGGCCCTGATTGCTATGCTTGGCTTGCAGAGTACCACTGGGTGAATTCACGAGAAGTGCAGTTTCAGCAGGCAGTGTGGCCGCTCATTCAACTTTTGGACTAAAGTTTTAACTAAAATCCATAGGGTAGTGAATGCCGCACCCGTTCTTGGCTTCATCGGAGAATAGCTAAAACTTGCCCTGTGCGCGACTTGGCGGCTGGATGGTAGCAGCGCTACATGAACGGCTGCGGGTTGATTCTGCAGCCTCTTGAGGCACTAATTCAGCCCTTCCCGGCTCGGCTGGCCTCCATTGGTAGTGGGTTAGTAATTAGAGAAGTAATAAAGGAGTATAACAGGAAGTAGGTGATAGTAGAAAAAGGTAATTAAATCTTGAAAAAGTACAACGTGTTTTTATTCGCGTATATGCTTTTTTGGACTGTCCTGTTTTGTTGATTCTCGACTTGCCCACACAGTTTTATACCCTAAATGCTTCTCGTTCTCGCGTAACAAGGTTGTAGGTTATTTTAAGAAGATGGTAAGGTAAACCCTAATAGTAACTAGTAAGGAGTAAATCGAATAAACCTGCTTCTTTAAGGTAATAAACCTGCTTCTTTAAGGTGAGTCTGAGTGAATAAACCTGCTTCTTTAAGGTAATAAACCTGCTTCTTTAAGGTAATAAACCTGCGCACTTTTACACAAGCTGGTTTTTTTCGCCGTATGTTTCGGCCTGATATCACTGGATGAGGCAAAAGTGTCTCTGGTGGCTGCAACCGTAACCTATCGGCTAGATGTTAGGAAACCGACTACCCCGCGTTACCCTGCCTGTTCCCATGCTGGAACTAGACCTTCAGTATGAGCCCGAAGCGCTGGCGCGGGTCAAGCAGCATTGGGCAGCCACCTTCGCCCACCAGCGCAGAATTTCCGTGTACGGCAAGCGCATTATGGCGCGGGTGATGGAACAAATCAAGGAAGATGACTTGCAGCTGCGCGACTACTATCAGCTGCGGGTTTCCTCCGTGGTTGAGGGCACTGACATTGATACCGACACGGCTTATTCTTTCCTGAAAAAAGCTATCTACGAACTGGCCCACGTCACCTGGGAGTTCGAGAGCCTGGACGGGAGCGAGTGGTACATCCGCCACCTGCTGGATACGACCAAGGAACGGCGCGTAGGCTTCAAGGATGGCATTATTACCATCATTCTGAACCCGCAGCTAGCGCCTTACTTCGTTCAGATTGCCGGTCAGTATTCGACCTACAAGCTGGATGGCTACATGGGTCTGCACAGCTGGTACAGCATGCGGTTCTTTGAGATATTATCCGCGTTTCGGGATACCGGCTGGTGGGAAGTGTCGCTGGAGGAATACCGTCTGCTCATGGACTGCGGCCAAGAGCTGGACAAGTACGGCTCCCCCCAAAAAGGACCGGAAAGGCAACCCGGTCATGAAGCACGCCGACACCAACGAATTGATTAAAAAAACGGTGCTGGGGGCACAAAAGGAGTTGGAAAGAACGCCCTGCGCCTTCGTCTACAATCCTATCCTGGAGGCTAACCGGGCCGGTAGGGGACGGAAGAAGATAGTGGGCCTGCGCTTCGAGCTGCTGCACAAGCAGTCTACTGTTATCCCGGCCTCGTGGCTGGCCGACGAAATACTACGCCCGGTTATCGACCGGCTGCGGGAGTTCAAAGTTACTGAACGTAACATTGCACTTTACCTAAAAGTGATGGAGGTAGTCGAAGCCCGCAAGCTATTGCGGGAGTGGCAGCTCAAAGAGAACAGCCAGAAGAAGATTGACGACAAGCAGAAGTATTGCAACGCCGTTTTCGTGCGGGTCGGCAAGCAAATCAGCGAGGAGAAGAAGAAAGATGCTCTACTGGCCCGGCAGGTGGTGCAAGCCGCACTGGGGTTTGATAAAAAGTAGCTGGCCCGTAGAATCGCATACTCGTTCCCGATAAGGCCTGGCTCCTGAACCCAGTGGTGCTTATCAGCTTTCGATAATTGTATTCCCAACGCTACGAGAGGAAATACCTGTTAAAGGCCATTTCCGGTAGGCACTTCTATCGCTATTTACTCGACCACCTCAGGGCCCCATAGCTTCCGCACCCAGTTGCGCAAGGCATAAATACGGGAGTTGACGTAGCACTCCTGGCAGTGGCTGAAGTTCCACAAGCAATCCACCGTATCCGTGAATAGGTGGAACAGCAGACCTACGGCTACAATCTGCGTCGCCGGCAGCAGGAGCAACAGCACGTATGCCGGTATGGCGTAGAAGGAGTGCAGCGGGTGATACCCAACACTGCAGCGCAGCGGGTCGAAAATGGGTTTGGCCAGCAGGTGGTCCAGGTCAATGGCCATCGTGGCCAGCATAACTAGGTAGGCGGTTTGCCACATCAGAGGAAAAAACACCAGCGCCAACACGACCGGAAAAACGAAGTGCAGGCCGTAATGCACCAGCGTTTGGGCGCTGGATAGCTTGGGGGAGGCGTAGTCGCGGGGGCTGTGCGGAGCCACCAGCTGGGTGGCATTGCACGCCGTATCCCCGGGCGTTACTTCGGCAAACCTTCTGCCCGGCTCACCGGCCGACTTTGTCTTCTGCTTACGCCCGCTGTTTCGCATGTTTGCTACCCGAGGCCGTGCGTCGGTATTGATTCGCTGCGGCAGGGTGGGGGGATACTGGGCGGTGACGACCGTCGCTGTGTCAACGCGCTGGGCCGGCGGCGGATGGTGGTACCCGGGGCCAGTTGCAAAACGAGGGCCGATAGCCGATGAGCGGCAACCGGTCAGTAGCAGAACCAAGCCGGCAGCAACGGATAGAATGAGTCGAAAAACAGACAACGGAAGTACAATGAACATTTCCACGGAACAAGCCGGCTGGTGACCCACTTGGCCCCCATCGCTCGCTGAAAGCAAAAAAGGCAGCTCCGCAAGAGCTGCCTTTTTTCACGGACTAAAATCAGGGCTAGCGGTTACGCGTCAGCCAGCTCTGCAAGGAGGCTATTTCCTGGCGCTGGTCGGCGATGATGGCCTGGGCCAGGGCGCGGGTGGTGGTGTTGCGGCCGTATTGCAGCAGGGCCTCCGAGTTGTCGATGGCCGCCTGGTGGTGGTCCACCATAAGTTGGGCAAAGTCATAATCCGGCCGGGCCGTCATCGTGCGGGCGTCGCTGGCGGTCATCATCTTGTCCATGTTGGTTTTCTGCACGGTGTTGAACTGCGGCACCAGGGGCTGCATGGGCTGGTGGCCGCTCGTGAAGGCGTTGAACTGCCCGATTTCGGCCCGCTGCTTGGTGATGATGTCCTGGGCAATGGTCTTCATTTCCTGGTTGCTGCCGGTGCGCAACTCTTCCTCGCTCATCTTGATGGCCGCGTCGTGGTGCAGCACCATCTGGGTGGCGTAGTCGTGGTCGGGGTCCTGGGTTTTGGCCTGCGCGTCCATCTGCGTCATCATATCCATCATGATTTTCATGTAGGCGCTATCGTGCTTCATGTCGTCCATGTCGTGGCCTTTGGAGCAGGAAGCTGCGAAAAGCCCTAACAGAACCAGCAGTAGCAAGTGTAAACGGAGACGGTGCATGGCGTTGATGAGGTTTTTATGAACCCCAATAACACCAAATACCGCCTATTGGATTTTACAAATTCCTACCATTTCCTTGCATAATTTCCGGCTTCGCTTACTACTCCGGCTCGTCGTCTGCGCCACGGTTGATAATGGGCAGAATCTGGTACAGCATCTCCTTGGGAATGCCCAGCATATCGCGCTTCTCTGCGTAGTTTTCCAAAAATAAGGCGAAGGGATGCACGCTCTGCATCTGCCGCTGCTCGTCCTCGGCGTCGCTGATACCGGCCCAGGCTGGGGTACGCAGGTAAGCCACGTACTCTTCCAGCACGTCTTCAAACACCAGCCGCCCATCGCGGAAGTCCTCGTGGTAGGCTAGAAGCGTATCGGCGTCAATGATAATCAGCGGGCGCACGTTGTGCACGAATAGCCCTTCCTGCTCCAGTTTGGCTAGCTCTTCCTGAAACCAGTCGTTGACAACTACGTTCAAGCCGGGCTGGTTGTAAAGCCGGTCGTGCACCACCAGCACCGGGTATAGTATCAGCTCGGCCGGGTCGAAATCGGTATCAAAAGCCAGCTGCTTGCGGAGCAGTCGTGCTACGTTGTTGGCCAGCTGCTTCGCCGCTTTGGGGTGCTGCTTATCGTCTTCGTGAAACTTCTTTTACCTCGTCCAGGTACGTGGCAAAGTCGTGGCCCGCCTTGGCATCCTTATGCACCAGCACGTCTTTTGACTCGAAGAGCACGGCCCGGTTATCGTTACGGAAATAGTAGTCGGGCTCTGACTGCCCTTTCAGCTGCCAGCCATCGAAGATGGCCCGGCCGCTCAGAACCAACCCCCGGCCCTGAAAAATAGCATCCAGCAGCAGATAGAGCAGGTATTGTTCTGAAAACAGGTCGCAGTAAACGGAGCGCCAATCCGGCTCCCGCTGGCCTTTTGGCAGCGTCCTATTAGCGACATTGAACTGGAAATATAGTCCCTTGTGCAGTGCTTCCAGTACCAGTACTGGATAAACCAGTGCAAAAGTACCCGGCTCCTCTTCACACAGCGGCGTAGCTCGCAGACTAGTGAAATCGGCCTGGTCTAACGGTAAGTTCTCGGGAAGAGTGAAATGCCGTAAAAAGGCGCGATTAGCCTCAAAGTCAGCATCGGGAGCTAAATCAACCGCAATTCGGCCGCGTTTCGTGGCCTGAATGACGGGCCTGATTACCCCGCCAAGCTTGCGGAAGTATTCCGGCCAATCCTGGCAGCCGAAGCGCTGCAAAAAGGCTTGCAACAGAGGATTGAATCTAGCTTCTGCCTCCATAAACTCAAAAAATCGCACCGATTTCATGAGTTGCAGCATGGCAATATTGGGCAAGCGATGATTCACCAACTCAAAGTCAGAGAAAGTACCTGCCAGCGCTAGAGCCGCCAACCGTTTTGTTGGTAGCAACCGATTAGCATCCGCCATGGCCTGGTCCTGCTGCCGAATGTATGGGCCATTTAGCGCCAGGCAGGCCTTATAGAGGTTTCGCTCTACCTCTGGGTAGGACTGGGTGTCCGGACAATCGGGCAACTCAAAGCAGTAGCCATAAAGCTGAAGCACTACCTTGGGGTGCAAGAAATTAACCTTAGCCCCAGTGCGCTGAGCTAAGTCTCTCATTTTATGATACACGACCGTTGCAAAAGAGCGATTGTGCGGAGCAAAAATCTGCTCCATGTCCGTTTTATAGTCACGCTCCGAGGCGGGCACCTGACTTAGGTAACCTAGCAAATGTGCCACGCATTGCAAGCGTCGCAGCCGGCTGATACCCGCCAGATAAGTCTCAATGGGTAAGCTTGGGTCAGCAAATACGTCGGAAAAGTCAACGAGAAGTTGTCGGGTCATAACAGAGCAGGAGCCAGGAAAATAGGTGAATGGCTCCTGAATTGATGAACAGCGAAAAACTGCCCGGCGTTAATTATACTGCTGACTTTTCCCGCATATAGCCTGCTTACCCACTTACCGGCGGCTACAGCAGCGCGTCGAGGCTGCGCCGGGCGTGGCTGGCGGGCCCCAGCCGCTGAAACTCGGTAGGGGTGAGGCCCGTCACCTGCCGGAACTGCCGCGAGAGGTGGGCCGGGGAGCTGTAGCCCAGTTGCTCGGCCACCTGGGCCATGCTCAGTTCGCCGTAGCCAATGAGTTCCTTAGCCCGCTCCACCTTCTGACGGATAATGAACTTCTCGATGGTCAGCCCTTCCTCGGAAGAAAACAGGTGCGACAGATAGTGGTAGTCGCGCCCCAGGTGCTCCACCAGATAATCCGAGTAGTTCAGCAGGCGCGGGCCCGGTACCGGGTAGTGAATGAGCGTCACCAGCAGCGTCTTTATATGTTCCACCAACTGCGCCCGGGGGTCTTCGAGCAGGGCGAAGCCCGCATCGAGCAGGCTGCGGCGCACGGCCTCCAAGTCTGGCATCGCGCCAGCCGGAGCCGATACATCGGCCTCACCCAGCACCACGCGGTGCACCTGCAGGCCCAGGGCCGTCAGGTCTTCTTTCACCACCCGGATGCACTGGGGGCACACCATGTTCTTAATCAGCAGCCGGTGCGTACCGGGAGCGGGCAGCGTAAAGCCGGCGCGGAGTTCAGGGTTCATAGGGCGGGCTTATTTCACTACAAGGCTGCCCCGCAGCATACCCATGCCACAGGTAAATGTGAAGGTACCCGCCTGCTGGGGCAGCAGTTCCACCAGCGTCGTTTTGAAGGCCGGCAGGTCGCGGCGAATGCTGAAATCGGGCATGAGCAGTTCCTCGGAACAGCTGTTCTCCTCGTCGCGGTAAAAGCTCAACTGCACGGGCTTGCCGCGCTCCACCTCAATCACGTCGGGCGAGTAGCCGCCCTTCACGGTGATGTCTACCTCCTGCACCCCGCTGATAGTAGAAACCGCGCTAGCCGTCTGGCGGGCGGAAAAGAAGAAGTACCAGATAACAAAGCCGCATAAGGCCAGGCCTGCCAGAGTCACGATGATTTCGGGAGTATCCATCACGTTAGTTTTTAACCGGGGAGAAGCTGCGCAGCCGCAGCGAGTTGGTGAGCACGGATACTGAGCTGAGGGCCATCGCTCCTGCCGCCAGCATGGGCGAAAGCAGGATTCCAAAGAAGGGGTACAGCAGCCCGGCCGCAATGGGAATACCCAGGGTGTTATAGATAAAGGCGAAAAACAGATTCTGCTTGATGGTGCGAATCGTCTGACGCGAGAGTTCAATGGCTGTCACCACGCCCTGCAAATCCGAGCGCATGAGCGTGATGCCGGCGGCTTCCATCGCCACGTCGGTGCCGCCACCCATCGCCAAGCCGATATCGGCCTGGGCCAGGGCTGGCGCGTCGTTGATGCCGTCGCCGACCATCGCTACCGTGCGGCCTTCGGCCTGCAACTCCTTCACCTTGCCGGCCTTGCCGCTCGGCAATACCTCGGCGAAGTAGCGCGTGATGCCGACCTGACCGGCCACCTGGGCGGCGGTCTGGGGGTTGTCGCCGGTCATCATCACCACCTCAATGCCCATACTCTGCAGCCGCTTGATGGCGGCAGCCGAGGTTTCGCGCACGGTGTCGGCCACCCCAATTACGCCCGCCGCCTGGCCGGCTACGGCCACGTAGAGCACCGTTTTGGCCTGGGCCAACAGTTCGTCGGCCTGCTGGCGCACGGCCGGGGGCAGAGAGATGCCGGCTTCTTCAAGTAGACGGAAGTTGCCAATGAGCACGGGCTGGCTGTTTACCACGGCCTGCGCACCTTTTCCTTCCACGGCCTGGAAGTCGCTGGCCGAAACCATCACCGTTTGCCGGGAGTCGGCGTAGCGCACCACGGCTTCGGCCAATGGATGCTCACTCTGCCGCTCCACAGCGGCTACCGCTTGTAGTAGCAAACCTGCATCCTGCCCGGTCGCCGGCACGAAGTCTGTCACGGCGGGCTCGCCGCGGGTGATGGTACCGGTTTTATCGAGCAGCACAGTATTCACCTGGTGGGCTTTCTCCAACGCCTCGGCGTTGCGGATGAGCACGCCGTGCTCGGCGCCTTTGCCGGTGCTCACCATGATGGCCGTAGGTGTAGCCAGCCCCAGAGCACAAGGGCAGGCAATGATGAGCACAGCCACGAAGTTGACCAGCGCCAGCGGTAGCCGCGCTTCCACCGGAGCCAGGTCGAACCAGAGCACGAACGTTAGGATGGCAATGACCACCACGGTGGGCACGAAGATGGCGCTGACCTTATCGGCCAGCCGCTGGATGGGAGCACGGCTGCCCTGGGCATCCTCCACCAGCTTTACAATCTGTGAGAGCATGGTATCAGCCCCTACTTTGGTCACGCGGAAGCGGAAGGAGCCCGTTTTGTTGAGCGTGGCCCCAAATACCGGGTCGCCGGCTTTCTTCTCCACCGGCAGGCTTTCGCCGGTGAGCATGGCCTCGTCCACGGCGGAGCTGCCCTCCAGGATGAGGCCGTCGGTGGCCACCTTTTCACCTGGCCGCACGACTACCACATCCTCCAGCTTCACCTGCTCGATGGGCACGTCCACTTCCTGACCGTCCGACCGCACCACCCGGGCCGTTTTGGCTTGCAGCCCCATCAGGGCCTTGATGGCGGCCGACGTCTGCGTTTTGGCCCGCAGTTCCAGTAGTTTGCCCAGCAGAATCAGGGCAATGATGGTGGCTGTCGTGTCGTAGTACACCTCGGGCATAATGCCCCGGCGCATAAACCAGCCCGGCACCACCGTGGCCGCGAGGCTATAGAGGAAGGCAGCCCCGGTGCCCACGGCAATCAGCGTATCCATGTTGGCGGCCCGATGCTTGAAGCCGTTCCAGGCCGAAGTGTAGAACTCGCGCCCACTGTAGAGCAGCACCGGCAAGGTCAGCGCGAGCAGGCCATAGTTCAGCCACTGCATATTTACGCGGGCCATCATCGCCGGCCAGAGCATGAGCATGCTCAGGGGCATAATGACGACGGCCAGCCCCGTGGCCACCCAGAAGCGACGCTTAAGCTTGACGTAGGCCAGGGCTTTCTGCTGGTCGATTTCCGCTTGCCGGTCGGCAGCGCTGGTGTCGGGGGCGCGCTCGGTTACGCCGTAGCCGGCCTGCACAACGGCCTCTTTCAGCGTGGCCGGGCTGGCCTGGGTGGGCAGGTAGTCAACCGTGGCCTTTTCAGTGGCGAAGTTGACCACGGCCCGCTGCACGCCCGGCGTGCGGGTCAGGGACTTCTCGACGAAGGACGCGCACGAGGCGCAGGTCATGCCTTCAATATCGAGGGTTTCGGTTTTGGTGGTTGGTTCCATAGAAGGTTGCAGCAGGACCGCTACGTGGGGCCGGGAAACGCGTAGTTCTCAGCGCTAGAAAGTACATTACAAAGGAACGGCCACCCCGCAGCAGGGTTAGTACGGAATCCCACCCGATACTTGCATAATTTGCACGTAGCCAAGCTGGCAATGGATTTACATAATCCGGCCGTGGACTTGCATAATTTTGCGGTCTTTTACCCAGGCCTCTTACCACGAGCCCAGCGGAAAGCAGCCTGATGCCTTTTTGAGGTCCCTTTTCCCAGGCGAAGTGCCCTCCCGACCAAACGACCCGGAAACTCTTTGCTTGGAAACGGGGTAAGTGAGCGGTACCGCCTTTTCGTAGAGAAGTCTACTTTTGCGGTTGCTTAGCGCCTGTCATGTTCCGTAGCCTGTTTCCTTTCCGCCGTTTGCTGGCGACGAGCTTCCTGCTCGTCTTCGTCAACGTGTTCGTGGGGCAGTGCTGGTGCGCGACGATAAATCCCGTGCAGGCCGCGCCCGCGCCGGTAGCCCAGACCGCTGCCTCGAAGAAGCCCACGCACCCCGGCTGCCACGGTCACGGCAAAGCGTTGACCCAGCAGCAACCGGTTAAGACCAAGCAAGGCCACGGCCATTCCAGCTCCAAGCCCATGGGCAAGGAGGACTGCTGCAAAGACAACTCGGCGACCATTCTTAAGTCGCTCGCGACACCCGGTGAAAAGCAGCTGCTCTCGCCCGCCCCGGCCCTGCTGCCGGTCAGCAATGAGTTCTTTTTCCGGCCCGCCGCTGGCGCGTGGGACCGCACGCACTCGGTCGTTCTGGTGCTCCGTGAGCACCTACCCCCCAAAATACCCGACATCCGAATCTTTATTCAGTCCCTGACGGTCTGATTGATTTGACGCACCCAAGGCTCGCCCTGGCATAGCTCCGCTATGTCCGGGGCGGGCCTTTGTTTTGGCGTGTCCGCCCGGCGTATCGAGCCGCTTATCTCCCTCATCTTACTGGTTTTACCTCACTCAACAATGAAGAGTTGTTGCCAGGAAGCGGGCGCTCCGCCCCCGAGAGGGCCAATTCGTCGCCTGCTTTCCTACCTGCTTTATGCCGCGGTGGCCGCCGTGTTGGGCTTCGTGCTCTGGCAGCAATGGCAGGCCTAACCCTTCGGCAGAAACACACCGGGGCTGCTGGATTCAGCGCCCTCCAACCAAACCCCATTCCTCTTTCTATGCACCGCTTACCCCTTTCCCTGCTGGCCGTTGCCAGCCTGCTCACCGCTGCCAGCTGCTCCTCCGACTCGGCCTCCAGCAGCGCCACCGACACCATTACGACGCCCACCAACGGCCCGGCTGAAGGCACCGCCGACCACGCCGGCGGCCACACCTATGCCTGCCCCATGCACCCCGAGGTGACCAGCACCCAGGACGGCGAGAAGTGCCCCAAATGCGGCATGAAGCTGGAGCACAACGACGCCGTTTCCAATGGCAAGACCTACGAAATGAAGCTCGTGCCCACGCCCACGCAGGTGACGGCCGGACAGCCCACCACGCTGGCTTTCACGCCTCGTGAAACCGGCAACGAATCGGCTCCCGTGCCCTTGGCCGTGGTGCATGAGAAGAAGATTCACCTCATCATTGTGAGCAAGGACCTGGGCCAGTTCTACCACGAACACCCCGAGTACACCGCCGCCGGCGACTACAAAGTGCAGTACACCTTCCCGAAGGGCGGCGACTACGTGCTGTTTCAGGACTATACACCCACCGGCTCGGGCCACCAGCTGGGCCGCCAGCCCCTCACGGTGAAAGGCACCGCCTACGCGCCGGTCAAGTTCAAAAACGACGATATGCAGTGGGAAAAGGATGGATACCAGGCCACGCTTTCCTTCGACAAAGACCTGAAAGTGGGCCAGCTGCTGGGCATGAAAATCAACATCAGCAAAGGGGGGCAGCCAGTAACCGACCTGGACAATTACCTCGGGGCGCTGGGCCACGTGGTGGTCATCAGCGAGGACACGCAGAACTACCTGCACGTGCATCCCAACGACCAGGCCGACAAAGGCCCCAACATCGGCTTCAACACCAACTTCGAGAAGCCCGGCCTCTACCGCGTGTTTCTGCAGTTCAACCACGCGGGCAAAATCCACACTGGCGACTTCACCATCAACGTGAAGGCCTAGCCTGGCCCGGCTCCCTTTTCATTTCCCACTTATCTCCGCCAAACCCATGAAAAAGTCTGCTTTTTTCCTTGCCACCCTCTGCTCGGGCTCCTTGCTGGTGGCCAGCTGCAATAGCGATAAGGCTGCCGATTCGACGGCTACGACCACAGAAACCACTACCGATGCCGCGGCTTCCGGCGATATGGCCGGCATGGACCACTCTGCGATGGGGCACGAGGGCGCGGCTGCGGCCGGCAGCTCGCCGCAGTTGGTAGCCATGAACGAGATGATGACCAAGATGCACGCCGCGCAACCTAAGGGCAACACCGACCACGACTTTGCCCACCACATGTTGGAGCATCACAAGGGCGCGGTAGTAATGGCTGACATCCAGCTGCGCGACGGCAAAGACGCCACCATGCGCCGCATGGCCGAGCAAATCAAAGCCGACCAGCTCAAGGAAATCACCGCGCTGGAAACCGCCGCCACCCGCCTGGATAATGCCCCGACCAACTACCAGCCCAATGACCCGGCAGACCCTTTCACCAGCAAGATGAAGGCTTCGATGGACGGGATGATGCAGAACATGCCCAAGGCAGTAGCCGACCCCGACATGAACTTCAACATGCTGATGACGGTGCACCACCAGAGTGCCGTGGACATGGCCAAAGCCGAACTGGCCCACGGCAAGGACACCAAGCTCAAAGAGATGGCCCAGCAGATGATTGATGCCCAAGAAAAGGAAATCGCCGGCTTCAAGGCCTGGCACCAGCAGAACGCCGACAAGATGTAATCCCTCGGGGGGCAGGCCGCACCGCCGGTTGGCGGCCGTGGCCTGCCCCCATCATCACCCACCCCAATCATACCCGTTTCCCATGAAGATTCACCACGTTCTCGCTGCCGCCCTGTTGCTGGCCGCGCCGCTATCCGCTGCGGCCCAGCATAGCCACAAGCCCGGTACTGCCGCCCACGGCCATAAGGCCGCCGGTGAAACCCACGCCCATAAATCTCCCCACGGCGGCATCGTACGCACGGCGGGCAAGTACCATGTAGAGTTGGTGCAGCAGGCCGGCCAGGTCCACGTGTACCTGCTCGATGACAACGAAAAGGCGTTGCCCGTGGACCGCGCTACCGGCACCGCTATGCTGCTCAGTACGACGGGCAAAACCAGCAGCGTGAAGCTGACTCCTACCGGTGACCACCTGGTGGCCGCCGTGCCCGTCGGCACCACCCTGCGCACGGCCATCGTGAGCCTCAAGGCCAACGGCAGCTCGCTCAACGCCCGGTTTGAGAAGCTTGACGCGGCTGCAAAAGCCGGTAAGGCCGTTTCCAATGCGTATGCCTGCCCGATGAACTGCGAAGGCAGTGCCAGCCCAGAACCCGGCAGCTGCCCCAAGTGCGGCATGGCCCTCGTGAAAAAGTCGTAGGCGGGCGCCGTTTGGGCTGCCTGCTGCTGCAACAGCGGGTGGCCCACCGACTGGTTTTAACCTGATTGTATGAAGTTCTTGAACGTAAAAAGCGGGTATTGTTGGCTGCTGACGCTGTTGCTGCTGGCGCTTTGCTCCGGCGCGGCGCGGGCGCAAACCACCATCAGCCTGGACAGCGCCGAGGCCCAGACCCTGCGCCGGCACCCCCGGCTGCGGCAGTCAACCCAGGAGATTGAGGAGCAGCGCGCCCTCAAGCGGGGCTCCTTTGCGCCGGCCAACCCGGATTTTCTCTTTTCGGCACCCACGGGCGAGATGTGGGCCCCGGGCGTGGTGCAAACCATTGACCTGCCCAACGTATACCGACGGCAGCGGCAGGTGGCCGAGGCCGGTATCACGCTGGCCGAGCGCAACCGCGACGTGAGCCGGGCCAGCGTGCTGCGCGACACCCGCCTGGCCTACCTGAGCCTGCAGTTTGCTGAGGCTCAGGTGCGCCAGCTCACGTATCAGGACAGCCTGTTTCGGGTGCTGCGCCTGGCCACCGAGCGGCTGTTCACGGCCGGCGAAGTCACCTCGCTGCAGCGCATCAGCACCGACGCCGAAGCCCGGCAGGTGACCGTGCTGCTGCAACAAGCCACCGCCGACCAACAGGCCGCCCAGCGCCGGCTGGGGCTGCTGCTGGGCCGGCCCGCCGAGGCCCTGGCTACCAGCACCGACTTGAGCCGCACCGGCGCGGAGCTAGCCCAAACGGGTACTACCCTACTCAGCGGGCTGCCAGTTGAAGACAGTGCCGCCCTCGTGCGCAGCCCCACGCTGGCGGCCGCCACCCAGAACGTCGCCCTGAGCCAGTCGGGCATCAGCCTGGTGCGGGCGCGGCGCACGCCGGCTCTCACGGTGGGCTACCAAAATCAAGCATTTGAGAACTCGGCGCTCCGATACCGCTTTCAGTTTGGCGTGTCGGTGCCCGTGTGGTTCTGGACTTACCGCTCGCAGCTGCAGGCGGCCACGGCCCGCTCTCAGGCCGCCAGCTACCAGCTGCAGGCCCAGCGCCTGGAACTCAGCACCCAGTACGAGCAGGCCTTGGCGGATACGCGCAAGTTTTCGACATCGCTGGCTTACTACGAGCAAACCGGCCTGCCCCAGTCGCGGGCCATCATCAGCCAGTCGCAGCGCCTGTTCCGGGCCGGCGAAGTGAGCTACCTGCAGCTTATTCTGAGCCTGAATCAGGCCTTTGCCATTCAGAATACTTACCTGACCACCATCCGCGACTACCGCCAGGCTTTGGTCGAGCTTAACTACCTGCGGGGCGAATAACCGTCAACTATCATGAAACAACTCCTGATTTTGCTGCTGGGTTTGCTGCTGACCAGCCCGGCTTACGCCCACGGGGGCGAAGACCACGGCGACGGGACGAAGGCGGGTACGGCGGCGGGCGCTACCTCGTTTTCGGTCGCGGCCCTCTCGGAGCAGTTCGAGGTGCTGCTGCGCTACGAGCCCCTGGAAGGCGGCCAGCCGGCCGACCTGCGCCTGTTCTTATCCGACTACGCCACCAACGCCCCTATCAAGGGCGCGAAGCTCACGCTCACCAATCCGGAAGACGCCAACCTGAAATGGGCGGCAACCGAGCAGGAGCCGGGCATTTACCTGGTTGAGGGCCAGTTTCCGGCTAACAAGGCTTACAGCTTTGCGGTGAACATCGTGGCCGGCGAAACGGCCGATTTACTGCTGCTCGAAGGCATCAAGGTCGGGGAGAAGCTACCCGTGGCGGCTACGGCCCCCGCTGCGGCCCCGTCGCTTTTCTCATCCTGGAAAACCATTCTGGCCCTGATTGGGGCCTTTGCGCTCGGTATCGGCCTGACGGCCCTGCTGCTGCGTCGTCGTCGCCGCTCAGAATCCGTGCCGCAGACTTCGGAACAGGCGCTGACCGCCAGCCGCCGTGCCCCCTTCCCTTAATGCCACTTCTGATATGAAAACCAAGCATAAATTCCTAGCCGCCACGGCCGCCTTCGGACTGGTACTAACTGTGCTGCTGCCCCCACCCAGCCTAGTGCAGGCGCACAGCGGCGAAGACCACGGCGGCGAAGCCAAAGCCAGCACCGGCGTGGCCCTCACCGACGAGGTGCTGCTGCCCAAGGAAAGCCAGTTTCTGTTCGAGGTCCGCACCAATCTGGCTGCTTATTCCACCACCTACAGCCGGGCCACCCTCTACGGCACGGTATCGGCCGCGGCCGGGGGCGAGGGGCGCGTGGTAGTGCCCCAGACCGGGCGCATCGTGAGCCTCGCTGCGCAGGTGGGCAAAACCGTGCGGGCCGGCCAGACGCTGGCCGTGATTGAGCAAACCCTCGACGCCACCCAGCAAATTGGCCTCAGCACCGAGCGCGCCAACGCTCAGGCTGAGCTGCGCGCCGCACAGCAAGACTACTCCCGCCTGCAAACCATCGCCGACATTGCCGCCCGCAAAGACGTGGTGGCCGCTGAGCTGCGCCTGCGCCAGGCCCGCCAAAACGCGGCCATCTACAACGGGCAGGCCAGCCAGCGGCGCGTGAGCATCACCTCGCCGGTGAGCGGCACCGTGGACGTGTTTAACCTAGCCGTGGGCCAGCAGGTGAACCAGGGCGACGAGCTGTTTCGGGTCATCAACCCCGGCAAGCTGCGCGTGGAAGCCCAGGTGTTTGCTCAGGATTTAGCGAAGGTGACGCCCGGGGCTTTGTTTCGGGTAGAAGGCTTGCAGGGCCAAGCGGGCGTGCCGGCCCGGCTGGTGGTGTTCAGCAACGTGGTGAACCCCGTGAACCAGGCCCGGCAGCTGGTGCTGGAACTCGATGCCACCGAAGGCAGCGCCTACCGCGCCGGCCAGGCCGTGAACGTGCAGGTGGTGGGCCAGACCGGCGGCGGCAAACCCCAACTGGTAGTGCCGACCTCGGCCATTACGGACTTGAATGGCAAGCCCGTGGTCTTCGTGCACACCGAACCCGAACACTTCAAGATTCGCTATGTGCAGCCGGGGGCCATGAATGGCCAGCAGACCGTGCTCGTGCAGGGTCAGGTCAACGAAAATGACCGGGTGGTGACGGCTGGCACCTACCAGCTTAAATCCATTTATCTCAACCAATAGCTCCGCCTCACCCGCTGGTCTTCTCGCTTCCTGCTTCTAATTCCCATGAAAAACCTCCTTGCTCTCGCCACGCTGACGGCCACGCTTCCCCTCATCACCCCGACTGCGCAGGCCCAGACGGTTCCGCCCGGCGGCTCAGCTGCTGACGAAGCCGCCGTGAAAGCGGTGCTCACCAAGTACCAGCAGGCCGTGCAAAAACTCGACACCACGGGTACTAGTCGCCTGTTCGCGGCCAATTCGCAGGTATTCGAGTCGGGCAGCGTGGAAGGCACCTACCGGCACTACGCCGCGCACCACCTGGGCCCGGAGCTTAGGGAGTTCAGGGCCTTCACTTTCAGCGACTACAAGGCCGCCGTGCAGGTAGATGGTCCCTACGCTTTTGCGACGGAAACCTATATCTACACCATCAATCTCAAGAAAGACCCCAAGGAAAAGGAAGCCAAGGCCCCCATCGTGCGCCGTGGGGTGGCTACCTCGGTGCTGCGCAAAAACGCCTCCGGGCAGTGGCAAATCATGAGTACCCACAGTTCGGCCCGTACGCCTCGTTCTAAAAAATAGGCTACTCAACTGGCCTGGGCCACTGCCCGGAACACTCCCGAAGCCACGAGGGGAGGGGCCAACCGGCCGCTTCCGCTTCTTCCTCTTTGCGCTACTAACCGATGCTTGACAAGATAATTCGCTTCGCCCTGCAAAACCGACTGCTGATGCTGGCCTTCGCCCTGGGCCTCATCATAGCTGGCAGCTATACCGCCAGCCAGCTACCGGTGGACGTGCTACCCGACCTAGACCGCCCCCGCGTCACCGTATTTCTGGAAGCCCCCGGCATGGCCCCGGAGGAAGTGGAAGCCCTGGTGACGCTGCCCGTGGAGACGGCCCTGAATGGGGCCACCGGCGTATCGGCAGTGCGCTCCAACTCAGCCATTGGCCTGGGCATGGTGTTCGTGGAGTTCGACTACGGCACCGACATCTTCACGGCTCGCCAGATTGTGAGTGAGAAGCTGCAAACCACCGGCGAACAGCTGCCCGAAGGCATTACGCCGGTGTTGGGGCCGATTTCCTCAGTCATGGGCCAGATTATGCTGGTGGGCCTCTCGGGCGGGAAAGAAACCAACGCCGCCGATTTGCGCACCCTGGCCAACTACACCGTGCGGCAGCGCCTGCTCAGCATCCCGGGCGTGGCCCAGGTCATTCCTATCGGCGGCGACAACCTGCAGTACCAGGTACTGCTGGATATGCCCCGCCTGAATGCCACGGGCCTGACCGTAAACCAGGTGGAAGATGCTTTGCGCCAGTCCAACCTGAATACCACCGGCAACTTCTTCGACCGCAACGGCTCGGAGGTACTCATCCGCAACCTGGGCCGGCTGCGCTCGGTGCAGGACATTGAGAACATCATCGTGGGCTACCGCGAGCAGTCGCCCATCCGGGTAGCCGACGTGGCCAAGGTGGAGTTCGGGGCCCGCTTCAAGCGCGGCGACGGCAGCGTGAACGGCCAGCCCGCCGTGATTCTGAGCATCGAGAAGCAGCCGGGGGCGGCCACCGTGGGCCTCACGGAAGCCGTGGAAAAAGCGCTGGTGGAACTCAAGCCCTCGCTCCCCAAAGATGTACAGGTGAACACCCGGCTGTTCAAGCAGTCGGAGTTTATTGAGTCCTCCATTAGCAATGTAGAGGAAGCCCTGCGCGACGGGGCCATTCTGGTGGTCATCGTGCTGTTTGCCTTTTTGCTGAACGTACGCACCACGTTTATTTCGCTGGTGGCCATTCCGTTGTCGCTACTGGTTACGGCGCTGGTATTCCGCTTCGTCGGCATTTCTATCAACACCATGACGCTGGGCGGGCTGGCCATTGCTATCGGCGAGTTGGTGGATGACGCCATCGTGGACGTAGAAAACGTGTACCGCCGCCTACGCGAAAACAAGCAACGGCCTGACCCGCAACCGGTGCTGCGGGTAATTTATGCCGCTTCGTCAGAGGTACGCAACTCCATTGTGTACGCCACTATCATCGTGGTGCTGGTGTTCCTTCCGCTGTTCGCGCTGGAAGGTATGGAGGGCCGCATTTTCGCGCCGCTGGGCATTGCCTACATCACCAGCATTGTGGCCTCGCTGTTTGTATCGCTCACCGTGACGCCGGTGCTGTGCTACTACCTGCTACCCCGCATGAAGCAGATGGACCACCCCGAAACCGACGGCGGGCTGGTGCGCTGGCTCAAGAAGAAGGACACCCGACTGCTGGGCTGGGGACTTAATCACCCCAAGCTAGTGCTTACTTCTACCGCTCTGCTATTTGTCATGGCTGCGGCCATGGTGCCATTTTTCGGCACGGAGTTCCTGCCGCCCTTTAATGAAGGCTCTTTAACGGTTAACTTCTCCGCACCCGCCGGCACCTCACTCACCGAGTCTAACCGCCTGGGCACGTTAGGCGAGCAGCAGATGCTCAAGATTCCAGAGGTGGCTTACACGGCCCGCCGCACCGGCCGCGCCGAACTGGACGAGCATGCCGAGTCGGTGAACAACTCGGAAATCGAGGTGGCTTTCAAGACCAAGGAAGAGTTGAAGAAGGAAGGCAAAACCATGCGCAGCCGCGACGAAATCCTGGCCGATATGCGCCAGAAGCTCAGCCTCATTACGGGCGTGAACGTGAACATCGGCCAGCCCATTTCTCACCGCCTCGACCACCTGCTCTCGGGCGTGCGGGCCCAGGTGGCCATCAAGGTGTTCGGCAACGATTTGCTGGAGCTGCGCCGCTACGCCAACGAGGTGCGGGCCGCCGCGGGCACTGTGCCCGGCGTGGTGGACTTGCAGGTTGAAAAGCAGGTCCAGATTCCTCAGTTGCTCATCCGACCCAAGGATGACGCCCTGCGCGCCTATGGCATGGCACGGGGTGAAGTGGTGCGCGACCTGGAAACGCTGTTTCAGGGCGCTGTGGTCTCCCAGATGCTCGACGGGCAGAAGCGCTTCGACCTGGTAGTGAAGCTGCCCGAAGCCCAACGCAACGACATCGCGGCCATCAGCCAGACCCGCATCGAAACGCCCAGCGGCGAGATGATTCCGGTAAGTGAGGTGGCCGACGTGGTGTACGAGCCCGGCCCCAACACCGTCAACCACGAAAACACCCAGCGCCGCATCACCATTTCACTGAACGTGGCGGAGCGCGACTTGGGCTCCACCGTGAAGGAGATTCAGCAGAAAGTCAGCCAGCAGGTGAAGCTGCCGCCGGGCTACTATCTCACCTACGGCGGGCAGTTTGAGAGCCAGCAGTCGGCTTCGCAGAAGATTCTTTGGCTGAGCTTGTTTTCGCTGGCCGGCATCTTCCTGGTGCTGTTCTCGCACTTCAAGTCCTCGCTGATGGTGGGCCAGATTATGCTCAACATTCCGCTGGCGCTTATCGGCTCGGTGGTGGCGGTGCTGCTCACGGGCGGTACGTTCAGCATTGCCTCCCTCGTGGGTTTCATCACCCTCACCGGTATTGCCTCCCGCAACGGCATCATGATGATTTCGCACTACATCCACCTCGTGGAGCACGAAGGCGAGAAATTCGGCCTCCCGATGATTATCCGCGGCTCGCTGGAACGGCTGGTGCCGGTGCTGATGACAGCCCTGGTGGCTGCGCTGGCCCTGGTGCCGCTCACGCTGGCCAAGGACGCGCCCGGCAAGGAAATCCTGTATCCGGTGGCCACGGTCATCCTCGGCGGCCTGCTCTCGTCCACTTTCCTCGACATCATCGTGACGCCGGTGGTGTTCTGGCTGGTGGGCGAAAAAGCCCTAGCACAATACTTCGCCTCTCATCAGGAAACGGGCTTGGATGAGCACCCGCAGGAACTCGACGCGCAGCCGCTCACCCCGCCATCGGACCTGAATCCGGTGCTGCCCACACGTTAGGCCATGTCGCTTCGCCCCGCCTCTGCTTCGCCCACCACCGTGCTGTACATCAAGTATATGGTGTGCCCGCGTGGTATCCGGGTGGTCCGGCAGGAACTGCAGGGCATCGGGCTACAGGTGCTCGACGTGTGCCTGGGGGCGGCGACCGTCGCCGGCCGGCCGGAAGAACTCGACTGGCCCCGCCTGCGGGCCACACTAGAAGCGGCCAAGTTTGCACTGCTCGAAACCTTCCACCAGACCTTGGTGGAACGGGTAGGCGTAGCGGTAAACCACTTACTGCGTGAGCCGACCGAGAGTCTGCGCCACCGGGCCTTCGGGGCGGCGGTGGCCCGCGAGTTGGGGATGACATACAGACAGCTCTGCCCGGCTTTTACCCGCCTGATGGGAGGCAAGACGCTGGCAGACTACATTCTGAGCCAGCGGCTGGCCTATGCGCAGGAACTGCTGGCTTCAACTTCCCTGGGTGTTGGCCTCATTGCCCGGCGCTTGGGGTATGCCAGCCTGGCCCACTTTTCCGGGCAGTTCCGGCGCGTGACCCGCTGCTCTCCCTCCACCTATAGGAAGCTCCTGCGCAATGAAAAGCCGACCCTAGCGGCGGATTTTCCGCCAAATGATGCAAGCGAAAGGCGCTAGTTATGCAAAACTGCACGGCCGGGCCGGGGTATAAATAAAAGCTACCCTGATAAGGTCAGCTATCCGTTTCCACCTTACCCCATTTCCCATGCATACGCAAAACCAACCCCTGCTCGACGCCCTCAATGCCTGCATCGCCGCCTGCGAGCACTGTGCCACCGCCTGCCTGCACGAGGACAACGTGAAGATGATGGCCCGCTGCGTCCTGTTGGACCGGGACTGTGCAGACGTGTGTGCCCTTACTGCCCGTCTCGTGGCCCGCGGCTCGGAGCATGCTGCCCATCTGCTGAAAGAATGTGCCGAAATCTGCAAGGCCTGCGCCGACGAGTGCGAGAAGCACGGGGCCCACTCCGAACACTGCCGCGCATGCGCTGAAGCCTGCCGCCGTTGCGAGCAGGCCTGCCGTCAGGGTATCGCTGCCTAGGTATTTATTAAGTACAGTAACAGCCAGCTGGTAGGTATACCAGTTGGCTGTTACTGTGTTCCGGGGTCAGGAAATCATGCAAGCCCCAGACGTAATTGTGTACCCCGGCCGGCGCACCCCGCGCTACTTTTGGGTGTTCTTATGTCGAACCCGCCCGACTTGGGCAACACCTTTTCAATCTCCATGAAAACGCTTCAATTCAACACCAATATCAACTGCGGCAGTTGCATCAAGGCCGTAACGCCCACGCTCAACAACGAGCAGGACATTGCATCGTGGCAGGTGGACACTGCCAATCCCAACAAGGTGCTTACCGTAACCGGCGACATTACCGAAGCACAGGTTTTGGCCCTGGTGGAAGACGCCGGCTTTAAGGCACAGGCAGTTTAGCGCTTCCCCCTAAACCAGCAGTGAGATGGCCACCCTTTCGGGTGGCCATTCTGTTTTTTAGGCAGCTTCAAGCGAAATGTTATTTCCCACAGCTATTAGGGGTAGCACAATAGTAGGAACGGTAAACAACGGTAGGGAAATTCAACGAGCTATTCTTAGGCTCTTTACATCAGCGGGGGCTAAAACTGCTTTAAGCCCTGTGCGGCCAGCTGTGTTAGAGCGTGTTTGGGAATTAGTCGGCTGTTGCTCGGCGCAAGGTTATGGTCAAGTTAGCAACCAGCAGCCAAGCCGCATGGCTGCTGGTTGTGCGCTCGTAATCCATGGCCAGCCGGCGAAAGCAGTTCAGCCAGGCAAAGGTGCGCTCCACGACCCAGCGCTGGGCCACCGGCACAAACCCGCGAGTGGCACTGGGTGGCCGACTGGCTACCTGGTGCTGCCAACCCAGCCCTTGCACCTGCTGGGCGAATTGTCCGCCGTATGCTTTGTCGGTCAATATCTTGCGTAGTCGGCTAGCCCAGGCCGGGCGCAGGTGCGTGGGGGGCGGGCAGCAACGGCCGCGCCGCCCGGCTGTCATGGCCGTTAGCCGCGTGGACGTGCACGCGCCAAATGCGCCCGCCCGTGTCACAGAGCACTTGCCGTTTGCGTCCGTTGACGCGCTTGTGTGCATCAAGGCCCCGCTGCTGGCCCAGACGCGGGGCCAACTTGACGCTCTGCGCGTCAACCAGCGCCAGCGACGGGGTGGGCAAGCGCTGACTCGCCAGCCGGTCGGCGCGGTTCGCCGCCTCATTGAGCCGTTGCAGCAGGCCGGTGGCTTGCCAGCGGGCGAAATAGTAGTAGACCGCCGACCAGGGCGGAAAACACGCCGGCAAGCTGCGCCACTGGCAGCCCGTGCGGCACACGTAGCGCAGAGCGTCAACGACTTGACGCAAACACAAACGCCGCTTGCGTTGCAGGGGCAGCAATGGCACAATAACTTGCCACTGCGAGTCAGTGAGGGGATGATAGCACTCAACCATAAAGCGAACCGGAGCCTAGGAACTCCGACCGCAACTTACTGGCTCGTTTCTTTTTGCCCTACCTAATTCCCAAACACGTTCTAAGTTGAGCGGGTGCTCAGACGTGGTCTCTCGCCGTATTACACATTGTATTGACGAAGCGATGACCTTGCGCACTACCGCGGGTGCCGCGTCGTGGCCTAGTGTCAAGCCGCAGCCTGCTGGAAAACATTTTTTGCGGGCTGGTGTGATATAGCGACCGGGAGCGCGAACAATTAGGCAGAACACACCAACCTGCCTGCCCTGATGATGTCGCCCAAATTCGTCGCCACCTTGCTGCTAGGCCTGGGCCTTAGCACGGCTGCCCAGGCCCAGGATTTCCTGGCTTACTTCCACGGCAACCGTGACAGTCTGGTGGCCGCCGCCACCCGCATGGTGCACACCCCGCCCCCAGCGTTTACCGCCCCGCCGCCCCCCGCCGCCCTGGCACCGGCAGCCGCCGACCCAGGGTGTTGTTAAACAAATAGGGTAAAACCTCCGACTCGGCCCTACGCCGGTTTGCTTGGCGGCTGCCAGGTAGCAATCAGGTCCATGTCAAACGGGGCTTCGGCCAGCAGGGGGTGGTCGGAGAAGTCGTACTCGCCGTGCAGGTTCAGGTGGCGGTAGGAGAGCACGGCGAAGGGCGAGAGCGTGGCCAGCGTAGCCGCTTGCTGCTCGGGCGGCAGCCGGGCCAGGTGCTGGGAGAGGTGCAGGTAATTCCAGCAGATGATGGCGTTCATCAACAAGCGCTTGCAGGTCTCGGCCACCAGCTGCTCGGAGCGGGTGGCGGCGTGAAACTCCTGGTTGCGGCCGTGCCAGACGGCGTGGGCCAGCCGGTGGGCGCTCTCGCCCTTGTTGAGCTGCTTCTGGATGCGCTGGCGCAGTTCCACCTGGTCAACGTAGCGCAGCAGGAACTCGGTTTTAACCAGCCGGCCCAGCTCTTTCAGGGCCCGGTAGAGCGGGTGCTGGCGGGCGTAGGAGTTGAGGCGGCCGAACAGGCGGGAGGCCTCGCTGTGGCGCAGCTTCAGGGTGACGACCAGGCGCAGGACCTCGTCCCAGTGCCGGGCGATGCGCTCGGGGTCGAGGCGCGCGTCGGGCAGCAGGGTCTGCCCCAGTTGCCGGTGCGTGGCCACCGGCTCCCAGCTGTAGAGCTGCTGGTTGGTGAGCTGGCGGATGCGCGGCTCGTAGGCGATGCCCAGCATGCGAGTCACGGCGAAGATGACTTCGGTGTAGCCGTGCGTGTCGGTGCTGTGCACGTCGGTGGGCCGCACGGCGTGGCGCAGCAGCCCCTCCAGCAGGTGCGTGGCCTCGCGGTCGGCGGCGCTGAACACGGTCGAGTCGAAGACGAGCAGCGTTTCGTCCACGTAGGAGTAGGCCGTCAGGCCGCGGCGGTTGCCGAAATACTTGAACGAGGCACTGCCGCCGAGCGAGTCCACGGCCAGGTCATACTTCTGCCCGTCGCTGCTGCTGTGCAGCACGTCGGGGGAGCGCCGAAAGGCCTCGCGCAGGCGCAGCTGGCGGGTAAAGTTCAGAATCAGTTCATTGGCCTGGCGCAGGTTATCGAGCGAGAAATGCGTGCTAGCCAGGCGCTGCAGGGCCGCTTCGTCCACCTGGGGCGCGACTTGGGCCAAGCGGCGCAGGCCCAGGTTGCAGCCCAACCCGACCAGGGCGGCTAGCAGCTGCGACAAGGGCGGTGGCGTGCGGGCGTGTTTGCTGGGCAGCGAGCCGAAGGCCGTGTCAAACTGCGTCAGCCGGGCCACGCTGGTGAGTACCTCCCGCAAGGGTACGACCCGGTGGCGCGGAAACAGGTGGGCCGGCAGGCGCGGCTGCTCGGCCGGCAGCCGGGGCGTCGTGAGGCGGTAGCGCCCGGCCGGGGTGCGGTGCGCGTGCGGGTTGTCGGCCCCGCTCAGGTGGGCGTTCGTGGCGGCAAACTGGGCCTGCAGTTGCGCGTGTAGCGTGGCCTGCACCGTCGCAAAATCGCGCCAGGCACTCAGCCCCGCCTGCTCCAGCAAGGCCTCGTGCTGCTTGGCCCACTGCGCGGCCGGCAGCAGGTAGTGCTCAAACGCCCGGTACTGGTAACAGCACGTAAAGTTGAGTTGGCCGGACTTGATGGCCGTGGCCATCTCCATAAACAGCAGGGCTTTATAAAGGGAGGTGCGTAACCGACCTTGCGCATCGAGGACGTAGGCCCGTTGCGTGAGCGAGAGAAAGTCCAGCGGCACCTGCGCGCCCAGGTGCCCGTCGTGCTGCTGGTAGTAGTGCACGGCCCGCCACAGGTCGGCGCGGGTGGTCGCCTCGTCCACGACCAAGGCTTTGACCAACGCCCCGAGCTTGGCCTGCAGGCGCAACGAGGCAGCGGCCAGCGCCTCGTGAAACAGCGCCTCGCCCGCCTGCTGCTCGGTGGCCAGGCGCAGCTGCTCCAACTGCTGGTGGTCTTCGCTGAGCTGGGCGGCCGTGACCTGGTGGCGCTGTAGCAGGGTGTCGATGCGCGCCAGTTTCTGCTCGGCGGCCACGTCGGGCGCATCAACTAGGGCGCGAATCTGGGTAAGGGCCTGCAGGTGCCGGTAGCCCCGGCCCGTGACCTGACTCGTCAGTTGCTGGGTGGTGGTGCGCTGCTGGTAGAGCGTCTCCTTGACCTGCTCGCGGCACTGATTGGTCGTGCTGGTCACCGTTTGCAGCAACGTATCGACCAGGGCATCATCCAACTCGTAGTACTGGTGCACCACGAAGCTGAGTAGGTAGAGGTAGCGCCGCTCGTCACGGCGGTAGAGTTGCGCGGCCTGGGCCCGCAGCACGTACTCGGCGTAGTAGGTGATGGCCTGGTCCGAGAGGCGCAGGCGCTGCCAGAGCGGCTGCAGCTGCTCGAAGAGCTGCCGCAGGGACGCGAAATGGGTGACCCGTTCGCGGATTTCCCCGGGGCGCAGGCCCTGGCGAATGCGCTTGAGAAAGGTGAGCGGGTAGCGCCGGTCCGCCTCCGCTTCGCGGGCGTCGGGGTCGTCGGCGGCCAGCAGCCGGTCCAGCAAGCGCTGCTCGCCGGGCTGCAGGTGCTGCTGCAAGCGGTGGAGCAGCCGTTTCTCGAACGCGAGCAGGGCCCGCGTGATGAGGTCGGCCAGCGTGTTGTAGGTGGGCAGCTCCAGCCGGTGCTCGTGCAGAAACAGCACCAGGTAATCGAAGACCGACGCCGGCTTCAGGTGCTGGCTGCTTAGGCGGACCGCCTCCTGGTACAGCCGGTCCGCCGCGGCCGCCTCGAACCGCGCAATACCCAGTTGCTCGCACAAGAGCTGCTGGTGGGCATAATAGCGGGCATCGGCGTAGCGAAGCGGGTCAAAGTCGGCGGGCCCCAGGCCCAGCTGCTGGGCCACGTACGCCACATCGGCCGCGTGGTAGCGGGTGGCCACGTAGAAGCGCTGGCTAATCTGGAAGTAGCCCAGCTGCAAGACAAACCCGACGCGGTTGCCCGGCGCCAGCATCCGGGCCAAGTGAACATCCGCCCAATCCGGGACGGCAAAGACCCGCGCCTGCTCGGCCGCTGGTACCAGCGGGGGCTGCTCGTAGAGCTCACGTTCCTTGCCCAGGTGAATCCGCAGGTGCGTGGCCATAAGCTACCCAAAAGGCGATGGTGTAAACGACCGTTATTTCTACCCACCAATGATAGCGTTAACGTCCATGTAAAGGTATCGAAAACCGGTACCTTTACGAAGCGCATTTACCTTATCGCTAACCTGCCCGTTTTGCCCATGCTATTTGGCTACGTCCGCGTCTCCACGAGCGCCCAATCGGCCGAGAGCCAGAAGAGCCTCATCGCCCGCTATCTGGTCGAGCACCGCTGGACCCTCGACGAGTGGATTGAAGTAGAAATGTCTTCCCGCCGCACCGCCGGGCAGCGCCGCCTGCCCGAGCTGCTGGCCAAGGTTGCTGCCGGCGATACGGTCATCGTCTCCGAGCTCTCCCGGCTGGGCCGCTCGCTGCGCGAAGTGCTGGGCCTGATTGAAGAGTTGATTCACCAGAAGCGGTGCCGGCTGATTCTGGTCAAGCAGGGCCTGGACCTGGACCCGCAGAATCACCGCGACATGACCCACAAAATCCTGCTCACCATTTTCGCCATGCTGGCCGAGCTGGAGCGGGACTTCGTTTCCGAGCGCACGAAGGAAGGCTTGCGGGCGCGGCGCGAGCAGGGCATCGTGCTGGGCAAGCCCAAGGGTGTGGTGCAGCCCTCCATGTACGACGCCGACCGCGAGCGGATTCTGCACCTGCACGCGCTGGGCGTACCGCTCACCACCATCGTGGACGTGCACCTGAAGTACGGCAAGTACCTCTCCCTGAAAAACTACCTGGCCAAACTGCAGCGGTAACCGAGCCGAAATGCCGCCCCCTAACCGGACGACTCGGAGGTTTTACCCTATTTGTTTAACACCACCTAAATTACCTATATAATTATAATTTTTTTATATACTATGCGCCGTATGGGGTCTCTTTGGGAGCCAGCAGCCTATAGAAGAAAGCCTGCGGTCTGGTTGAGAAAAACGATTTCTCCAGCCAAACGCTAGCAGCTCAACAGCGCTAGCTTTCTTCTGCTTTTGCGAACCCAACTGATTCACGAAAAAACTGCGGCGATACGGCCGTATTTTTCTTGAAGAAGCGGCTGAAATAGTATTCATCCCCGAAGCCCAGCGCGAAGGCGATAGCCTTGACGGATTGACTGGTTAGGTACAGTTCGCGCTTGGCCTCCATAATGATTCGCTCCGTGATGAGTTGGCTGAGCGTCTTCTGATAATGGGACTTGACTAGGCGCGTTAGGCTTCGGGCGGGAACTCGTAACAGGTCGGCATACTCCCCGGCCGTGTGCAGGTGGCGGTAGTGCGTATTGATGGCATCTTGAAGTTGCTGCAGAAGCCAGGGCTCCCGGCCAGACGGGTTCTGCTCGGTGCCTAACGCGGGCTGTGCAGTACGAATTCGGATAGCTTTCAGCAAAAAGAGCTTCAGATATAATACGATGGACTCTTGTTGTGCTACCTCTTGACGCCGTACTTCCTCTTGCATCACAGCTGCCAGGGCGGCAAATTCACGCACCGCCTCTGTTGTAACCGGGAAGAAGGGCGGCTCAAAAATTGTGTTGAACAAGATGCCATTGCTAGCTACCTCCTGCTGATGCCGGTAGATGCAGAAAAAGTCGGCATGAAAATCCAGGACCAGGCCCGCTACAGCGGTGCTGGCTTGGATAGTGTAAGGTTGGTAAGGGCCAAAACAACACAGCGTACTGCCAGCAAACAGGTAGGTGGCAAAGTTGGCGCGTAGCTCGCCGCTGCCCTGCGTAAGCAGAATGAGGGAGTAATAATTATTGCGTTGTAAGTAATTAAACGGGGTGTCGTCGCTAAAGGAGTAGCTTCGAAACGCTAATTCACCCGTGTGCGGATGAGTTAGCAGGAGACAGTCAATCGCCATCGCGTGAGAAGAATAGCAGCTAGCCAACCGGACTAACTGCCCGCCAGCCCCTAAAGCGACCTATGCCCAGGCATAGGTCGCTTTAGGGGCTGGTAATTATTTGGCAGCCAAGATAGCTACTTGTTCAATGACAGGCGGCACGGCCAGCAAGTCGGCCGCATGGGCCATCAACGCAGCGGCAATAGGGCCGTTCAGATGCGCCTGCCGGCCTGCTTCATCCGGAAAGGTATCAAAGATACCGAAGGTGGCCGGCGCCAGCTGAATAGCATACCAGGTTATGGTAGCCGGCTCTTGCTGAGCCAGGGGCAGAGCGCCCGTCAAAAAATCGAGTACTGCCTGCTCTTTACCGGGCTTCGCTTCGAGCCGGACCAGCAATCCTACATTCTTCATGGAAGTGGGGGTTAGGTAAATTGATATAACAAAGGTGCTGCCTCTCTGAAAGGATTAACATGGACGGACGCAACTAGTGGCTGGACAAAAAGACCATGGCCGCTTCAAACCAGTATGTGAGCTCGTGTATCATGGTTTAACTGGCCCCGAATGGTGCAGTGGCTGTTGCAGAACTCGGCACGATGCAAAACGTGAAGGGCTTGAGGCTTCGAGCCAGGCTAGAAAAGAACATGAGCAGGCCGTTCATCTAGGCTCAGTAACTATTATACGTAGTTGCTGAGCTGCCTTGAGAATTCTGTAAGGGGTTCTTTTGCCAAAAGGGCGGATTTACACGCTAAGCCCGGTTATCAAAGAGGGTTATAGTACTGCCTGAGAAAGACTGATTCTACGCTGTAGAGCGGGTGCGTGCTGCCTATCAACAAGGAACTCCTTTTTGATAACCTCCGATGCCCGCCAACCCGACCGACCAGCCCACCCGCGTGGCGCTCTATGCCCGCGTCTCCACCCTCGACAAAGGGCAGGCCCCGGAGACGCAGCTGCGCCCCCTGCGCGAGTACGCCCAGCGCCGCGGCTTTGCCGTTGTCGATGAATACGTGGACTAGGCCTCGGGTACCAGCGAGGAATGAACTCAGTACAAACGGATGATGGCGGCGGCCAAGAACCGGTAGCTCGACGCGGTGCTGGTCCGGCGCTACGACCGCTTTGCCCGCTCGACCCAGGCGCTGGTCAACGCGCCGAAGGAATTCCAGAGCCTAGGGGTGGACTTCGTCTCCTACCAGGAAAATATCGACACCACCACGCCCACGGGCGAGTTGGTGTTCCACGTCATGGCTTCGCTGGCCCTGTTTGAGAGCACGCTCATCAGCCAGCGCGTGCGCGCCGGCATGGCCCGGGCCAAAGCCCAGGGCAAGCATGTGGCCCGGCCGCCACTGGCCCAGTCTAAGCAGGAGGCCATTGCGCAGCTTCTGCGCAATGGCTTATCTATGAATCAAGTCATCAAGCAGTTAGACCTGGCCTATGGCACCGTCTACAATTACGCCCAGAAGCTAAAAAGTGCTTAGCGTGTAAATCCGCCCTTTGGGAAGAAGAACCCCTTTTAGCCATGGACTCGGAGGTTTTACCCTATTTGTTTAACAACACCCACCCACTGCGGCACCGCTACTTCAAGGCCCGCGACGGGGGGCGTCTGCACACCGCCCGGTACGGCCGCCGCTCTCCCCATACCATCCTGTTGCTGCACGGCGTGGGGGCCAGTGGTGCCGCGCTGCACGAGGCCGCCGGCCGACTGCAGCAAGCGACCGGTGCCGAAGTGTACGCCCTCGACCTGCGCGGGCATGGCCGCTCGGCCGGCCGGGCCGGCGATGTGGACTACATCGGGCAGTACGCCGATGACGTAGCCGACGTGGCGGCGGCCCTCCGGCGCGACAAGCCCCGGGGCAAGCTCGTGCTGGCCGGGCACAGCATGGGCGGGGGCATTGCCCTGCTCTACGGGCAGCAGGCCAGCCCCCGGGTAGACGGCCTGCTGCTGCTGGCCCCGCTGCTGGGCCACGACTCGCCGGCCTTGGCCGCCGCGCTCCCGCCGGCTGGCCCCGACAGCGCCAACGCCAGCGGCCCCGATTTGATGCACGTACATATCGGGCGTATCATTGGGCTGAAAATGCTGAACAGCGTGCAGTTGCACCAGCACGATAGCCTGCCCGTGCTCTTCCTGAATGTACCGCCCGCCGCGCCGCTGCGGCACTATTCGTACCGCGCCAACGCCAGCATGGCCCCCGAGCACTACGCCGCCGGCCTGCGGGCCGTGACCGGGCCCCTGCTGGTGCTGGTGGGCGGGCAGGACGAGGTGTTTGCCGCCGAGGCCCAGCACCGGGCCGTGCAGGCCCACAGCCGCGGACAGGTGGAAGTGGTGGCCGGGGCCAGCCACAACGGCCTTTGCCGCGAGGCCCGCACGTTCCAGGTGGTCCGGGAGTGGTTTGCCCGCCTGTAGCCCATGACCGCCGCCCCCACTCCGCAGCAGTTCCCGGCCTGGCTGGCGCAGCACCGCGGCATCTTGCACAAAGTAGCCCGCGCCTACTGCCGGGACGAAGACGACCGGCAGGACTTATTGCAGGAAATGCTGCTGCGGCTGTGGCAGGCGCTGCCGCGCTACAACCCGGCCCAAGCGGCCGCCTCCACCTGGGTGTACCGGGTGGCGCTGAACACGGCCATCTCGTTCTACCGTCAGCACGCCGCCCGCCGCGCCGCCCGCGCCCCCCTGCCCGCCGAGTTGCCGCAGCCCTCCGAGGCGGAGGCCCCCGAGCGGGAGCAGCAGCTGCGCCAGCTGGAGCAGTTCATCGACGAGTTGCGCGAGCTGGACAAGGCGCTGATGCTGCTGTACCTGGAAAGCAAGAGCCACGCCGATATTGCCGACATCCTGGGCATTTCGGTGAGCAACGTGGCCACCAAAGTGAGCCGAATCAAAGAGCACCTGCGCCAACGCTTCGCGCGCCAACCCGCCTGACGACCATGCAAAACGACGATTTTCAACACCTCTGGCAGCAAACTCAGGCCGCTGCCGATGCTCCGCTGCCCGCCCTGCCCCCGTCGGCAGCGGTCCTGCCGCCCCTGGCCCGCGTGCTGGGGCCGCTGCGACCGGCCAAGCTGGTGGGCGTGCTGCTGGGCCTGGTCTGGGTGGCCGCCGTTGACCTGCTGCTCTACCGCGTCTGGGCAGTCGCCAGCCCATTTTTCCTGACATCAGCCGCCGTGCAGGTGCTGCTGACCAAGCTGATGGTGGGCCTCTATCTGTACCAGCTGGTGCTGGTGCAGTGCGTCGACGCGGGGCAGTCGGTGGTGACGGCGCAGCGGCGGGTGGCCCGACTGCAAGCCTCCACGCTGTGGGTGGTGCGCCTGGGCTTTCTGCAGCTGCCCGCCTGGACGACGTTCTTCTGGACCGAGGGGCTGCTACGGGCGGCTGCCCCCTGGCAACTGGCGCTGCTGCTGGGCACCACGCTGCTGTTCACCCTGGCCGCCGGCTGGCTGTTCGTCAACGTGCGCTACCAAAACCGTCACCGGCGCTGGTTCCGGCTGCTGTTCCGTGGCCCTGAGTGGGACCCACTCGTACGAGCCATGCACCTGCTCGAACAAACCGAAGATTACCCAGCGGCCCCTTCGGCCAACCCCAGCCGCCAGGGCTGACGGGCAGGGAGCGCCCCGGAGCTGACATCGGAGGTCGGCGCGTTGGGACCGGGTAGTGCCCGTTGCCGCCGGATACGGGGTCGCACAATAATAGTAGGAACGGAAAACAACGTTAGGGAAATTCAACCAGCTGTTCCTGCCAGTTGGCCAGGTTGCGGAGCGGCCGCAGCTCACCGGCTGCCACGCGTTCGGGCAGGGTAAAATCGTAGCGACCCAGCATGTTGATGTGCTCGTGCAGCAAGGGCGAGAGCCGGGCCACGTCGCCCGGTTCTGGGGCTCCTTCCGTGGCCTGGTGCTCTTCCAGGGCTTGTTGCAGGTACCGGGCGTTCCACAGCACCAGGGCGTTGACGACCAGACCCAGGGCGCCCAGCTGGTCTTCCATGCCCTCGCGGTAGCGCTGGCGCAGTTCGCCCTTCTTGCCGTGGAAGACGGCCCGGGCTACGGCGTGCCGCCCCTCGCCCCGGTTGAGCTGCACCAGGATGCGCCGGCGGTAGGCCTCGTCCTGCACGTACGCCAGCAGGTACAGCGTTTTCTCCACCCGACCCAGCTCCGCGACGGCCCGTCCGAGGCCCGAGAGGGCACCCGCCCGTTGCAGCGTGCGCATGACGGCGGTGGCTTTGACCTTGCCGAGTTTGAGCGAGCCGGCCAAGCGGAGCATGTCGTCCCAGTGGTCGTGAATCAGCCGGGCGTTGACGAGGTGGCGACCCAACTCGTTGAGGGGACCGTAGTCGTCCTCCTTTTCCAACCGCCAGAAGCGCTGGTCGGCCAGGTCCGCCAGGCGGGGGCTAAAGCGGTAGCCCAGTAGGGCAAACAAGCCGAACACCACTTCGCTAAAGCCGTGCGTGTCGGTCATGATTTCGCGCGGGTCCAGGCTGGTTTGCTGTTCCAGGAGCCCGGCCAGCAGGAACAGGGAGTCGCGCAGGGTGCCGGGAATCACGATGCCGTGAAAGCCGGAGAACTGGTCGCTGGTGAAGTTGTAGTAGGTGATGCCGCGCTCGGCCGCGTAGTATTTGCGGTTCCAGCCCGCGTGAATCGTGCGCACGGGTACCACGAAACGCATGCCGTCGGCCGAGGCGACCTCCCCGCCGCCCCAGGCCTGGGCCAGGGGCAACTGCGCCTGGGCGTCGACCAGCCGGGCGTTGGCGGCCGTAAGCGTTTCCACCCGCAGGTAGTTGTGCTGCACCCAAACCAAGTGTGGCAGCGTTAGGGCCGGCACCTCGGGCCGGGCGACGCTTTTCAGGCCGATGTTGCAGGCCTGCGCCAGCAGGACCGCGCAGAGGCTGAGCGGCAGGTCGGCGGCGGCCGGCTGGCCGTCGGCTAGGTGCGTGAAGGCCCCGGTAAAGTCGGTAAAGGCCGCCACTTCCAGCAGCAGGGCCGCCAGCTCGACGGGGGGCAGGCGGGCACTCAGTTGCTGGCGCAGGCGCGCCAGGCCAGCCGATTCGGCTTGCGCGGCCAGGGGGGTGAGCACGATGTAGGGCTGCCCGTCTTCTTCCAGCACTTGCAAGGCGGTGTTATCGACCAGGTTCGCACCCACTTCTTGGTAAGCGGCGCGCACCTGCTGGCGAAGGCGGTTCAGTTCCACGGCCGGGTCGGTGGAGCGGTCCAGGGCGCGGGCCACGGCCTCGCGGGCGGCTTCCCAAGCCTCGCCGCGCAGCAATTCGGCCCGCGGGTCCCCATACCGCTCACTGGTGGGCGCAAACACCTCGCGACGGCGCAAGGCTTGGTGCAGTCGGTCGAGCACGCACAGGGTGTAGGCGTGCGGATTCACCTCGCCTTTGGCCGGAAACACCCGCCGCGCCCAACTTTTAGGCACCACCGCCCGCGGGGCCATCGCCCACTTGGGCCGGCTCCGGCCGCCGGCTTCCTGGGCTTGCAGAAAGTACCAGGCCGCGAGCAGGGGCTGGGCCGAGGGCGTTCCCTCCAAGGAAATGCCCGCCAGCAGCGCCGGCAGAAAGCGCCGGACCGAGGCGTAGCTGCCGCTGAGCACTTGCAGGGCGGGGTCCTCGTCGCTGGCCAGGTGTTGCACGACCTCGGCGGCGGCCCTCAATTGGGCTTCGCCCACCGTATCGAGCACCTGCTGGCGCAGGGACGCGGCCGGCACCCCGTCGTCGAGCAGCAGCTGCACGGCCTGCTGCAAGACCAGCGCTGCCGCGTCCAGGTCTTTGAGCGTGCGCAGCCGCTCGCGGCGGCGGCGGGTCTCCCCGCGCAGGGCCAGCGTGGTCATCAAGTTGTCGAACAGGTCGAGCACGTCGTCGGTGGCCGTGCGCTCCAGCGTTTGCACAAACACGAGCAGCGTGGCGTGGCGGCGCTCCTCGCCCAGGCGTCCCAGCGGCTGGGCCCAAGCCAGTTGGGCGTGCCGAGCCAGGCGCGCCAACCGCGCTTCCGGCAAATCTTGCACCGGCACCGTGCTTACGCCCACCGCCCGAATTTGGTCCAGGCGCCGCAGAGCGGCCACCAGGGCTGGGGCCGATACGCGGGTAGGCGGAGTGCGCAGCACCTCCAACGGGGTCAGCCGCTCCCCGGGCGAGGCGACCAGCAGTGCATCCAACTGGTCGCGCTGCGCGCCGCTGAGGCGCGCCTGCAGCTGGCGGTAGAGCGACCGGCCCGTGCGTTCCCGCACCCGCGCAATGAGCCGAGCCAGCAGCGAGACGCCCGGTAACACTATGCGCTGGGCCACCAGGTGCGCGGTCGCCAGGTCAAACAGCACGCCGGGCCGCAGGGTGCTCGTGCTCACCTGGGCGTAGAGCCAGCGGGTCAAGCCGAAGGCCGGCCGGCCCTCGAAGACCCGGTAGTCCAGGTAGGCCACCAGCTGCGCCTGGTGGTCATAAATCGTGTTGGGCCGCGTGTAGCGGGTGTGCCAGTCGTCGCTAGGCACCTGCAACTGCTCGGCCAGCGTACGCACGACCACGGCCGGCACCTGGGTGGGTGCCGGCAGAAAGGTGCCCAGAAACCGCAGCGTGCAGAGCTGCACGGCGCAGCCGAGCCGGGTATGTGGCAGGCGGTAAGGGGCCAGAAACTGGACATCCGCTGGACTCAGGTAAAAGAAGCGGGCGAGCTGCTCTGGGCTGGGCTCGGAGTGGTAGCGCCCGTAGCGGGCAGCTTGCTCGTCGCTGAGAAATTCGACCGGCATCGGCTAGGGCTGCGTGACGCCTAGGTTACCGGTCGGTACGCCCAAGTGGGCGAGGTAACGGTAAATCGTGGCCCGACCTACGCTCAGCAGCAGGCCGATTTCGGCCACGGTTTTGTCTTGCTGCAGGTAGAGCGTCTTGGCGGCCTGGGCCTTGGAGAGTGCTTCTTTCGACAAGCCTTTGGGCCGCCCGCCCTGCCGGCCCCGCGCCCGCGCTGCCGTGAGCCCGGCCTTGGTGCGCTCGCGGATAATGTCGCGCTCAAACTCGGCCAGCGAGGCGAACAGGTTAAACATAAGCCGGCCCTGTGCCGTGGTCGTGTCCAGTGGTCGTGCAGGCTCACGAAATGGATACCCTTCTCCTGAAAGCCTGTGACCAGCGTCACCAAGTCTTTGAGCGAGCGGCCCAGTCGGTCAAGCTTCCAGACCACCAGGGTATCGCCGGCCCGCAGCCGGGTTAGCAGTATCTGCAGCTGTGGCCGGTCCTTGGAAGAAGACGCTTTTTCCTGGACAATGTCGGCGCAGCCGGACGCCTGCAGGGCATCGACTTGTAAATGCAACTGCTGGTCCTGGGTACTGACGCGGGCGTAACCGACTTTCATGAGCTTTTGTCTTATAAAGTCACGGCGGCGAAGATACGCGAACGTAGTTTCGTGAGACCAACTAATAAGACATTTTTTCCGGCAGCTTATCCGGTCTTTGCACCGGAAGTTGGCGTCGCTCAAAAACGGTCGTTTTCTGAGACGCCCCGACCGCCACAAACTCAAGTCCACCCCAACCCGGCCGGCGCTCCCTACCGTTGTTTTCCGTTCCTACTATTGTGCGACCCCTATTACGGGGGTTTCGATACAACTGGGCGAAAGATTACGCTAAGCCGTTTCAGCATCCATCTGCTGCAGGAAGGTCCAATCCTCGACCGAGAGTAGTTGCTGCATGAAGGCCGCGTAGCCGAGGTCGCGGCGTTCGAGCACGTGTCGTCGAAAAGCCCAACTGCTATTTGCCGCCGCGAAACCGGCGGCAGTCATCGCCTGACGCATCCGGGGCGGCAGCCCGGCCAGCCAGTGCTGAAAGTCGGCCTCCGTGAGGCGGCTATCCGCTAATTGGTGGTAGCGATACGCGGCATTGCCCACGCGCAACAACTGCGCCTGCTCGGCACGTTCCGTTTCCGGCATTTGCTGCAACGCCTGCACCTGCTATTCGTGCAGGCGCGGGAGGGGGTGCCGGGGAACTAACAGGTCGTCAAGGTTCATCGCAGCACAAGATGTTACTCGGCCTTATTGAGTGGCGTTTTACGAGCGTTGGGGTCGGCCGCGCACTCTTGGTACACTAGCTTGGCAATATCTAAGTAAGGCACTTTCAGAGCGGCAGCAAGCTTGTGTAGCTCGTCCTGGGTCATGCCACCCGGCTGGTCATGACGCTTATCGTAGGTGCGCGGGTTGATGTTCCATAGGGCGACAATATCCTTTTTCAGCATCCGGGTTCCATCCAGCAGTTCCGCCAGCGTCGAAGCTTTGATGGTCAGGTCGGTGTTATCTAACGTAACCTTAAAGGAAATGGGCGCGGGCGCGGAAGTCGATGCCATAAGGAGAATGAAGGGTAATACCAGCCGGAAAGTTACCTCTTTGCTTGATGCGCTGGTAAATTCGTCATTGGGGAGTACGGCAAAATATGGCCCGTTGGCGCAGTTGCCCGAACAAATTACCTCACTCAGTGCTATCGGACCTCAACTGCAGTCTGTTTCCGGCCATCATTGTATAAGTAAGTAGTCGCGCCCCCATTCCTTAGCGAACAAAATAGGGGCAGTGGGGAAGAAAAAATTGGCCCAACTCCCGGTCTGTGCGGGGGATGGGCCAGTTTGGTTAGACCGTCGGCGGGGCGTAGGGCGTGAACCGGAAATCATACCAGCTACGCACCTCCGCTGGCGTGTGGGCCACGAGATAGGGAAAGGCGTGGCCCTTAGTGGGCGCAATTTCGACGTAGTACCGCTGCGCCCCGTCTGGCTGCTGCCACAGGGTCACGGTGCCGTAGCCCTGGCCCTGTTCCGGGGTAGCGCGCTTGCCGGAATGGTAGGCGTACGAATCGTGCGGATAGGTGCCCAAGTTCAACTCTACCGGCTCCCACGGGCATTCCCCGCTGCCGCCCATCTCTTCCTCAAACGCAAACCACCGGAGTAGTTCACCCTGCGCCACGATGCGCCCCCGGTATTGCGCGGGCTGGGGCTTCATTTCAGCGGCCAGGTCGCTCAGCGTCGCGTACTCGTCGGCCTGGTCAGTGGCCGTGAAGGGTACCCGCCCCGGAATACGAAAAGGGCCGGGGTGCTGAGCGGTAACGTCCTTCACCTGGTCTACGGTGCCCGCGACGAGTTCAAAAATCCGCGGTGCCCCTTCGGCGGGCACTTCCAAGTACAAGAAGTCAGTAAGGTCTTGCCAGTTGCCAACATCGGCCCGCTGCGCGGCATCCTGTTGGTCGGTGCCAGCAAACTCTTCTATATCATAAAAGCCGTAGAAATCGGACAACTCGCCCCGGACTACAATAAGGCTACCGTTCTCGTGGTGCTGGAAATGGTAAACTGGCTGGTTGGAAGCGGGCATTTCTGGTCTGGTCTTTTTCATCGGAGTAAGGACTTGGGTAGGGACTAATAGAGGTAGTTGGGGTGAGCGGCTGGGCCTAACTCACGGGCTTCTTTCTCAAGCTGAGTGTCTTCCCATTTCTCGCTCTCGGCAATGGCCAGGGCCTTCCACTTCATCAGTTGGGCCGCGTCAGTGGATTTGCTAATCAGGTCCTCGGCCTTCTGGCGGCGCTCCGGCGTGAAAGCCGGGTGGTTCAGCACGCGCCGTAGGTTGCTGCGGGCTGACTGTACCATCAGCATCAGGCCAGCATTGGAAAGCGTGGCAACGGAGGCGGGAGTGGGGGCGGTCAGCATAGAAAGAAGGCTAAAGGGTGAGCAGCTTTGCTATACTTGTTAAACGTAAATCATACCTAAATATATGTACTTTGTACATTTATTTATGCGTTTTTTATCGGCAAGTTTTTGCGGAACGGGCACGAAAAAAGCCGCCCGGTTGGGGGCGGCTTTCTTACCTGAAGTAACTAGCGCAGCTGCTCGGATTTCATTAGAACAACGGTGCCGACTACTACATCAATCGGGCTGTACTGCTCGGGCGGGTAGGTATCAAACCAAGCGGCCGTAGCCAGCATATTGAGCGCGGCCCCGCTGTATTTGCCGTTGTCGTCGATTACCAGAATATAGCCGGCAAGCGGGCCGTGCTGGAAATAGTGAATGTCCAGCGTATCAGCGCCGATAAGGGGCCGTAGCTGGTCGAACTTGAAGTTTTTGCCTTTGGTCGGGCGTATCCCGGTCAGGCTCCCGTCCAGTCTCAGCACCGTGGCAGTGCCCTCGGCCGGCACCATTGCGGAACGCTGGGCCAACAGGTACTCGCCTAGCTCCCGGACGGTAGAAAACACGCGTTCGGTGCCCTCGATGCGGAACGGGCCTAAGTAGCAAGCCGGCGTCGTCACCACCTGGCCGCGGGCGGTTACGCCGACCATCGTTGCCAACAAGGCCGCGCCGCGCTGGGTGACTTGCAGAAACACGGTAGCGGGGAGCTTCTTCCACCATGCGGCCACGGTCAGGGCGGCACCGGCACCGCTGTAGAACATCTGCACATTGGACAGATTGAAAAGGTGCGGGCCAACCAGAACGATAGGGTGCGCAGCGGGCTGGGGAACGGGGGTAATTTCCATATCAGAAAGGGTTTTAGGTACGTTTCCTACTTATTTATTAAACGTAAATCATACATAAATAGATGCACTTTGTACATTTATAATAACGCATTTTACATCTACTTTTCCCCACTGCCCCTGCTGGAATGGGCAAAAAAGAGCGCAACAACCGGGAAGGCTGCTGCGCTCGGTGGCTTGATGGCGGCGGGGCTACTCGTGTAGTATGCACGCCACGCGCTCAGTCATCGCGTAGGGGTGCTGGTAGTGATTGGAACCCCGGCAACGGGCAAGCCCTGCTCGGTGCGGATGCTGCGGCGGGGGCCGCTGGGCACCCTGGGCTCGAACCAATCCCGGTAGGCCGTGGTCAGCCGGTCAGCGACGACGGCCAGCCGTTCCGGGCCGCGCTGCCCGGCGTCGGCCGGGGTACGCTTAATCCAGATGTGGCAACTGCCGCACCCTATTTGGTAAGCGTCACCCATCAGTTCCCGGATTGCGCCGGCTAGGTCGCGCAAATCATTCTGGTGGCTGTGGGCCTGCACATAGCGGCGCGCCTGCTCCAGCAACTGCTTTTCGGCCTTATTGCGGGGTTGCTGCTCAATGACTAAATATGCCTGCTGCGCAGCGTAAGTCCGGGGGGTGGGGTCGAATTTCTCGGCTTGGCTCATCGGGGTACTGGTTAGGGATGAAGTAGCGGCCGGGCTAGTCAGGCGCGGCCGGCGGCCTAGCGCTGCGGGGCGCTGGCTAATGTGCGCGAGAGGTGCAGGACGTGGGCGTTGTGGAAGGCCTCGGCAAACACGCCGCGCCGGAAGTCGCCGGCCAGCTGGCCGACGTCAGCAAATTCGTAGCGCAGGCCCGTATCACCCAGCGGCACCAAGTATAGGTCAGCCTCCTCGGCATTAAAGCCGCCCACGTTGCGCCCGTCGCTCAGCAGCAGCGAAACGCCGGGCCGGTGGTCGGGTCCGTCAACGAACGTATAGGTTTCATAAATCAGCCCTACCGCCTTCTCAAAGGGGTAATACACGGCCTCGCCTACGGCTAAATCCTTATATTCTGGCATGGGTAGGTAGCATAAGATGGAAAGGAGAAGGGAATCATACGAGAAGCAAGGCGTACTGGCCTCCCTGCTCCTCGCGGGTCATGCGCAGGCCCTCGCGGGCTATTGCCCGGGTCGCCCGAACCAGCTTTAGCAGCGCCTCGTACGCCTCGGGCGTGTCTATTTCCATCATCAGGCGCTCGGCTACCTCCTCGGTCAGCACCTCGCTGTTAATGCCTTTGCCAAGCTGCTGCATCATTACCTCCACATCGGCGATGGCGGCTATTATCCGGTTGCGGTACTGGTTCCAGTTGGGGTGCTGAATGGTGGGGGCTTCGCTGGCTTTCATCAGGAAAGAGACTAGAATTAGAGCTAGGGCTAGAGTTATGGCTAGAGCTAGGAGCTTTAGGGTAGCAGCGGCTTTGCTGCTACCCCGGCCCTGAGAGCTAAGCGGCGGCTAGCCAGCTCAACTCCGCGGCGGCGTACTCGCGGCCGATGGCATCAAGCTCGGGCGCTGCCTCGCTCGTGGCGGCCACCATCACCGCGCCGGGCGCCGGCTGCTGCAACTGCTCGGCGGGCTGCTCCTGAACCTGCGGCTCGTCCGGCTCGGTGGTGTGACCCAGAATCAGCTCGGCGGCTTTCTGGGCCTTGCTGGCGGCTTTGATGACTAGCTGCTTATCATTTTTCAGCCGCTCCAACCAACTTTGGATATAGGCCACGGCGTTTTCCTCGGTCTGCTCGGTGGCAATGCCGGCGGCGGCACTCAGGAACGAAGCACCCATTTCGGCGGTCAACTCCTCGCGGGCATAGCTCAGGCTTTGCTTGCCTTCGCCGGCGGTCAGGTCGGCGCGGTCAAGGCGGGCCTTGTGGCCGGTGCTGTGGGTCAACTCGTGGAAAAGCGTTTGGTAGTAGCCTTCTGACGTGGTGAACGTCTCCGGCTTGGGCATATTCACAAAGTCCAGCGAAGGAGAGTAATAGGCGCGCTGGTGCAGGTGCTGAATGGCGGGCTTACCGTCCCACGCCTCCACAATACCTTCGGCTACCTCGCTGGGGGTGAATTCGCGCTTCTCCACTTTGGGCAAATCGAACGCAATGCCTTCGATATCCTCCACCGAAAACACGGTGTAATACTTTAGAAAGGGCATTTTTTCCTCTTTGCCGGTTTGCTTGTTCTCGCGGGTGGAAACGTTGTAATACACCACCTGATGGCCTTTGGCCCCCTTGCGGACATTACCGCCCATTTCGAGGGCCTGCTTGAACGTCATGAAAAACGGCAGGGCACCGCTGAAATGCAGCAAAAACAGGTTGATACCACTATAAACGCGGCCGGTGGCGTAGTTGCGGGGCAAGCCGTAAACCGCGTTCCACGGCTTGCGCCACGGAATAATGCCGCCTTCGAGGGCCGAAATGATGCGGTCGGTTACAATCTGGTAAACGTCGGGGCGGGTGGTGGTGGTCTTGCTGGTGGCTTTCTTGGCGGCGGCTTTCGTGGTCTTTTTCATGATAAGCGGTTGCTGTTGTGTGTGTTGCTATATACTTATTAAACGCAAATCATGCCTTTATTGTTGCATTATTTACATTTATTAACGCGCATTTTACATAGATTTATTCCGCTTTTTTTCCCCACTGCCCCAATCGTTGCTCCTTTGTTGAGTCGGTAATGGAATAAGGACCGATGCTTATTCATCTGCCTCTTGTTGTCGGTCCTGACGCAACGCTTTCAATAAGTTTAGCCCTCTGCTGCTGTCGCTGCATCTTATTTTGGTGTTGTAGCACGTATGAACAGCTACTTATACCTTGTTCATGATGGTTGTCAAATCACTTGTCCGTCCATTGGTGCGGCCTTTTGCTGAGTTTTTTCGCCGCGAAGCTGCTAGCGGCATTGTCCTGATGATAAGTGCCATACTGGCGCTGGTGCTGGCCAATACCGATTGGGGGCCGGCCCGCTACTTCCCCGCCATCTGGGACCAGCACCTGCGCCTGGCCGTGAACGGCTACGCCCTCGACCACACGGTAGTGGAATGGATAAACGACGGGCTGATGACCGTGTTTTTCCTCATCGTGGGCCTGGAAATCAAGCGAGAAGTGCTTGACGGCGAGCTGTCCTCACCGCGCCAGGCCGCGCTGCCTATCGCCGGGGCCCTCGGCGGCATGCTTATGCCCGCACTGCTGTTTACCGTCTTCAATCACGGCACACCCACTGCCGGGGGCTGGGGCATTCCCATGGCCACCGACATTGCCTTTGCGCTGGCCGTGCTGCAGTTGCTGGGCCCACGGGTGCCGCTTGGCCTGAAAGTATTTCTGACCGCGCTGGCCATCGTCGATGACCTGGGCGCGGTGCTGGTTATTGCCGGTTTCTATACGACGGAGCTGCATCTGCACTACCTGTACCTGGCGCTGGGGACCTGGGCGGTGCTGCTGGCCTTCAACTGGCTGCGCATACGCAGCTTGAGGGCCTACCTGCCGCTGGGCGCGGTGCTGTGGTTTTTTATGCTCAAATCGGGTATTCATGCCACCCTGGCCGGGGTACTGCTGGCGGCGGCCATCCCGTTTCGCATTCCCTTCTCGCGGCCGGAGCTGCTGCGCCGCGTGGACGAGCGGCTGGCCCTGCTGCGCGAGAAAACTCAGGAGCCCGAGGCAACCCCACGCGTCATCAGCGAGGAATTGGAGTTTCTTTACCTGCGCAGCAGCTCGCCCGCGCAGCGGCTGGAGCAACAGTTGCACTCGGTGGTGAGCTTTGGTATCATTCCCTTGTTTGCCTTCGCCAACACCAGCCTGGTGATTGAGCCGTCGGCCGTGCGTGGGCTGCTTTCGCCGCTGGGGCTGGGCATTCTGGCCGGGCTCGTGGTAGGCAAGCCGCTGGGCATTGCAGCGCTGAGTTGGCTCACGGTGCGCCTGGGCTGGGCCGAGTTGCCGCCCGGCGTAAGCTGGCGGCAACTCTGGGGTGCTGGCATCCTGGCCGGCATTGGGTTTACCATGTCCATCTTCGTCACGCTGCTGGCCCTGGGGGAGCATTCGGCCGGCACCGATGTGGCCAAGCTGGCTATTCTGGTGGCATCGCTCACGGCGGGCACGCTGGGGTTTGGGCTGCTGCGCACGGCTCCCACCGGGCCGACCATTGAGCCCTGAAAGGGTGAGTAAAGCCTGCCATTAACTGATTTAGCGTACCTTTGCCCCTGTAATGCCCTTTTTCCCTTCTCCTACTTTCAAGCTCACCCCACCCTGACGACCGGCTTAGAATGACCCGGCCGCCCCATCCTGCTGGATGAGTGCGGCTTTTCTTTTGCCCATTTTTCAGTGTGATTCATGCAACAAGTAGTTCAGTACTTCAGCCAGTACAAAGTCAGTTACAAAAACGAAATTCTCTCGGGCCTCACGGTGGCCCTGGCCTTGGTGCCAGAGGCCGTAGCCTTTTCCCTCATTGCCGGACTCTCGCCCCTGGTGGGTCTGTATGCGGCCTTCGTCATGGGCTTGGTTACCTCGCTCATCGGCGGCCGGCCGGGCATGATTTCCGGCGCCACCGGGGCTATTGCCGTGGTGCTGCTGGCTCTGGCCAAGAGCCACGGCGTGGAATACATCTTCGCCACCGTCATCTTGGCGGGCGTGCTGCAGGTAGTCGCCGGCTTGCTGCGTCTGGGCAAGTTCATTCGGTTGGTGCCGCACTCGGTCATGTTTGGCTTCGTCAATGGACTGGCTATTATTATCTTCCTCTCGCAGCTGGTGCAGTTCCAGACCGTGGACGCGGCCGGCGCGCACCAGTGGCTCACGGGCTCAGCCCTCTACACCATGCTGGGGCTGGTAGGCCTCACTATCCTTATCATTGCCGGGCTGCCGCGCCTCACCAAAGTGGTACCGGCCTCGCTGGTGGCCATTCTGGTAGTGTCCGGGCTGGTAATTGGGCTGGGCATTTCGACCAAAACCGTGGGCGACATTGCCTCCATTAAGGGCGGGTTTCCGCCGTTCCACATCCCGGCCGTGCCGCTGACGCTGGCCACGCTGGGCATCATTTTTCCCTACGCGGCCATCATGGCCGGGGTGGGACTGATTGAGAGCCTGCTCACGCTCAACCTGATTGACGAAATCACCGAGACGCGGGGCAGCACCAACCGCGAGTGCGTGGCGCAGGGCGCGGCCAACATCGCCTCGGGCTTTCTCTTCGGCATGGGCGGTTGCGCCATGATTGGCCAGAGCCTGATTAACATCTCCTCCGGGGCGCGGGCGCGGCTCTCGGGCATCGTGGCGGCTGTCATGCTGCTCGTGTTCATCATGTTTGGCGCGTCACTCATCGAGCGGGTACCGATGGCGGCCCTTACCGGCCTCATGATTATGGTGGCCGTGGGCACATTCGAGTGGGCCTCGCTGAAAACCTTCGGCAAGATGCCGGTGTCGGACCTCATCGTCATGGTGCTCGTAACGGCCATCACCGTGCTGCTGCACAACCTGGCTCTGGCCGTGCTCATCGGCGTGATTATCGCCGCCCTGGTCTTTGCCTGGGAGAATGCCAAACGCATCCGCGCCCGCAAATACGTGGACGAGGTCGGCGTGCGCCACTACGAGATTTACGGACCGCTGTTCTTCGGCTCAGCCCAGGCCTTCGGCGAGAAGTTCGACGTGCTGGACGACCCCAGTGAAGTCATCATTGATTTCAAGGAAAGCCGCGTGGCTGACATGTCGGCCATTGAGGCCCTGAACAAGCTCACCGAACGCTACCACCGGGCCGGTAAAACTGTGCACCTGCGCCACCTCAGCCCCGACTGCCGCCGTCTGTTGGGCAAAGCCGATTCCATCATCGAGGTCAATATTATGGAAGACCCGCTCTACACCGTGGCCGGAGCCAACGTCATGTATTAACACCTAACTGGCCACAACGAAAAACACCGCTCTGCAAATCAGGGCGGTGTTTTTCGTTGTGGCCAGTTAGTTAGCTGGGCGCGAAGCGCCCGGCTACCGGGTGATTTCCTGGGTACGCTGCGGCTGGGCCATTTCGTAGCCCTTGCTGATTTCGCGGCGCTCGGCCCGGTCGCTGCTGTGCTCAATCACACTGCTGCCCTGCTGGCTGGCCACGGCATCGAGCGTTTGGCTGATTCGGGCAATTTCGGGCTGGTCTGTTCGGTACGAAACCTTCATCTCCGAGTGGCGGATGCCCTGCCCATCAGTCGTACTCTGAATATCGCCGGTCTTCGCGCCGCTGCCGGCCACGGCTTCTTTCACGGCTTCGGCTTGGCCACGGGCACCCGGCGCTGGCGTAACCTCGTCCACCTTGATAACGACCTGCTTCTCGTCGCCCTGCGGCGCGGGGACTGCTCCGGCGGCCCGGGGCTCCGGCGCCCCCTCGGCTGCCGGCGTGGCCGATGCCTGGTCCATGCTCCGGTCGCGGTTGTGGGGCTGAATGGCGGCGGCCTCGGCGACTACTTGGCGTACTGCACGGTCGGCCTCGCTCTCACTGACGCTAACGCCGGCATATACTTCCTGGCCGGCCTCAGCCCGGGCGTTGGTGTTCGTAATGATGGCGTGGATGATGGCAATATCGGGCTGGTCGTTGCGGTAGGTCATATCGAACTCCGCGCGACGGATGCCCTGCTCGTCAATCGTGCTTCGGATTTCGCTCGTCTTGTAGCTGTACGAACTGTTATCCAGCACCTCCTTCCAAGCCTCGGCGCGGCCGGTGGTGTTGGGGGCAACTTCGTCAATCTTCCACGTCGCGGTTTTCTCTTCAGCGGCCGGCGCGGTGGCCAGCGCCTGGGCTGGGTTTCGTTCGACGTAGCGCGCCCGGTCACGGTTCTCCTGCTGCTCGGTTTCATCCACCTTGCGGCCGGTGGGGGGCGGGGTTGTCGTTGATGTACTCCTTCAGCAAAATCAGCCCCGCATCGCGGGCATGCACAAACTGCGCGGTATGCGCGGCGGCTTCTTGCTCGGACTGGTAGGAGCGGAACGGGCGCGACTCCGGCTCCGCGCCAGGACTAGCCACGGCCGCGCCCAGCACGGCCTGATTGAATCGGCGGTCGTCCGCCTCGCGCTGCTCTTGCGCTTCCGGGGTGTTCTCGCGGCGCTGCTGCTCCTGCTGGCGCGCCAGTTGGCGCTGCTCCTGCTCCTGGCGGTGCTGCTCGGCAAGGCGCTGCTGCCGCTCCGCTTCGCGCTGCTGCTCGTCGCGCTGGGCCTGGGCGCGGATTTGCTCGGCATTCAGGCCCTGCCGGGTTAACTCCAGGTCGCGGTTCCAGTCTTTTGCTACCGGATAATCTACCCGCAGGAACGTCTCCTGCTGGCGCTCCGGCTCCGGGCGTAGCTGTTCGCGCTGCCGGTATAGCTCGTGGGTCAGCACCTCCAGCTGCGCGGTGTCGGCTTTGGCCACCGACAACCGCAGTACCGTTTCCCGGTCAGAGCTGCGCTGCACCTCCAGGGCAATGGTGGGGCCGGCTTCCTGGGTGCCGTTCATCTGGCCTACCCGGTCGCTAAGCTGCTGCACCTGCTGCGCGCCGGCTTCGGCCGAGTCGTGGTGATAGGTCACTTTCAAGCCCGTGTGGTACTTGTCGCTGGTGGCGTGCCACTCCACCGGCCGCGTTGGCTCTTTGTAGGCTTCCTGCTCGGCCACGGGCACCAGCGGCCGGGCCGGGTGCAGCTCGTTCAGGTAGTTCATGTTGAACTGCCGCCCCCCGGCGTCGCGGTCGTTGGCCAACACGACCTCCCGGGGCTCCTGCTTGTCAATCACCCGCTGAATCAGGGCTACCTGGGCCTCGGTCGGCGTGCCGCTGGTAGCAATGTAGATGGTGTTTTTCTGGTCCTGGCCGCTTTTCAGCTGGTGGTGGGACAACGAATCAATGGCCGACTCACTGACGATGATGCGCTCTACCTGAGTGCCTTTCCCCTCGGTGGGGTGGGATACCCAAATGCCGTTTTTAGGCAATGGAAGCAGGTTCTTGTAGTGCTCATTCTTCTGCTCGACGCTGGCCAGCCCCTCGGCGTTGTATAAGGGAAAGGCCGTGTTCTTATGCTCGTTCTGCTGCGCGGTGAAGATGCGGCCCTGAAAGGCCGGGCTGTCAATAGTCTGGTCCTCGATGCCCCGGCCGTGCAGGTACGTGCGGTCGGTCAGTTCCCGCTTCACGCCCAGCACCTCGGAAATCAGCCGCGTCCGGCGGTCTTCCTCGGCCTGGCGCTCGTGGTCGGGGTTGCCAACGGACAACGCGTTCAGCCGGGTCACGTCGGCGGCCGGGGCATAGGCACGAGTTGGGGCAGGCCCGTCATTCAGATACTCGCGTAGCTGCTGGCGGACCTGCCCCAAATTCAGCCCGTGGCCATCACCGCCCCGGGTTTTCGCAAAATCAATGACGCTGCCCTTGTCCCGGTCGTCGCCGGTATTGAGGTACACCTGATGGTCATCTTTGCGCGTGACGATGAGCACCTCCCCGTCTTTTTCGAGCTGGTGCCAGTCGCCGCGCTTGCCTTCCTTTTTTATCTGGTAGCCCTGCCGCTCGGCGTAGTCTACGAGGTCAATATCACGCTTGAACCGGTCAAGCTCGTTGGGGTCGTTCTCACGGGGTGCATTCATCGCGGGTAGCTTACTGGTGGTCTTAAATGACCAGTAGCTCCGGGCGGGGAAAGAAAAGCGGTGAGAAGTACCGCTCGGCTACCAGGAAGGCTATCCGGTCGTGGTTACGGGGTAGGGGATTCCGCGCCGCCTGTGGGGGCTTCGGATTCGGGAAGGGGAGGGTTGCCACTGTCAAAGCATTTGAGCTGCTGCTGAAAAGTGGTCAGGGCTTCTACCGTGGGAAACAGGAAGCGGGGACTCTGGCTGTTGGGGGGGATGCGGATTACCTCTGTATCGACGGCCAGGCTGCGGAGCAGGCGCTGCAGTAAGCGCGGCTCTTCGCGTTTGAGGGAGTTGTTTTTCAGGCCCACGATGCTGGTGTAGGGAAGCTCGTGCTGTTCGCAGAACGACTTCAACTCCCCTTTGGCCAGCATCAACAGGCGAAATTGGGCGTAGCGGATGGCGTCGGCATAGGGGACGGAAAGCTTTAGGTCGGGGAAGCCCAGCGGGGCCGAAATGTGTGGAGATGGTACCATGTAAACAGTTGGTGTTATAGTGCAAAAGGTGTGAGTGGACAGATGCTTACGCAAAGAATCCACAAAGACACAAATTGCAGCTAAACGCTGCAAACAGGTAACTCAAAAAGCCAAAATAGTACGATTAGCCGTCGGTCAGCTTAATAGGTGCGGAGGCTGCGGAAACGGACTACTGCGGCTAACGCAGAAACTCTTAAGAAGTTTAAAAGAATTACTTTAGAAATCTTTCAGAACTTTATCAGAACACAGGGCGTAAAGCATCGCCAGTATGCAAGCTGCCCTGTTCTTCCTGCTGGTACTTCTGCCCCTCGCGGCCCTATTGGGGTTGGTGTGGTGGCGCTTCACCGGCAGCGGGAAGGGCAAGCCGGTGGCGCTGGTCGCCACCAGCAACCACCGGTCGGTGCGCTCCTTTCACTATGGGCCAAAGCCAACGCCCGCGCCGGCCGAAGCCGCGCCGCCCTTGTCGGCCGACAACCCCATCTCGCGCTTGATGCCCGAAGAGGATTTTCGGGCCAAGGAGGAGCAGGAGCTGCAGGCGGAAGCGGACCGCATGGAAGCCGACCAAATCACGGCGCGGGAGCTGGCGGCTACGGAATCTGCGGTGGATGCTGCAGCTGAGAATGAGGCCGCTATACCAGCAGAAGTGCCGGCCACTGAGGAGACAGAGGCCACGCCGGCCGATGCTGCGCCACCGGTAGTCTCTTCGGTTCACGCGCTAGGTACGGCGGCAGTGTCGGTTTTTGATAGGCTGGGTATAGACGAGCCGGAAAGCCCGACCACTGCGGGCATGGAAGCAGCGGCAGTTCCAGCTACTGAAACGGCCACTGCGGCTGACACTGCACATTCAGCCCCGGTAGCTGCGGCAGATGATGCCGTGCCGGAATCCCTCTATGACAACCCGATTACGACGGCCGCCCCGACCAAGAACGACCAAGCCAATCAACTGAAGCAGGTAGAGCTACGCCAGCGCAAGCGGGCAGCCCTCGCGGCCAAGAATGCCAGCCAGAAAGCGGCGCTGACAGGGCTGTATCCCGGAAAGTAAGCCGGCCCCGGCGGCCGGCACCCGACCTACTTATGAGCACGCTACCCCATCCTCATTTCTACCCTCCCGCTATGCTACCTCACTCATCCCCGCTACCCGCCGCCCCAGTCTTCCCACTTCTTCCAGTGCCCGCCCCAGCCGCCCCCAGCTGCTTTTAAGACCGGGCCAGACCTGTCTGGCCGGGGCACTGCCGCGTGCCAGCCCTGCGCCAGCCAGCCAGCCAGCCAGCCAGCTGCTGCGCTGCGCCCAATCCGTTTTCCACCGCTTCCGGGGAGATAAGCGCCCCCACACTCCATTTCCAACACCCTTTCCCCCATGTTCACCAACCCCCTTTCCCTGGCCAAGAAATTGGCTGTTGCCGGACACGCCTACCAACCATCCAAAGCAGAGAAACGCGCCTACGCCATGCTGACGGCCCTGGCGTTGTCCAACCGGGCGGCTTTTGCCCAAAGCGGTAGCGCCCAAGGTGCCCTCGAAGGGGTACAGGAAACTGTCGTGGGCATCGTGCAGGTCATCTTCGCCATTATCCTGATTATCGGCCTGATTCGCGTGGTAATGAAGTTCGTGCAGGGTGCCCCGGATGCGCTCGGCTCCCTGGGCTGGCTCGTCGGCGGGGTCATCCTGTGGTTCGGCTTCCAGCTGTTCAAGGACGACTTGGTAGGGGCCGTAGGCGGCGGCGAAGGGGGCGTACGCTAAGCCCTGAGTTTCCGCTCTCATGCGCTCCTACAAGTCTATTGAGCGACCAGCCCAGGTCCTGGGCATGAATATTCAGGACCTGGGCATCATGGTTGGCCTGTTCATCGGTTCCGTGCTGCTGCTCGGATTTCTGGGGATGGCAGTCAAAATTCCCCGCATTATCTACCTGCTCGTCATCGTCGTGGAACTGGGCCTCATCATGGGCCTGCGCTACCTGAGCCGCAAGCAAGCGCCCGGCTTCCTGATGGGGTGGCTCTCCTTCACCTTCATTCAGCCCCGCCGCCTGGCCGTGGGGCCTTTACCAACTCCCGCTCATGACAAAAAAGCCAAAAACCACCGCGTTTAGCGCGGTGATGCCGGTGCATAGCTTCGAGGGCGACAAGGTCGTGTTCAAGGATGGGCGCGTCGGCGTGGGCTTCCTGGTCGAGCCGGCCGAAATGGAAAGCTGGACCATTGAAGACTACGAGGCCTTCCAGGCCGCCCTCGTCGGGGTGCTGCGGGCGCTGCCGGTGGGCAGCATCGTGCAGAAAACCGACATCTACTACGACCGGCCTTATCGGGAAGACAAAACCCAGCAGACCTACTTTGAGAACAAGATGAACAAGCACTTCTATGAACGGCTGGTGCTGTTCCAGAAGTCCTACTTGTTCATCTCGTTTGCGCCGGCGGCGGTAAAGTCGCCCAAAACCAACGCGGTGAATGCCCTGGTGGCCCGCGCCGGCGAGGCCGTGCTCAAGAATCCGTTTGCGCAGCTGGTGCAAACCCTGGAGGTGGCCGAAAGCGGCGCGGTCGAATTCATTCAGGGCATCAAGAACCTGGGCGGCGTCACCTTCGAGCGGCTCAGCAGCCAGGAAATCCACCAGCTGTACCTGCAGTACTTCAATCTCAATTTCGACGGCCAGCCCACCCGGCAGGAGCGCGAGATGGGCAACGATATGGGCACGTTCAGCGTGGGGGAGCAGAAGGTTAATGTCCTGTCGATGGTGGGGCAGGGCTCGGACGCTTACCCGGCCGTGAAAAACAGCTACGGCGTTACCGCGCCCATGCTCTACCCGCTCACGCATATTCTCCAGTGCCCGCACGTCCTCACGCAGGCCCTGATGATTCAGGATACCCGCGCTGAGCTAAGCAGTCTGGATACCGACCGCAAGCTGAATGCCTCGCTCTCCTTCCTGGCCACCCAGGATAACCACCTGCGGGCGGCCGAAGTCGAGGAGTTTACCGCCGAGGTGCGGGCCGAAAACAAGCAGATTGTGGGCCTGCACCTCTCGGTTATGCTGTGGGATACCAACGATACCAGCCGGCGGGAAAACGTCGAGCGGGCCACGGCCGCTTTCCGCTACATGTTCGGCACGGAAAGCGTCGTGGAAAGCTACCTGGCCCTGCCGGTGTTCTTCGGCCTGCTGCCGGGCAACGCCAACCAGGTACCCGACCGCTGGCTGACCACCACCGCTGACCGGGGGGCCTGCTACATGCACTGGACCGCGACCTACAAGACGGACCCGGTAGGGGAATACCTCACTGACCGGTTCCGCAATCTGGTGCAGGTGAACCTGTTCAACACGGCGCTGGACAATCAGAATGCCATGGTTATCGGGCCTTCCGGCTCGGGCAAGTCCTACACTTTCGGCAACCTGATTGTGCAGCGCTACGAGAAAGGAGCGCGGCAGATTATCATGGACGTGGGCGGCACCTACCGCAACGTGCTGCAGTCCCTGAACGGGGAGGATTTCGACAACACCTACTTCGAGTACGACCCGCAGCGGCCCATCGAGTTCAACCCCTTCATCGTGCCCCGAGACAAAGCCAACGGGAACAAGTGGCTCTACAACGATGAGAAAACCAACTTCCACCTGGCCCTGATTGCTGCCCTCTGGAAAGGGGGCAAGGATACGGGCCTGGATAAGTCGGAGCGCACCATCCTCAGCCGGTTTCTGATTGAATACTACGTGTATCTCAACGAGCACGACAAGCTGGGGCAGAAGGATGAGGAGTTTCCCGGCATGGAAAGCTTCTACCGCTTCGTGGAGCGCTACGACGCCGATATGCAAAAGCCGGTGTCGGTACCCGGCGAAGGGCAGGAAGCAGACCCGTTGGACGGCGCGCGCCGGCAGTATCAGAAAAACATGAAGTACATCGACATGCACCAGTTCTTCCTGGTGCTGGGTCAGTACATCAGCGGCGGGCGCTACGAGCGGGTGCTCAACGCCAAGCGCGACGTGGATTTGAGCGAGTACCGGCTTATCTGCTTCGACCTGGCCAAAGTGCAGGCCGACCCCGACCTGTACCCGGTGGTGGCCATGCTCATCACCGAGCTGAGCCTGGACCTGTTCCGCAAGTTCCCGGATGACGTGAAGTACATCGCCCTGGACGAAGCCTGGACGATGCTTAGCGGGGTGCTCTCGGAATTCATCGAATCCATGTACCGCACGATTCGGAAGACCAACGGCTCGGTGACCATCATCACCCAGGGCATCACCGAGATTACCAGCAGCAAGATTGGCCCGGCCATCATCAACAACTCGGCTACCAAAATTATCCTGCGCCACATCAACCCGGACTCGCTGGCCCAGCTGCAGGCCCCGCTCGGCCTGACGGGCCACGAGATGGACTTAATTAAGTCGGTGCGCTCTACCGATGCTCTGCGCGAGTTCTTCATCAAGCAGGGAGCAAAAGGGAAGGTATTTGCCCTGGAGGCCTCGCCCCAGCTCGATGCCATCCTGACTTCCAAGCCGGTGGAGCGCAACCACCTCAATAAGCTGGTGAAGTTCTACCAGCAGACCAACCGCCGCCCCAAAGTGGACAAGGCTGGCCAGCTCGTGGTCGGCACCGATGGGGAGATACAGTACGAGGACGTGAAAGTGCAGCGCCTCGACTACGCCGTGGACCAGTTTGTCGAAGATAAGCAGAGCCGCAAGCTCGGGGGAAATGATGAGCAACTTTCTAATGGTGGCCTACGGCATCGACCCGGGGTTTCTGCGCGCCTGTGACCAGACCTTAGCCATTGTGCTCACGGCCTGTCGGTTTCTGACGCCCTCGCTAATGGGCATCGCCCTGCTCTACACCATCGGGCGTGGCTTTATCAGCGGTAGCGGCCTGGCAATGGACTGGGGGCCGATTATCAAGGCTACCTGGATATTCTTCCTGCTCTTTTTCTACCAGAGCCTGATTGATACCCTGGGTACCGGCATAGCGGCCTTTACGGCCCTGTTTTCTACCGACCAATCCGCGGCCGAAGCCCTCAGCGCCCTGACCACGCCGCCGGCGGTGGCGGCAGCGGCCAGTAATGACAATATCGGGATGGGCGACATTGTATCGGGGGCGGCCGCCATGATTAGCAGCATCTCCGATACGCTCAGCTCCTTCACCTTCTCGGGCATTATGACGCGGCTTTTCACGGCCACCACCGTGCTTATCGTCCGGGAAATAATGACGTTCCTGCAACAGTTCATTCTGGGCTTCCTCTACGTTTCCGGGCCTATCGCCATGACGCTCTCCGTCATTCCGGCCTTCGGTCAGTTGGCCATGAAGTGGCTGCAGAACTTCATCGCCGTCCAGATGTGGGGGCTCACGTTCGTGCTGCTGGATACCATGTACGGCTTTTTTGCCGATACCCAGCGGGTCGCGGGTGGCATCCTGGCCAGCGGCGGGCCGGCCCAATCGGTGGATGACACCAAGTTCATGCTCATGTCAGTGGCCTTCGTGATGCTCTACATCATCGTGCCCTACCTCACGTCCATGTTCATCGGCTCCTCGGCCGTGCAGGGCTTTGCCGGCCAGATGGCCGGTATGGCAATGGGCGCGGCGACGACCGTGGCCGGGGTTGCGGCTCCCGGCGGGGGCGGTCTGGCCTCGGCCGTGGGCCGGGCAATGGGCAACGCTGGCGGCGGTAGTAGCAGTGGCGGCAGCGGTGGCGGCAGCGCAGGCAGCTCCAGTGGCGGCGGAAGTAGCAGCAGCGGAGGTGGCGGCGAAGCAAGTAGTTCCGCCTCCTCGGGCTTGCCCTCCATTACCATGTCGGACGCGCTGAACCCTTCCTACCGGCAGCGGGCCTCGGGCCTCTGGACTACCTAAATCCCCTCTTCTGAAAGGGTCTTTTCTGCTGCTCACTCAAGGGGGCGGTAGGGCAGAAAATGCCCAAACGACCTGATTTCAACCTTCCCGCCTGACTTTCTAACCAGTTATACGATGGATTCCGCCAAAGATTTGAGTACCTCCTTCTCCACCATGCGCAACCTGGCGCTGGGGAGCGTTATAGCCCTGCTGCTGGTCGCCCTGGCCTCGGGCTTCCTGGTGTACCGGGCCTACGAGAACAGCGGTAAGCGCGTGTACGTCGTCTCGCAAACCGGCTCGGTGGCGGCCCTTTCGGCCGGCACGGATGCCCACACCGCCTACGAGGCCCGCAACCTGGTGCGCCAGTTCATGCAAACCATGTTCGGCCACGACCAATACACTTACAAGGCCAACCTGGACGCAGCCCTGCCGCTGATTGAGGGCCGCGGGGGCCGCCGGATTTACGAGGGCTTCACGCGGGGCCAAGTGCTGCAGAACTACGAGCGGTACGCCGCCCGCAACGTCGTGACGGTGGATAGTGTGCTCGTGGACATGAGCAAGCGCCCCTGGGCCGGTCAGGTCTACATCAAGCAGCGCATTTTCATCGGGGGCCAGCAGAAAGAGCCGCTGCCGCTGGCAGCCAAGTTCAACCTGGAAGAAACTAACCGCTCGGATGCCAACCCCTACGGGCTGCTGATTACCAACTTCGACTACATCCCCTACACGCCCACGCTGACGCGGGAAGAAACTGAGTTGCTGCAGTCGCAGGAAGCCGACCGGCAACGTCGCCTACAGGAAGCGCAAAGTGGCTTGGCCCCGGCCCCCGATGAGGCCCCGGCTCCGGCTGCTGCCACTCGCGCGCCGGCTGGCCCGGCTCCTCGCTAACCCCTAAACCTGATGTCAATCATGCCTAATTATATCCTGCCGGCCCTGCTGGGCCTACTTTTTTCCGCTGCCGGGGCCTCAGCCCAAACTGCCCGCCCGCAGCGCCCGCCTTCCTCGGTGGTAGTAGCCAATGAAACCCTGCTGGACGTGGCCGTTTCGGACAGCTCCACTACCTACCTCGTGTTCGGTGGCCCGGTGTCGCTCGTCGATGTGGGCATGGCCAATAACTACCTGGTCAAAATCGAAGCAAATGCCGTGTTCGTGCGCGCCAAACGCAAGAATGCGCCCCCTACGCCCATGCTCATTCGCTACGGCTCGAAGTATTGGATGGGGCGTCTCGTGTTTGTCAACCGGCCGGTTCTGCAACTCTATGACTTTCAGAAGGACGGGGCCCTGGGCATGAGCGGCACCGGCACGGCGGCCGGCTCGGCTCCGGAAAACGAGTTGGCGCTGGATAAGGAAGAGGAGAAGAAAAGCAGGGTCGAGGGCAAGCTCAGCCAGCTGCGCAAAGCCAAGGAAGAGCATCAGGCGGTAGCCGTGGTGGATAATGACCTGGTACTGTCGCTGGCCAACGTGCGCAACGACAAGGATTTCACCTACCTGCGCTTCAAGGTCATTAATAAGACCAACATCGACTACAACGTCGATTTCACCGACTTCCAGTTGGTGGAAAACGCCCAGAGGAAGTTTCTGGCCCGCAAAAAGAACGAAGCGCGCCGGCCGCTGGCTCCTTCGGGCGGGCTGGCCAACCAGATTATCACCGGCCGCACCACCGGCTACCTGACCTACGCCATTCCCCTGTACGCGGCCACGGAACGCGGCTACCTGGAAGTAACCCTGCGCGAACTCAACGGGGCGCGGGTGCTGGTGCTGCCGGTACCCTCGCGGGTGATTAACCGCGCCTCCACCATTTAAGGCCGCCGGCCCCTATCCCTATGGAACCCATCACCTCCCCAAATCAGCCGGCCGTTCGGCCGCCGAACCCCGATAATGAGCAGGAGCAGCGGTCAGCGGCCGCGGTTGAGAAACGTACGCCCACCGAAATTCTGCGCACCAACTGGATGGCTTTTGCCGGCCTGCTGCTGGTGCTCGTGGTCGGGGGCCTTTTCCTATGGCTTAAGTCCGCGAAGGAAGCCGCCCAACAGGAAAAGGAGCCGGTAGCGGCGGCCTCGGCCAATATTGAGCCGGAAATTGCTTCGCCCGAAACCTCGCCGGTTTCGCCCGTCGCCTCGCCTTCGGCCCAAATTGAGGCCCAGCGCCGCGCCGAGATGGACGCCAAATCGGCCCCGGCGACCCCAACCGATGAAGATGTGGTTGATGTGTTTGCCGTCGATACGACCGGGCAGGCGCTGCGTCGGCGGCGGCGCGCTCAGGCTTTCTCGCAGGCGGCAGCCCGTCGCGCCGAGGCCGCCCGCGTGGCCGCGGCCGACGTGGATACTATCGAGACGACTATTCAGGACCCAAGTACCGGCTCTTACCGCTCGGAAACGCTGGTGGTGCCTCGTCGCCGTAACACGGCCAGCGGCGGCGGTGGCCGGCGGCGCACCTCTTCGGCTGCTGCCCATAGCCTGGTGCCGGCGCGGGACGCGGACGGTACCCCGTTTGAAACCGACCCGGACGTGTTGGCGATGCTGGCCAGCTCCCCGCCCGAAACCCGCGCTGCCTACGAGCGCATGACGGGCAAACGCTACCGCGACCCCAACCAGACCGCGCAGCTGCTGGCCAACCGGATGAATGCCCCCGGCATGGATGGCTTCAATACCGTCAAGGTGGGCAACTCCTCGCGCATGATGGCGCAGGGCAACTACCAGCAGCAACAGCAGCTCACTCCCGACGTGTTTTTTAAGTGCGTCATCAACGGGGAGCAGAAAGTTCGCACCGGCTCGGTGGTCATTCTGCGCCTGCTGGAAGATGCCGTGGTCAGCGGCGTAACCTTCCCCCAAAAACATGGTCTTCGCGGCCGTGGCCACGGTGGGCAATAACAACGTGACGCTGGAAGTCAACCGCCTTGGGCCCACGCGAGTCGAGGCTGACATTTACGACTTCAACTACATGCCCGGCATCATGATTGACCCGGTGAAGCGCATTGCCAAAGATGCCTCCATGGCCGGCAGCGACCTGCAGCAGCAGACCACGCAGGAACTCAGTACCGCCATCGACCGCTCGGCCTCGGCCGCTAACTCGGTGGTGGGCGTCGGGGGCCGTGTCGCGGCGACGGTGCTCTCCCGGCCCAAAACGCGCACCAAGCTGCGCGACGTGCTGCTCCCCGATGGCTACCCCATCCTGATTACCACGGCGGCGGCCGGCCAGTTGGGGCCGGAAGCCGCGAGTGGCCGCTGATTCCTTTCCGTTCACCTAAAAGCTTATGACTATGAAAAAGCTCCTTTTGCCCGCTTTGCTGGCCGTTGCGCTGGTTTTCTCCACCAAGGAGGCCTCCGCGCAAGCCGTGGTAAATGACCCGCTGCACATGGGCATTCACATTGGTGACTTCGCCAAACGGCTGGCCCAGTGGACCGAAACCGTCAAGAACTACCAGGTAGTAAAAGATGCCCGGCAGATTGCCGGCGTCACCAAGGATATTACCGGTCAGGTAAAGGACATTACCGACCAGACGCTGCAGCTGCAGCGGCAGGTGCAGGCCGACTTACGGAAGGTACAAAGCATTCAGGATTTGCGCCTCTCTAACCCGCAGGAGCTGTTTGCGCGGGCGCTGTCCATGTCGGGCCGGGGCCAGAGCAACCAGTATATGCCGGTGTTTCAGAAAGCCGAACGCCTGCGGCAGGCCCTGCAGCTTAACAATCCCCAGCAGGACCTGAACACCGTGTACGACGTGTTTTCCCGCTTTGGCGCGGGGGCCACGGCCGGCAACAACCGCATGAGTTCCTCCCAGTATCAGGCCAAGCGCGAAGAAGCCGCCGTTTCGACCTTCGCCTACGAGGAGATGATGCAGAAGAAGAAGATTGCTACTGCCTTCGGCTACTACAAGATTGCCGACGAAATGACGCAGCAAAGCATTGAAATGAATGCCACGCTGAAGAATCCGGGCCGGTACGCCATGACGGAAGGCGAGCGGATGGCCGCCCTCAACTCGTCGAACGACAACATGATTAAGGCCATGCAGCTGCGCCAGGAAGCCGACCGGCTGTTGGCCGAATCCTCGCAGCCCGGTCCCTCGCGCCAGGCGGCGGAGCTGGTGTACGCCGACGTGTTGGTTCAACAGTCACTCATTAAAATGGACCGCGCCCGTCCCCGTCGCTAATCCCGCATGAAAAAGCTCCTGCTTGTGGCGCTTGCAATGGCTGGGGCCGGCACATCGCCGGCCCTGGCTCAACGCCACGTTAAACACATCTCCAGCTGGGGTGCCCACCTCGGGCGCTCTGAAAAGGGCGACTACTACGAGTTGAGCTACAACTCCATGCTCACCGATAAGCTGGCCCTGCGGGCCAGTGGCCTGCGGGATGCCGGCAACCTCCGCACCCAGGGTGAATACTCGACCTATCAGGGCCGGCTGTTCATCGCCCCACAACTGTTCCGCATTGGGGAGTTTGCCTACGTGCATCTGCTCATCGGGGCGGGGGCCGGCTACGAGCGCACCAACGAGAATCGCACGGGCGAGCTGGCTGCCGATGCCAGCGAGCCGCAACGCTTCACCTACGGCCCGCAAGCCGGGGCCGAAGTTGATTTCTTCCTGGGCAACCGCCTTTCCCTCGTGGCTACCGGCACGAAAGGCTACCTGTTCAACAACCCTCTCATCGACCAATTGCCCGGCAACGCGAGTGCCGGCCTGCGGTATCACTTCCGCTAATCACCCTTTCTGACCTATGAAACGACTTGCTTATTTACTGCTGAGCTGCGCGGCCCTGGCCACCAGCTGCTCGAAAGACAACGATGCTACGCCCTCGGGGCCAAAAGAGTATCAGGTAGAATACAAGGTTACCTCCAATGCCCCGGTATCGGATTACCTGAGCTACACCAACGAAAGCGGTGGCAGCACGACGCTCAGCAACACGCCCCTGCCAGCAAACTACAAGTTTAAGCGCACCATGAAGCAGGGCGACAACCTGACCATTCTGGCCAGCATCGACGGCGGCACGGCGGCCTCGGAAATCACCTGCTCCATCCTGCTGGATGGCAAAGAGGTCAAGAAGGAAACCGGCCGGGGAGTCGACGCGCAGGCCGTGCCGGTGTACGTCATCGGAGAATAGTTCTTTCAGTACGTCACCCTTAAAACAAGCGGCCCAACCAGTAACTGGTTGGGCCGCTTGTTTTAGGCCAGCCGGCAGAATTTACCGACTGGCATTTAAAGCATTTTGGCTGGTTCGCTTTACTTGGCCAGCTTCTCCAAAGCAGCTTTGAATTCGGGCGTATCGTACTCGGCCATGCCGTTGTGGCGAGCCGCTACCTGCCCATCCGGGCCGAGAATTACCGTGGACGGAATGGAGTTGGAGTCGAATGGTGGGGCCAAGGGGCCAGCGGGGAAATACACCGGGAAGGTGTAGCCCTGGCGCCTGAGCATCGCCTGCGCCTTGGCTGGGTTTTCATCCAGCGAGAGCATCACGAAAGCTACTTTCTTCGGGTCCATCTTTTTGTAGAGCGCGTGAATGCCGGGCATCTCGGCCACGCAGGGCGGGCACCAGCTGGCCCACAGATTCACGAACACCACCTTGCCTCTCAGGTCGCTCAGATTCGCGGGTTTCCCGTCGAGCGTAGTCAAGGGCAGATTGTGCGGATAAGCGGCGCTGCTGGTAAGCACAACCGGCGCTTTAGCAGGAACCAAGGCAGGTACTTCGGCTTTCCAAAGGCCGGTGGCCAACAAGCCGCGCTGCACGCCGCCCAGCACGATGGGCCGCAAGGGCGTGAACAGAACGAGTGCAAAAAGAGCTGGTGGCAGCCAGGAAATGATGGATTTACGAGTCATGGGAACTGAGTTGAGCGGAGGACAAATCTTATATGAACAAAGTTTCATTTGTTCAGCAATAACATAAACCCGCTATCCGGTCAGGAGCCGGGTAGTGGATACTTCTCAGGAAGGGGAGGAGCGGCAGCAGCAGGGCAGCGCCATGGGACTGGCAGGGACGCGAAAAAACCGGCTACTGGCCTTGAATCGAGCACAGCTAGCCGGAGACAGGCCCAGCTTGCGCTACACGCTTTCCTAAGAAAAACGGATGGGCGGCGCTTTGTTAGGATGGTTGGCCAGTGCCTGCGCGGGGCCAATGCTGGGCCCACGAACAGGAGTGGGCGCGGGCTGGCAAGCCGGGAACAGCAGACCAAAGTAGAGGGCCGCGAAGTCACCGCTCAGGCTCCCATCCAGCGGCAGTAGCTTGGCCTTGGCTTGACGGACAGATTCGACCGGCGGGGTGGCCTGCACCGTTTGCAGCTTCTTCCGGCAAAGAGTACCGCCGCGTTGCTCCTGCTGGTGGCTGCCGGCCGTGGCCGTCCCGTTCGCCCGCGTAGACAGCGGCTGACAATGCAGGTAAATACCGGCATAAAGCAGCAACAGCAAATGAGACAGCAGACGGGACATAGCTAGTGGTAACGACTGCAAAGGTGCGCTCTTTTGCCGGAAAGTGAGCCTTTGGTACCTCTCTCTGCCTACTGGCAGTCCCAGTTGCCTCTAGGGCGTCACATTGAAAAAAGTACCTACCACGGCTGACAAAGCCATGGCCAGCACTCCCCAGAAGGTTACCCGGGCGGCAGCTTTCAATACACTGGAGCCGCCCACGTACGCGGCCAACCCGCCCAGGGCAGCCAGAAACAACAGGGAGGTAATGGAAACCGTCCAGCTCAGATACGCAGCCGGGGCTACCAGGATGACCAGCAGCGGCAGCGCCGCGCCCACGGTAAAAGTAGCGGCCGACGCCAGCGCGGCCTGAATGGGGTTGGCACTCATGGTTTCGGAAATACCCAGTTCCTCCCGGGCGTGGGTGCCCAGCGCGTCATGGGCCATCAGTTGCTCGGCCACCTTCGCGGCCAGGTTCGGGTCCACTCCGCGCTCCACGTAGATGGCGGTGAGTTCTTGGTGCTCCGCGGCGGCATCCGTCTTCAACTCTTCCTGCTCCCGGGCAAGGTCCGCCGCTTCCGTATCGGCCTGCGAGCTGACGGAAACGTATTCGCCCGTCGCCATCGACATGGCTCCCGCCACCAGCCCGGCCACGCCGGCCACCAGCACACTTTCCTGCGTGGCGCTGGCCGCGGCTACCCCCACCACCAGGCTGGCCGTGGAAATAATGCCGTCGTTGGCCCCGAGCACGGCGGCCCGTAGCCAACCAATCCGATGCGTGCGATGCTGCTCCAGGTGTCTCATGAGATAAGGGTAACGGCGTGAGGCCTTCTGTACGCAGGTGCACAAACGGAGGGTATTGCCAACCGCCGCCGGGGTACATGAAGCCGACTCCCAGAAAGGTAGTAGCGCTGCCGGGGCTCACGGCGAAGGGCCGGTGCCGACCGTGAGCATCGTTGGCGCGCAGAACGGTGAACAAGTCGCTAGCCGAAGTCGCCTCCTAGCGGGTGGAAGAACCCGGGCATCTGCTTATTTCCCCGGCCGCCAGCAAGTAATAACCAACTTGTACCACGCAGCGCAAGGAGCGTAAAAACCGGATAGAGAGGCCGAATGGGTACTTATCCAGAGAAGAGCACACACTGAAATGAATTATTTGGGAACCAATAGACGAAGCAAGTTTGTATACATGAACAAATGAACATACATTTGTAGCACCTTATGAAAACGACCACTGCCACCGCTCCTGCTGACCTGAACCTGACCACTGAGAAGATGGAGAAGGTGGCGTTTATCCTCAAGACCACGGCTCATCCGACGCGCATCGCCATCGTGCAGCTGCTCGCCAACCAGGAGAGCCTGTCCGTGACCGAACTCAGCGAGGAATTGAATATCGAGCAGAGCTTAGTGTCCCACCACTTGACCGGCATGAAGCTTAAAGGCATCCTGAGCAGCCACCGTGACGGCAAGAATATCTTTTACGCGCTGAAGATGCGCGAAGTAGTGGACGTGATTCAGTGCCTGGCCGGCTGCACGTTCCTGTAACGAGAGCCGGCTTTTTTTTCACCGAATACATGAACAACCTTTCATAATTACATACGTTCACCCGTTCCCGCATGTTTCACTACCTCGGTTACTTCGCGGCTATCTTCATTGGCCTTTCGCTCGGCATTATGGGCGGGGGCGGCTCCATCCTCACCGTGCCGGTGCTGGTGTACCTGATGGGCGTGAGTCCGGTGCTGAGCACGGCCTACTCGCTGTTCGTGGTGGGCTCTACCTCCGTAGTAGGCGCCTGGGGCTACTTCCGCAAGGGGCTGGTGTCGCTGAAAACGGCCGTGGTCTTTCTGCTGCCCTCACTGCTGGCCGTGTTTGCGGTGCGCAAGCTGCTGATGCCCGCCATCCCGCACAAACTGTTCACGCTGGGCAGCATCGTGTTCACCAAGGACCTGCTGGTGCTGGTATCCTTTGCCGTGCTGATGGTCGTAGCCGCTGTCTCCATGATTCGCAGCAAGCAGGCCGAGGTCGTGCTCGACGAGGAGTTGCACCGGAAGCACGCCTTCAACTATCCGCTCGTGCTGGGAATTGGCCTGGTGGTGGGCACGCTCACGGGCTTTGTGGGCGCGGGTGGCGGCTTCCTGATTATTCCGGCCCTGGTGCTGGGGGCCCGCCTGCCCATGAAGCTGGCGGTGGGCACCTCGCTGGCCATCATTGCCCTGAACTCCCTAATAGGTTTCACCGGCGACCTGAGCGCGGGCACGCCCATTGCCTGGTCGTTTCTGGCGGGCTTCCTGGCCTTCGCCCTCGGCGGCATCGTTTTGGGAACCTACCTGGCCCGCTTCATTCCGGGGGCCAAATTGAAGCCCGCTTTCGGCTGGTTCACGCTGGCGATGGGCACGTTTATTCTCACCAAAGAGCTGCTGTTTCATCATCCCTAACTACTCTCCATTCCACTTTCTCTCACCCGTTTTTTCGTCCCAACCATGAAAATCGAACAGTTTGAAGACAAAGGCCTGGCTCACTTTTCCTACGCCATCCTGAGCGAGTGCGCCCGCGAAATCGTGCTCATCGACCCGGCCCGCAACCCGCAGCCCTACTACGACTACGCGAAGGCGAATGACGCCAAAATCGTCAGCATCATCGAAACGCACCCCCACGCCGACTTTGTGAGCAGCCACCTGGAAATTGCCCAGGCCACCGGCGCCGTCATCCGCGTGAGTAAGCTGCTGGGGGCCGATTACGCCCACGAAGCCTTTGATGAAGGCCAGGAGTTCACGGTGGGCAAGCTCACGTTCCGCGCCCTGAACACCCCCGGCCACTCGCCCGACTCTATCAGCATCGTGCTCAGCCGAGAAGGCAAGGACGAAGCCGTCTTCACCGGCGACACGCTCTTTATCGGCGACGTGGGCCGCCCCGACCTGCGCGAAAGCGCCGGCAACATGACCGCCAAGCGCGAAGAGCTGGCAGGGCAGATGTACCACTCGCTGCGCGACAAGCTCATGCCCCTGGCCGGCACGGTGCTGGTATACCCCGCCCACGGCGCGGGCAGCCTCTGCGGCAAGGCCCTGAGCGGGGCCAACAGCAGCACGATTGCTGACGAGAAGTTTGGCAACCCCATGCTGCGGGAGCTGAGCGAAGCGGAATTTGTACAAGAGCTGCTGGCCGACCAGCCCTTCATCCCCAAATACTTCGGCTACGACGTGGCCCTGAATAAGGCCGGCGCGCCCGACTACGCGCCCAGTGTGCAGCGGGTGCCGCGCCTGGCCGCCGGCACGACGCTGGAAACCGGTGCGGTTGTCATCGACACCCGTCCCGAAGCCGAGTTCAAAAAGGGGCACGCGGACGGAGCCATCAACATTCAGCAGGGCGGCAAATTTGAAACCTGGCTGGGCTCCATCGTGGGACCGGAAGAGTTGTTCTACCTCATTGCGGCCGACGAGGCCACGCTCGAAGACCTGATTCAGAAAACCGCCAAAATCGGCTACGAGCCGCTGATTAAGGGCGCGCTGGTAGGAACCCCCGCTACCGAGGCCACCATGCCCATGCTGGACGTGGCGCAGTTCCGCCAGCACCCGGAGCAGTACACCATCGTGGACATCCGCAACGCCACCGAGCACCGCGACGAGCCCATTTTTGCCGGCTCCCTCAACATTCCGCTGCCCGAGCTGCGCGAGCGGGCCAGCGAGATTCCGACCGATAAGCCGGTGGTGGTGCATTGCGCGGGTGGCTACCGCTCGGCGGCCGGCAGCAGCATTGTGGCTGACGCCCTGCCCGGCACCAAAGTGCTGGACTTGAGCGAGGCCGTGAAATCCTTTCAGCCCGCTTCGGCAACCCACTAATCCCTTTGACGGGTTGGCTCCGGCAGCCGTGCCGGGGCCCCTATCCGCTCATTCTCACACTTTCCGTTTCCCTCCCACTCAAATTCCTCCGCCATGTTCGGTTTCAATAAATCCGCCGCTCCTGCTTTTCAAAACCTGACGCCCGCGCAGTTTGCCGAGGGCCTGCGCCAGCCCGGTGCGGTGCTGCTGGACGTGCGCCGGCCCGACGAATTCGCCGCCGGCCACCTGCCCGGCGCGGTCAATATTGAAGTCACCGCGCCCGACTTCGGCCAGCGCGTGGCGGCCCTGGATAAAACCAAGCCCACCTACGTGTACTGCCGCAGCGGAGCCCGCTCGGCCAATGCCGCTGGTCAGCTTACCAGCGCCGGCTTCGCGCAGGTCAGTAACCTGCTCGGCGGCGTGCTCGACTGGCCGGGACAACTCACTACTAAATAAGTACGCTTCTTCATCTCGACTTCTGTTTTCATGCTTGAACTCCTGCAACAACCCTGGCCCTGGTACGTGGCTGGCCCTTTGATTGGCCTGACGGTGCCCGCGCTGCTGCTCGTAGGCAACAAGGCCCTGGGTATCAGCTCCTCGCTGCGTCATGTCTGCGCCGCCTGCGTGCCGGCCGGCATCCCTTTTCTGACCTATAACTGGCGGGCCGAAATCTGGAACCTGGTGTTCGTGCTCGGCATTGCGCTGGGCGGCTTCATCGGCTACCGCGTGCTGGGCCACCCCGACGTTATCGGCATCTCGGCCGCCACCGTGCGCGACCTGAAAGCCGAGATGCACCTGACCGACTTCTCCGGCCTGCTGCCCCGCGAGTTGTTCGCCCTGGAAAATCTGGCCAACTGGAAAGGCTGGGTGTTCCTAGTGCTGGGCGGCTTTCTGGTGGGCTTCGGCACGCGCTACGCCGGCGGCTGCACCTCGGGCCACGCCATTTCGGGCCTATCGAACCTGCAATGGGTGTCGCTGGTGGCCGTCATCGGGTTCTTTGCCGGTGGCCTACTGATGACCTGGATTATTTACCCGATGCTGTTCTAATCCTCCTCAATTCTCGTTCATGGAAGCTTTTGCGCCAAGTGCCGTCGATTTCTGGGATGCCCGCTACGCGGAGGAGGCCTATGCTTACGGCACCGAGCCGAACACCTACTTCCGCCAGCAGTTGGATGCGCTGCCGCCCGGCCGCCTGCTGCTGCTGGCCGAAGGCGAAGGCCGCAACGCGGTGTACGCCGCCAAGCGCGGCTGGGAAGTAACGGCCGTGGATTTCAGCGACGAAGGCCGCTCCAAAGCCCTGCGCCTGGCCGTAAGTCAGCGCGTGCGACTCCAGTACCGAGTAGCTGACCTCACCGCCCTCGCGTGGCAGCAGGCCGGCTACTATGATGCAGTGGGCCTCATTTACGCCCATTTTTCCCCGGTTGACCGCCAGGCGGTTCACGCCGCCGCCGCCAGCCTGGCCCCCGGCGGACACCTTTTACTCGAAGCCTTTAGCCCCCGGCAGCTTGGTCTGCCCTCGGGCGGCCCCAAGTCCGCCGAACTGCTTTACGAGCCGGCTACGCTGGCCACCGACTTTGCCGGGCTGACGCTACTCGAAAACCACGAGTTGGGCGTGGTGCTGCACGAAGGCAGCTTCCACGCCGGCCCCGCCAACGTGGTGCGCCTGCTGGCCACCCGCCCTTCCACCCCCGAATCCACCAACTCCCTATGAAATACCTCAAATACCTAGTGCTGGGCACACTGTTCGGCATTATTCTCACCAAAAGCGAAGTTGTCAGCTGGTTTCGGATTCAGGAAATGTTCCGCTTCCAGAGCTTCCACATGTACGGCGTCATCGGCTCGGCCATTCTGGTGGGCATGATTTCCATTCAACTCATCAAGCGCAACCGCCTCAAGTCGATTGACGGGGAGGAAATCAAGATTACCGACAAGAAATTCAACCACGGCATCTGGATTGGGGGCTTCATCTTCGGCCTCGGCTGGGCGCTCACCGGGGCCTGTCCTGGCCCGCTGTTCGCGCAGCTGGGCAGTGGCATTGGCTCGGCGGCTGTCCTGATTCTGGCCGCGCTGGCCGGCACCTGGACCTACAGCGCCCTGCGCGAAAAGCTTCCCTACTAACCCTTTCCGCCACGCCCGTCATGCTTCCCCGCTGGCTCCTGCCGGGCGTTGCGCTACTCATCGGCGCACGGCCCGCTCATGCCCAATCCGCTCCACCTGATACGCTGCTGCGGCACGCTGCCCCGGCGGCTATCGCTGCGCCTCCGGCCCCGTTGGCAGCCGATTCCACCGCCCCGCTTAGCTTACCCCAGGCCCTGCACCGGGGTACCTTCAGCGGCCACATCCGCACCGTGTTCATGGCCACGCTCAACCGCAGCACTGCCCCCGACTATTACGCCCACGGCGTGGGGGCCGGCCTACGCTACGAAACCCAAGCCTGGCACGGCTTGCAGGTGGGCCTAGAAGGCTTCTTTCTGAAAAAGCTGTATGCCAGTTCGCTGGCCGCCGAGCCGGGCCGCCCGGAAAGCCGCTACGAACTGAGCCTCTTCGACCAGGAGCACCCGCACAGCCGGGAGTTGCTGCACCAGGTGGAGGAACTGTGGGTACGCTGGCAGGCCCGACCGGGCTGGCAGCTCACCTACGGCCGGCAGCAACTAGACACGCCCCTGCTCAACTCCCAGGACTCGCGGCTGAGTCCCAACTTCGTGCAGGGCCTGTGGGTAGTAGGCCACCTCAACGCGGCCACTACCCTGCAGGGCGGCTGGCTGACGCACGTCGCGCCCCGTTCCACCGACCGCTGGTACCGGCTGGACGAGGCCGTGGGCCGCTACTCAATGGGAGTAGCCCCCGACAGCAGCCGGGCCAGCTACCTGGGCCGGGTCCGCACGCACGGGCTGGCCGTGCTGGGGCTGCGGCGCACACTGGGACCGCACACCACCGTGCAGGCCTGGCAGTATTTTGCCGACCACCTGCTGGCCACCAGTTGGCTGGAAGGCACCCGGACTCTGACGCGCCCCGCCGGCACCTGGACGGTCAGCGGCCAGGTGCTCTGGCAGCACAGCCTAACCAACGACGTGGAAAGCCCGCCCAGCCACCGTTACTCGGAGCCCAGCGAACAGGCCCGCGTCCTGAGCACCCGCCTGGCGTACCAGCGGCGGGCGTGGCAGGTGGCCGCCCAGTACACCCGCGTCTCGGCCCACGGCCGCTACCTGTTTCCGCGCGAGTGGGGCCGCGAGCCGTTTTACACCACCCTGCCCCGCGAGCGGATAGAAGGAGCCGGCGACGTGCACGCGCTGGGGGCCAGCCTGGCCTGGCAACGGCCGCACGCCCCCCGGCTGGAAGCGGGCTATGGCTACTACAACCTGTCGAAGCAGGCCCGCCTCAACAAGTACAGCCTGCCCGACTTTCATCAGCTGAACCTCACGCTCACCCACGCCTTTGCCAGCACGGCCGATGGGCTGCGCCTGCGCACGCTGTACGCGGCCAAGTGGGGGGGCTGACCAAGCGAGCTACCGGCCCGCCCGAGTCGTCAACAAAGTGGACCTGCACCACCTGACCGTGGCGCTGGATTACGTATTTTAACCGTTTCTCCCCCTATGTACCTCATGTTTTCGCTCCGCTCCCTGCTGGCGTTTCTGTTCCTAGTCAGCCTTACCCGGCCGGCCGCCGCGCAAGTGCCGGCCGCCCCGGACAAGCCCGCGTTTATGGGGGCCGTGGCGAAAAAAACCGCTACCGGGCCGTATATCAGCTCGACAGCGACGACCCCAAGCTTATCAAGCAAACCCTGCGCAATATGAAAAACGCGCTGGCCGACCCGCGCCTGCAAGGCAAGTTGCAGCTGGAACTGGTGGTGTTTGGCGGGGGCGTGGACGTGTTCCGCAAAAGCCAGCCCTACGAGGCCGAGCTACGGGCCTTGCAGCAACAGGGCGTCCTGCTGGCGCAAGGCCAGAACACGATGAAGGAACGCCAGATTAGCCCGGACGAGCTGTTTGCCTTCATTGCCTACGTGCCCACCGGCAACGGGGAATTGATTATCCGTCAGCAGCAGGGCTGGGCGCTGGTGCATCCATAGCTAACCTTTTTTCACTCCTTGCATGAAAGCACCCCAACTCGGTCTGCGTGAAAACTGGCACCAGTTTGCGCTGCTGGTGCTCATCAACGCCTTCGTGGGCGGCATGGTGGGATTGGAGCGTAGCATCCTGCCCCGGCTGGCCGAGCAGGAATTCCACCTAGTGGCCCGCTCGGCTATTCTTTCCTTTATCGTTGTCTTCGGCCTCACCAAGGCCGTGGCCAACTACTACGCCGGAGCCTGGGCCAATAAGATTGGACGCAAAAACCTGCTGCTCATCGGCTGGCTGTTTGGTCTGCCCGTGCCGCTGCTACTGCTCTGGGCGCCCTCGTGGGGTTGGGTGATTGCGGCCAACGTGCTGCTGGGGCTTAACCAGGGCCTGGCGTGGTCGAGTACGGTAGTGATGAAGATTGACCTCGTAGGGCCAAAGCAGCGTGGGCTGGCCATGGGCTTGAACGAGTCGGCCGGCTACCTGGCCGTGGCGGCTACGGCCTTCGCCTCGGGCTGGCTGGCCACCGAATACGGCCTGCGGCCCTACCCGTTCTACCTCGGCATCGTGCTGGCGGTGCTGGGTTTGCTGGGCTCGCTGCTGGTACGCGACACCCGCCACCACGTCGCGCTGGAAGCCGCGCAGGCCCCGACCACCCCCACTGGTCCGCCGCTGTCGTTCTGGGACGTGAGCTGGCGGCATCCCAACCTGGGCTCCGTCACGCAGGCCGGCTTGGTCAACAACCTCAACGACGGCATGGTGTGGGGTTTGCTGCCGCTGCTGCTGGCCAGCAAGGGCTTCACGCTCACGCAGATTGGTACCGTGGCCGCTGTGTACCCGGCCGTGTGGGGCCTGGGCCAGCTGGTCACCGGCCCGCTGGCCGACAAGCTGTGCAAGAAAGACCTGCTGTTCTGGGGTATGCTGCTGCAGGGCGCGGTGCTGCTGGTCATGCTGTTCACCGATGGGTACCCGGCGTTTCTGGGGCTGGCGGCGCTGCTCGGTGCGGGCACGGCGCTGGTATATCCCACGTTTCTGGCGGCGGTGGCTGAGTATTCGCCGCTACCGCAGCGGGCGCACAGCGTGGGCATCTTCCGCTTCTGGCGCGACGCGGGCTATGCCATTGGGGCGCTGCTGACGGGTGTACTCGCCGATGCGTTTGGCTTGGGGGCGGCGCTGGCCACAATCGGCGGGCTCACGGTACTTTCCGCCCTGGTTATCTGGCGGCGCATGTATTGCCTGCCCGTTGCGAGTAGCGGAGAGTCGCCCCGGCACTGCGGAACGCACCATTATGGACACTCTGTTTCCCCGCCGCTAGTCATCAGCTAAAAAATCACAAACGCCCGATTGCTCACTGAGCGGTCGGGCGTTTGTGTTTGGGTTCATACCGGAATGAAGTATTTATGGTTGCTACCACTATGGCAAGGGCGACAGTCAGTTGCACAGCTTTTAATAGCTAAACGCTTGGCCCAGACAATAGGACTTATCAGGTGAAGTATTGCAACCCTAGCATTGCACATTCCGTTAGTAAATCAAGCTATATTTTTTAGCTTTTCATCACCCAACATCCATAATCATGGACAGAAACGACAACCCAGGGAAGGGGCCCAACAACCCGGGCAATCCCAATCCGGGCAATCCCAATCCGGGTCAGCCCAATCCTCCGGGCAACCCTACACCTCCCGGTAATCCGACTGGTCCCGGACGCCCACCCGAAAAGCCTGAGCCTGGTCCTCACAACCCGCCCAAGCCCCCCAAAGACCGCCCCGTAGGATTGAATTAACAGCCATATGCCTACTGCCCCTTGGTTTGAAGCCGAACCTGACCGGCTTGAAAGGGAGCTTCAAGCCCTGATTGCGCACGGCGTTGCTCCACTGGTGGACGCAGCGGCTCGCAGTCAGGGCATTTTGAAGGTATCCTTTACGATTGACGGTTCCAATCCTGCTTTTAACTTGGCTGGGTTAGTAGAATCGGTGCAACTGGAAGCAACCTACCCGGACAACTACCCCTACTTCCGTCCGGAAGTGTTTGCGTTGAATATCGCTCTGCCCCGTCACCAGAACCCCATTGGCAAGAACCTGTGCTTGCTCCCCGGTCGGCTGCCCATTGGGAGCCCCGTTGGAAATTGGCCACCTATCTGGTTTCGCAACTGCCCAAAGTTCTACAGAAGGGCAACATTCTAGACCCCGCCGTTCTGGCCACCGACCAGGACGAGCAGGCGGAACCGGCCAGTGAGTTTTTTGCCCATTCCCATGCGCCGGTGATTTTTGATGAAGCAGGGTTCGAGCAAACCAGTGTGCCGACTGCTCCCATTACGATTCTGGGCCGCCTGCAAATTGGCGTGCCCCGGAAGGCCGGGCTGTTAACGCGGATGGCCGCGCTGGAAACCACCGATGTGGCGGGCGTCGTTCGTAAGCTGCCAAAGGCCTTGTGGGACGTTTTCCCTACCCAGTTTTCTGGCCACTGGTCCGTCTCAATCAAGCTCCGCCTTTTGCCCACGCGGGAGAAGGGCTGAACTGGCTCCTAGAACTAGCCAAGTCACAGGGCCTCACTACTACGTTTCAAAGCAAAGCTGTCCCTTTAGCCAAAGGCGGGATGCTTCGACGGGTAATTGGGCTGCAATTTCCGGAAGAGATTGCGCCTGGTCAGATGGGTATGGGATGGCTGTTTCTCATCGAGGGAACTATCAAAGAAACGGTAATGGGTCCCCGAGGCAAGCCCGTTGAAGTAGCCCAATCTCATTGCTTTTACGGCAAAGCATCCCGAATCAGCCCCACCGACGCTTTGCTTCGGGTTCCTGCCGTCCATGCACTTCATCAGCGGACCATTGCTGTGGTTGGGCTCGGCGCATTGGGGGCACCGATGGCGCTGGAATTTGCCCGCAATCAAGTTGGGAAGCTCCGGCTGTCAGATTACGACCACGTCGAGCCCGGGCCGACCGTGCGCTGGCCTCTGGGAATAGCCACTGCCGGCCAACTCAAGGCAGAAGCAATTCATGAATTTATCTCGGCGCACTATCCGGCAACGCAGGTTCTGCCCATCTACCATAAAGTAGGGGGGCTACGCGGGGAAGGAATGCCTTCCGAGCAGGAAGTCATGGATACGCTGCTCACCGACGCCTCCTTACTGATTGATGCCTCCGCCGATAAAGGCGTTAGTCATTTCTTAGCGGAAACCGCCCGAGCGCGGGGCATTCCCTTTATTTCAGTGTATGCCACGCCGGGGGGCTGGGGCGGCATGGTCATGCGAGTAGCCCCCGGCCACACCCGGGGATGCTGGATGTGCCTGCAGTACCATATGGATACGGGCGGCACCATTCCGGTACCAATCAGCGATGAAACGGCGGGGACCGTGCAAGCGCCGGGTTGTGGCGACATGACCTTCACCGGTGCCAGCTTTGATTTGCAAAACGTGGTATTAGCAGCGGTGCGCCTCGCGGTTTCAACCTTAAGCTCGGGGGTAGCGGGCGGCTATGCTACCACTCCGTGGGATGTGGGGGTTGTGCAACTCATGGATGCAGATGGCAGCTTAGTTGCGCCTGCCTGGAGTACGTTCCCGCTCGAAGTTCATCCGCTTTGCCCTTATTGCCACTGTGAATAGCCCAGCCCTCTCCATCACAGTGTGGTTGCCCCAATCTGCCTACGTGGCAATTTTGGCCTTGGTTAAAAGTTTGGTACAAAAGATACTGTGATGGCAAGCAAGCGATCAGCCGTCTTTATTTATCTTCGAGTCTCTGAAGGAGGACGTGCGCGTTCATCCTGCGTAGCCTCGGCCCAGCTTCGGTGGCCGGGGCTATTTCTTGCCCCACTAGGTGGGCAGTGGGGTAATCAGGATCATACACCCGGTCCGTTTTCCAGAGCGCGTAGCAGAGCACAAGCAGTTTGCGCATAACGGCAATGACGCCGGGCTTGCCGCTGGGGTGGCGGGTACGTAATCGGGCATAAAAGGCGATTTGCCGCGGGTTATGGCGCAGGCTGCTGAGCGCGGGCAAATAAAGCGCCGTACGTAGGCGCGTGTTGCCGCGCTTGGAGATGCGCGTCGCGTGCGCCGAGAGGCCGCTTTGCCGCTGCACCACGTCCAAGCCGGCATAGGAGGCGAGTTGACGCTCGTTCTCGACCAGAGCAAAGCCGCTGGTTTCGGCCACCACGATGACGGCCGTCGTCAGCCCAATTCCGGGAATGCTCGTCAGCTGCTGCAGCTTGCGCGCCAGCTCCGGCTCGGCCGCCTGAAGCTCGGCCAGATCTTGATCCAGGGCCGCTACCTGCTCCTGCACCAGTTGCTGTTGGGCGGCCAGACGTGCCAGCGTGCGGCTGTCAGGTTGGTAACTGTGCTGGTAGGCGTGCACGCGGGCCTTGAGCTGCGCCCCCTGTTTGGTCAACACCTGCCGCTCGCGGGCCAGCGCCCGCAGTTGCCGCAGCGCTGGCGTAGGCGGCTGCCAGGCCGGCAACGCCCGCTCCAGCCCCAGCCGGCACAGCAAGCGCGCGTCGAGTTGATCGGTCTTGCTCTTGAGTTCGGTGCTGCGGGCAAAATGCTTGACTTTGTTGGGCAACAGCACGCTGAGTAGCTGCTGCTGATCGGCCAAAAAGTACGCCAGCTCCTCGTAGTAGACGCCGGTGGCTTCGACCACAAACCAGAGCGGAGCGGCCACCTGTTGCTGCCGGGTCACCCAGTGCAGCAGGTCAGTAAAGCCGATTGGCGTGTTCTCAAAAGTAGTTTCCTTGCCGAAATGCAGACACTGGCGGCTGTCCACTGGCCCAGGCAGGCCACAAACGAACTCTTCGCGATGTCAATGCCGACGACGTACTTGAGCGGGGTAATCTCCTGTTTTGCTAGGGGCATGGGGCGAGCGGTAAGTGGGTAAAACCATCAGCCGGCCAGGGTTTTGCCACAACTTGTCTCGTGCAAATACGGGATGCCGGCGCGCGGCGTGGGCTCCCTCCATACTGTGCAGTCTTCAGGCAAAACGGAAGCAGGGCACGCTTTCTTTTGTGCAACGTCACGGCCGCCGCCGCGCGTTTAGTTAAACGTGGTGCCCCTGCTTCCTGCTCCAGCTACCCTTTGCGGAAAGGCAGCACAATCATACGAGTTAAACGGCCGAGCTTTGGACTGGTTCTCTCGTTTTCTTTCCTGGCTAGTTCGGTTGCTGCAGCCCAGCTTCCGTACTTCCTGATTGTTAAATGGCTGCTGGTAACCTTTACGTTGCGCTGTCCTTTCTTCCCGCCTTCCCCGTCGCTTCATGGCTCCCGGTTCCCCCGCCTCAACTTCCCTGCCCTTTCCCGACAGCCTCCTGCATGACCTGCTCGACGTCTCGCTCACCGGCGTCAACGTGCTGCGCCCGGTGTACGACCCGGCCGGGGAAATCGAAGATTTTGCCATCGAGTACCTCAACCCCGCCGGCCAGCGCATGACCGGCCTCTCGGCCCAGCCCGGCGGCACGCTGCTCACCCGCTTCCCCGCCTCCATGGCCGCTGGCATCCTAGTCTACTACCGGCGCGTCTACACCGACGGGTACACCGGCCTGCACGAAATCAACTACCAGGCTGACGGCCTCGACAACTACTTCCGCCTGGCGGCCCGGCGCAGCGGCGACTGGCTCGTCGTCAGCTTCACCGACACGTCTGACCAGGACCGCAGCGCCGTCGAGCTGGCCCTGCGCGACAGCCAGGCCCGCGAGCAAGCTCTGCGCTCCGAGGCCGAGGAGCAGCGCAACGCCCTGCGCAGCTTCGTAGAGCAGGCTCCCGTGGCGGTGGCCGTGTACCGCGGGCCGCAGCACCGCGTGGAGCTGGCCAACGCCGCCACGCTGGCCATTTGGGACCGCCCGCTCCCCGACGTGCTCGGCCGGCCGGTGTTCGAGGTGCTGCCCGAGGCCGCTACCCCCGAGGTGGTGGCCCTCTTCGACCGGGTCTACGCCACCGGCACCGCCCACACGGCCCACGAGCAGCCCACCACCCTCGTCCGGCACGGGCAGCGGCAGGAAGTGTACTGGAACTTCGTGTTCCAGCCCGAATTTCTGCCGGACGGCCGCGTCATCGGCATTCGGTCCGTGGGCACCGACGTCACCGAGCAAGTGCGGGCCCGCCAGCAGCTCGAGCAACTCAACCAAGACTTGGAGACCCGCGTGCAGGCGCGCACCCAGGAAGCCTTAATCCTGCAGGCTGACCTGCTCGCCGCCGCCCGGCGGCAGGCCGACCAGCAAACCCTGCTCCACGAGGTGTTCGCGCAAACCCCGGCCCCCATTGCCTTGCTGCGCGGCCCCGGCCACCGCTTTGAGTACGTCAACGCCGCCTACCAGGCCTTTTTTTCCGCGGGGCCACTGGCGGGCCGCGAGGTGGCGGACGCCGCGCCTGAATTGGCCGCGCAAGGCTTTGGGGCGCTGCTGGACCGCGTCTACCACACCGGCGAAACCTACTTCGGGGCCGAGGCGCCCTTTGCGCCCGTGCCGGTGAACGGTGAGCCCCCCGCACGCTGTACTTCAACTTTACCTACCAAGCCTACCGCGAAAACGAGCAGATAGCGGGCGTCAGCATCTTTGCCTTCGAGGTCACCGAGCAGGTGCTCGCCCGCCGGGAGCGCGAAATCCAGCGGCAGCTGCTCACGGACGTCTTTGCGCAGGCCCCCGCCGGCATTTGGGTGGTGCGCGGCCCGGACTACGTGTTTGAGGTCATCAACCCGACCATGACGCACGTTATTAAGCGCACCGCGGGCAGTGCCTGGGGCGGCCCTACTTCGAGGTGCTGCCGGAGTTGACCAGCCAGGGCGTGCCCGAACTGCTGCGGCGGGTGTGGGAACAAGGCGAGTCCATGTTCGTCGAAGAGTTTGCCGCGCAGCTGGACCCCCAGGCGCCGGACGAGGTGGGCTACTTCACCTTTGCCTTCCAGCCCCTGCGCGACGAGCACGGGCAGGTGACGCGCATCTCCTGTGTGGCCCTGGACGTCACCACCCAGGTCCGGGCCCGCCAGCAGGTCGACGTCCTCAACCAAGCGTTGCAGTCCACCAACGCGGAGTTGAGTGACAGCAACCAGCAGCTCACCCGCACCAACGTCGACCTCGACAACTTCATTTACACGGCCTCCCACGACCTCAAGGCCCCCATCTCCAACATCGAGGGGCTACTTTACCTGCTGCAGGAGGAGCTGCCCCCGGCCGTGGCCCAGGACCCGGAAGTCGGCCCCACGCTCACGCGCATGTCCGAGTCGGTGGAGCGCTTCAAGCGCACCATCGACCACCTCACCGAAGTCTCCAAGCTGCAAAAGGAGCACGCCCCCGCCACCACCCTGGTCGACCTGGCCGCCGTCGTCGAGGACGTGCGCCTGGACCTGGCGACGCTGCTGGAGGGTGCCGGGGCCAAGCTGTTCATTGACGTGAACGCGCTGCCGCCCGTGCAGTTTTCCGAAAAAAACCTGCGCAGCATCGTCTACAACCTGCTCAGCAACGCCGTCAAGTACCATTCGCCCGACCGCCCGCCGCGCGTCGACGTGCGGGGCCACGTGCGCCCGGGCCACACCGTGCTCGAAGTGCACGACAACGGCCTCGGCATCGCGGAGAGCCAGTTACCCCGGCTGTTCACCATGTTCCAGCGCTTCCACGACCACGTCGACGGCACGGGCATCGGCCTCTACATGGTCAAGCGCATGGTCGAGAACGCGGGCGGCCGCATCGAGGTGCACTCGCAGCTCGGCGCCGGCACCACCTTTTTCGTCTACCTGCCCCACACCACTGCCGAGGCCGGCGCGCCCCCGTTCCCTGCTTACGTCCCTTCCTAAAGTTCATGGCTGCCATCTCCTGCACCCTGCTCGTCGACGACGACGACACCACCAACTTTCTCAACCAAACCCTGCTTCGGCGCATGGCCATCAGCGACGCCGTCCTGGTGGCCCAAAACGGCCAGGAAGCCCTGGACCTGCTGCAAGCCCACTGCGAGCTGCCCACTTCGCCCACCTGTCCGGCCCTGATTCTGCTCGACATGAAAATGCCGCGCATGAACGGCTTCGAGTTCCTGCAGGCCTACGCCCAACGGCCCGAACGGGAAAACCCCTCGGTGGTCATCATCATGCTCACTACCTCCCTCAACCCCAACGACGTCGAGCAGATGCAGGGCCTGCCCATCGCCGGCTACCTCACCAAGCCCCTCACCCGCGACAAAGTCAACCAGGTGCTCCAGGAGCACTTCGGCCAAGCAAGCCCCGCCAGCTAATGAGCAGCCCCCAGCCAAACAAGTAAGAGACCATCTCTAAGCATGCAGCGGTTTCCCAATTCAGGATGAATAGCGCGCTCAATGATGCGCTGCACTTCGTGATAGAAGGACTCCAGTAGTGGCCTTCATCCAGGACGCTCGTTTAACCTTTGTACCAAACTTTTAACCAAGGCCAATTTTGGAGGAGACGGTACGAAAAATACCCTTTGAAACGGGCGGCATCCTAATGGGCTATTGGGGCTCGGCGACTGAGGCCGTTATCACGGCCGTCATTGGGCCGGGGCCCAAGGCCGTGCATAAGAAGCGGTCTTTCCGCCCGGATAGCGCCTACCACGAGCAGGAAATTGCACGACTGTATGCCCAGTCCGGACGCACCGAAACGTACCTGGGCGATTGGCACACGCATCCGGGGGCAGCTGCGTACATGAGCTTTCGGGATGAGGAAACCTTGAGCGCCATAGCCAATCACAAGGAAGCTCGTTTACAGACGCCCCTGATGATGATTTTGGGCACCCGTCCTTTGGAATTGCGTGCCTGGGCACATTCTTACAAGAAGTCTCTCTTCTCTTTTAAATCGGCTTTCACCAGATGTACCGTTTTAAAGTATTAATCAGTTAAGCTGGCTAACAGAGAAAGCAACAGATTTTAGTTGAGGGAGCGTATCCCACCACAGTTCTTTTTACCTTTCAGAACAAGTTATGATAATACTTAATTATCATAACTTGTTTTAGCTTAACTTAAAGGCAAATATTACTGGTAAAAGCTTCCATCACTATGCGACTCTCACCCGCAATTTATAACACCATGTCTGACTACGAAGATGGCTACGAGGTTGGCCGCAACGCGCCCAACATTCGACAGTCCTATCAAAACGGTAAGGCTATTGGCAACGGACTAGCCGTGGTGCTGGGCCTGGGCTTTCGCTTGGTAGTCGAAACGCTGGTGCTGGCTCCATTCCTAGTGCTGGGCCTGGTGCTGACAACCAACCTGGATTTTTCTCGGGCCGGGTTTCGGGTATGCCCGGCTGCTGAGCATCGGGGCGCTGGCCTACGGCTTCTACGCGCTGCTCTATTTACTTAAAGGAGTGGCTATCGGCCTGCGCCTGCGCGGCACCCGGCACTGGCTGCTGCCGTTCACGCTTTGCCTACTGGTGGCCTGCTTCATCCCGTCGCTGCTGCTGCACCTGTTCATCGTGCACACCGTCAAGGCCGCTCACCCGGTTTTGGTATGGGTGGTGCCGGGGCTGTTCGCCCTCTACACGTATTCCCGTTACCGCTTCACGGAAGACATTGCCCCCAACCTCGTGCTCTGGGCTTACCGGCGTGGCTACCACTGGACTGTTAAGTAATATGAGTCAACTGGACTTTGTTGAGCGCGTGACAACTCAGGCGCTGGCCTACCTGCAGCAAGCCCGCGCTTATAAGCCTACGCCGGAAGAATATATCAGGTGGGTGGATAGTCACCCCTCGGCCATTCGGGTGCTGCTGTTACGGCGGGGCATGGCTGCGTGCTGGGCGGGCGGCTCCCCCTCGTTTCAGGATTTTATTCTCACCCAACGGGGCCACTCCAGTACATGACTATATGGCTCACCAGCTCAGCGAAACAGATTACCTGCGCTGGGTGAACTTCATGGACGATACCACCTTCTAAGTATGGCCTTCTCCATGCGTTGCTCAACGTTGCCCTTCACCCCGAACCATGAGTAAATCCCCACGCAACGTGCCGGCCGTAACGACAGGGTCAGCAGTCGCTGCCAACCTGGCGCGGGCTTCATCCAAAGTAGCCGGCTTCCTGGAAACGGGCCTGCAGGGTGCCGCCAACACGGAGCGAGCCTACAAGTCTGACCTAAATACTTACGCCGAGTTTTGCGCGCTGCACGGCTTTACGGCAGTGCCGGCCGACGTCACCACCCTGACGGAATACGTTGCCCACCTGGCTTCTGAAAAGCCGACTCCAGATGCTGGGGGCGGTAGGGAGAAAAAGAAGGGACAACAACCCCTCACCGGGCCGCACGCGCTGGCCACTATCCGGCGGCACTTGGCCGCCATCCGCAAGGCGCATCAGCTCAGCGGCCACCCGATGCCGGCGACGGTGGATGCGCTCAACATCGTCATGGAAGGCATTGCCCGCACCCTGGGCAAGCGGCAGGACCAGGCGCTGGCCTTCACCGTCGAGGAGTTGAAACAAGCCATTCGTAGCATCGACCTGGAAACGACGGCGGGCCTGCGGGACCGGGCACTGCTGCTAGTCGGCTTCGCGGGGGCTTTCCGACGCTCCGAGTTGGTGGACCTCAACATCGAGCAGCTGGAATTTACGGAGCGGGCCTTGCTGGTGCATCTGGCCAAAAGCAAGACCAATCAGTATGGCGCGGTGGAAGACAAAGCCATTTTCTACGCCCCTAATGCGGATTTCTGCCCCGTGCGCTGCCTCCGGGCCTGGCTTAATCTGCTGGGCCGGACCACGGGTCCACTGTTCGTGAAGATTCCGCGGGCGACTCCGGGGCAGATGGCTGCTCCTTCGGACAAGCGGCTCTCGGACATTTCCATCAACAAGTTGGTGCAAAAGCGCCTCGGGCCGGCTTACTCAGCCCACTCACTGCGCGTGTCCTTTGTGACGGTAGCCGTGCTAAATGGGCAATCCCATAAGGCCATTAAGAACCAGACCAAGCAGAAAACGGATGCCATGATTGAGCGCTACACGCAGCTCAACAACGTGGTTTCTTATAATGCTGCTCAAGCGTTGGGGTTGTGATATTGACGAGTAGAGCTTGATATGGCGCCCCTCGTTTACTACAAACAAACGCCTATAGACAGCGGAATTGTATAGTGTTACTTGTAAGTGCCACTTTTTACAGATTCCCCTATTTACTGCCACTTTAAAAATCATCACATATAAAAGAAATTGTGCTATTATACGCCTTTGACTCTATCGACTTAGCTTGCATCTATTTCCTCGGCTATTCATGAAGAAGACGACATTCAAAGTCCACCCCAAGCTGGCGGCTCTGCTGGGCGAGAACTATCGTTCTTCTGAATTTGCGCTACGCGAGCTAGTTGACAACGCTTGGGATGCAGAAGCCAAGAACGTCTGGATTGTATTGCCCTCAATCTTAACTGAGGATGCCACTATTGAGTTTCGGGACGATGGGACAGGCATGACCCCGGAAGAGGTGCGCAACGAGTATCTTATCATTGCCAATAACCGACGGGACCGCAAAGGAAATACTACCCAAAACGGTCGCATGGTGAAAGGCAGGAAAGGCATAGGCAAGTTTGCGGGCTTATTTGTCGGCAGCCTGATGTTAGTGGAAACACGGGCGCGAGGAAAACGAACGACCGTCCACATTGAAAAGAAAGTGCTGGCGGCCGCCAAGCATGACATTGAGGACGTCGACTTGCCAGTTATTGAGGAGGAATGCAATCAGGAGGAACATGGCACTACCATCCGCATTCGGGATATCAACCAAAACTTGGTATTCCCCAACCCTGACCGTTTGCGGCTGGTACTCATTATGGAATACGGCCGGCAAGACCAATTCACTATTTATGTGAATGGCGATAAGCTGGATGTATCCGACGTGAAAGGCAAGGTTTTTACTTTCACCGATGTGTTAGAGGGCTTGGGCAGTGTGACACTACGTTTTGTCATTTCTGAAACTAATCAATCGCTACGCCAACCAGGACTTGCGGTGCGAGTAGGCGGAAAAACGGTCGGCAAACCCAGCTTTTTCGGCCTCGAAGATAATGGGGGCGAGATACCCGCCAAGCTACTCAAGCGGGTATATGGCGAAGTAGAAGCCGATGAGTTATTAGACTACGTAACAGCAGATTGGGGTGCGCTGATTGAAAACAGCAAGCCCGTGCAGATTCTGGAAGAGTACGTACGCCCCAAGTTGGAAGCGGCCCTGCGCGGGGTGTTTAAAAACGAAATCAGCCTGGCAAAAGCCCGGCTGCAAAAGCAGGTGGACCAGGAGTTACGGCGGCTACCCGCTTATAAGCGTGACTACGCCCGCAAAGCGCTTGACCGAGTGCTAACCACTTTTTATGCTCTGCCCGAACAGAAGCTGCAAACGCTCATTCGGGTGCTACTTGACACCATTGAAAAAGACGAGTACTGGGAAATCATCAAACGCCTAGATGAGGCTCAGTACGCCGACGTGGCCACATTTGCCGAAGCCTTGAACAAGTTTGGTCTGGTCGAGTTAGCTATGATTTCGCGCCAAGCATCCTTCCGGCTTCAGTTCCTGACTAAACTGCAAGAGTTAGTCAACAACCCCGAAACCCAAGAAAAAGACCTACACTTAGCGTTTGAGAAAAACCTTTGGCTGCTCGGTGCGGAGTATTCCTTAATGACATCCAACAGGACATTGGTATCAACCGTTGAAAAGATAACCGGTAAGCGCGAGTACAGTGGTGAAAATGCCCGTAACAGGCCGGATTTGCTGCTCAATCAAGACCGGTCGCGTCAGTACCTACTCATTGAGTTTAAGCGGCCTTCGCATACCGTTACCCGCGCCGATGTAGCTCAGGCCGAAGACTACCGGCAGGCATTATCGGCTTACCTACCGGGGGCGGCAATGCATATCATGCTTATTGGCGGTAAATCGAACGTAGCAGCTCAATACGGACTGGGGGAAAAAGTCGAAATTTTAACATTCAACGATGTTATCAGCTCGGCCTTCACGATGCTGAACTGGCTTTTGGAGGAGTTAAATCACCCAGTAAGGCATTCCTAACAGCCCCTGGCAGTCACATAAATTCAACGTTTATTCCATTGCGGAAGCGTGCTCAGTAGTCTCTAAAATGAAAATCTATGCCCACAATTAAACGCACAGTTTACTTCTACGATTTAGAGTTTCTCGACCGTAATGGTGATGCTATCAGCAATTGGCGGGAAATATTTCGATATGCCCGAGGTCTTGTTGGTCGCTCTCGTTGCCAGCAGCGTGTTGACCGATTAGCGTGCTTTCGCTTCCTGCAATTCAATCCGCAGAATGTAATTTCTGGTCATTTGGTTTTCATTCGTGAGAATGCACTTGCTCGAATCACTGACCTGGATAATGATACAGACAGAGATTTGCTGATGGCAGCGAATGAAGGCTTAATAGAAACAACCCAGCTCGCCATTGCTTTTGGCCGGGGTAACCATCCACCCCGATTAGCAATTGAGTATAACCATTTCGGTCCTAGGGTAGGCGATTTGGTTAAGATACTCAGGCATCATGCCCCAAATGCCGGTGTGGGTGATTTGGCTAAGATTGTAGCCTCTTTGGTAGTGCGAGATGGAAACCATGAAGCCATTCTCAACCAAATTGGGCGAGTCTCGTCGTTGAAAATGCGGGTGTATAGAGAGAATCTGAACCGAATCAATCAGTATGCTCCTACAGGTGTGGTTTCGGGTCTGAATGCTTCCAATGGTTTTGACCAAGCGGAATACATTGAAGTCAAATACAAATTCAATTACAGCCAGCAAACAACTTTGCAGCAGGCCAGAGGTGCGGTTCTGGATTTAGTCCATGCTTTTCAAGATGCCCCGGAGCGCATGACAGACTTTGATTTGTTGGAAGCCACAGCCGAAGACAGTGGCACGGGTGGAAGTATAAAGCCCTTCGATTTACTTTCTGCTGAGTTACGGCTCGATATACAAGCTGCCACTGTACCTGGATATAGCCGCGTCATTGATAGCACTGACGTGACAGCTCGCTTAGTGGACGCTGCTATTCAATATGCGACCAATGAGTAACTACGGCAAACCAACTCCGTTGCTCACGGTTTGGGCCGACCGCTATTTCCGTTTTCCCATGCGCCACGACTTAGTGATAGGCATAGTCGTGGCCATTGGGGGTTGGTTCATTCAAGACTACTTGCGCAAGCGTTCAGGGCTTGTTCTGACCAAAGATTCTCTGGCTTCGTTTGCCGACCAACTTTGCTCAGCAAGCATTTCTATGGCCGGTTTTGTCTTTACGGCTTTAGCACTACTCATCTCTGTTGGAGAAAACTATCGCGCTAAATTTCAGGAGTCACTTGCCCAAAAAAGTGCATCAACTGCCGAAAGCTCTAAAAACTACCATCCTGCAGATGGGTTCGAGGCTTTCTTTGTAACAGACCTGTACATCACAGTTGTGGGTGCCTTTTTGTGGGCCAGCATCGAGCTTTTCACGGCATTTTCCATGCTGGCTATTATTAAGTTCTTGTGGTCAGTGCTGCCTGATTGGCTTAGTAAAGCCTCTCTTATTTTAAGCTTCTTTCTGCTTATGGGGCCAATAATTCGTGCCGTTTATATGGTGAGTCGAGTTCTTACCATGCGTAAACCCATAAGCACAATGCAACGCTAGGAATAGAGGTACCCAACAATCTGTAGTTGTTTTGTGGGAGCTGGGTTAACTTGTCGCGTTTCTTAATAAACAGGTAGGACCTTGGTTAAAAGCGTGGACTACGCTTTCAACCAAGGTCCTATTTGTTTGACAAAACGAAAGAACGAATCCCACGCATCCCGCGCAGCAAGTACAATCAAATACAGTTCAATGCTTTGGAGCGGTTACCGAAAAGCCAACGAGACGAAAAGCGTCTCGTTGTTCTTTCCTGCCTTCTTAAATAAGCGGCAACCCCAACTCTTGCAGAAACTGATTGTGCCGGTTGGCGGCATCCGCTGCCTTCTCTTCAATAGCTACCAGCGTATCATGCACAGCCTGCAGGTCAATCGTCTCGGCTGACGTGGCGGTGCTCACGTAGCGCGAGATATTCAGATTGTAGCCGTTTTGCTCAATCTCCGCCATGGGCACTGGGCGGGAATAACGGTCTTCTTTGGTACGGTCCCGGTAGGTGGCTACTATTTTGTCGATGTCGCCCTGGCGCAGAAAGTTCTGGCGCTTGCCTTTCTCGTACTGCTCGCTGGCATTGATAAATAGGACATCGTTGGGCTTCTTGCACTTTTTCAGCACCAGGATGCAGACCGGGATGCCAGTGGAGAAGAACAGGTTGGCTGGCAGGCCGATGACCGTATCGATGTGACCGTCCTTGAGCAGCTTGGTACGGATGCGCTCCTCGGCCCCACCCCGGAACAGCACGCCGTGGGGCAGGATGATGGCCATCGTCCCTTCCTGACTTAGGAAGTGGAAGCCGTGCAGTAAAAAGGCAAAGTCGGCAGCCGACTTGGGCGCGAGGCCGTAGCCCTTGAAGCGGAAATCCTCGCCCAGGGACTCGGCGGGCTCCCAGCGGTAGCTGAACGGCGGATTGGCCACGATGGCATCGAACTCCATCTTTTTGGCGGGGTTCATCTCGTTCAGTACGTCCCAGTCGTTTTTGAGGGAGTCGCCGTGGTGAATTTCAAACTCGGTATCCTTCACGCCGTGGAGCAGCATGTTCATGCGCGCCAGGTTGTAGGTGGTAATGTTGAGTTCCTGACCGTAAATCTTGCCTATGCCGTGCGGGCCCATATGTTTCCGAACATTCAGCAGCAACGAGCCCGACCCACAAGTGATGTCCAGAACTCTTTCCAGCTTGGCGCGCTTGCCAGCGGCGGGGTTCTGGCCGTCGAGTACTACGATGTCGGACAGGATGGTTGAAATAGGCTGGGGCGTGTAGAACTCGCCGGCCTTCTTACCCGAACCTGATGCAAACTGGCCGATGAGGTACTCGTAGGCGTCGCCCAGCGTGTCGGCGTCAGTCGAGAAGCCGCCGATGCCTTCGGCGATTTTCTGGATGATGTTGCAGAGCTTGGCGTTGCGCTCGGCGTAGGTGCGGCCCAGCTTTTCGGAGTTGAGGTTGATTTCCGAAAACAGGCCCTGGAAAGTGCTGTCGAAGGATTGGGTTTCGATGAACTTGAAGCCCTTTTCGAGGGTGTCGAGCAGGTCGGTGCTGTGGGTACGGGCTAGCTCGGCAATGTGGCTCCACAGGTGTTGCGGCTCTATCACGTAGTGCACGCGGCGGCGCATGAGCTGCTCAAACGCGGGCACGTCGGCGCGGTTCTCACCGTACCAGATTTCGAGCGGGGTGAAGGCGCCCAACGTTTTCAGGACATCCGCCGGGGTGTCCGGGTAATCGGTGCCCAGCTCCTTTTTCGCGGCGGTTTCGTAGTTATCGGAGAGGTAGCGCAGGAACAGGAACGACAGCATGTAGTCGCGGAAGTCGTCGGCGTTCATCGCGCCCCGCAACTGGTCGGCAATGTTCCAGAGGGTTTTGCCCAGCTGTTGTTGTTGGTTTTGGGTACTCATGGTTAGGCAGTAACGGGGCTTACTTCCGGAAACAGGGCCGGATTGAAGCGGTAATTGGTCATGAAATCAGTGAGGATGCGCCGGAAATATTCTTTGTTTTCCGGCAGCATTTCCCGGGGCTCAAACAGCGAATAATTGCCGTGGCTGAGAATGTTGATGATGCGGGCGTGGACGTTGCCGTCCACGTCGTCGGGGGCTTGCCGGATGCAGGCCGAAAAATTGCCGAACCCGTGGAAGCTAGCCGTTTTTCTAGCACGCCGCGCAAGATGTTGAAGTGGTAGGTGTACAGCTTGCCGTCGGGTGCGGTGGCGGCCTGGTACAGGTCGCGGATAAGCGAAACGTGGTGGAAGAATGGCGTATCGGTGGTGTCCTGCACCGCGTAGGTGCCATCGGCGGTGTTCTTGCTCAGGAAATACTTCACGGCGTTGCCCAGCTCGTTGTGCATCACATTGAAGAAAAGCGAGTGGTGCGAGGATATAACCGTTTTGATGGTATTGCCCGGCCGTTTGAGCAGTTGGGCCAGGTGGCTGGCCACGGCAATGGCATTGTTGTCGTCGAGCGAAGAAATCGGGTCGTCGATGTAGAGGTACTTCACCCAGCTGTAGGCGCTGCCCTCTTCCGCATCCACGGCCAGCTGGGCCACGGCTAGAAAAAAGCACCAGACGAAGATGTTTTCTTCGCCCCGGCTCACTTTGATGAAGTCGGCGCGCTCCGTGGCGTCCGCTACCCGAATGTCGCGGTGAAACTGGACGAAGCCCGCCTCGTAGTCGATGGTGAAGTCGAAATCGGCGTAGCGCTGCAGGAGCGGGCGGATGCGGTTGTCCATCTCCAGCTCCCGCAGCCCGTTAAAAAAGCGCGACTCTGTGTTTAGGAGCAGGCGGCGCTCGGTGTCGTTCTCCAAATCGTTGTGCCAGGAAAACAGGTCTTCCGTAAACGCATTGAAGTAGAGGGTATCGGCCGCGTCGGCGGTTTTGCCCGCGTCTTTGAACGCCACCGATAGGCGCGTTTTGCCCGTGCCGTTGTAGGCGTAGAGCAGGATGTACTTCTTATTTGCCAGCGTGGCCCGGAAATGCGTGGCCAGCTCGGCTAAGGTGGGAAATGTCATACGGCGGCCTCAAGTAGCGCTGGAAACAGCCTCTGCATCAACCCTTTCTTATGAAGTTTGAGGGCTTCTATCTTTTGGCTTTGCGCCGTGATACTGTCATCGAGAGCGGAAAGGCACTCGGCAATTTTCTTTTGTTCCTCTAGTTCGGGAACATAAAATATGTATTTAAGTAGCTGGTTTCCATTTATGGAATTAATTGTTGCTCCTAAATCTTCAGAAACCTGCTTGTTGTATGAATCACTCTGAAGAAGTTGGAAAACGAAAGCTGGATTAGGTGACCTAAAAACAGTCATGAATGCGCCATGAGTACATAGCGGCATTCCGTCAGGAATAAGGGCATTTTTACCAATCAACGCTTTGGAGCCGTTTCGAACGCAAATCAGAATATCGTTTGGTTTTGACAGGTTTGCTCCCTTAACCGTTGGTGTAACATACACACAATCGTCAAGAGCAATTTTGCCGTTTTGAACGTTACTTGACCTCAACACAAGCAAACCATTTTCCCTAACATCTTTGGGACTATATGTTAGGCCAGAAACAAGGTTACCAAGTTGCCCGAACTTCTTCTCTTCCCACTCCCCCGCATCCTGAAACTCTGAAAACCTTAGCTTGGGCACCGTTTCTCCTTCGGCGGGAAAGAGTGCCTGCATTAGCCCCCTCTTGTGTGCTTGGAGCGCTGCCAGCTTAGCATTTTGCGCGGTGATGAGGTCGTCGAGGGAAGAAAAAGTAGCGGCTATCTTCTGTTGTTCTTTTACACTTGGTAGCCAGATAGCAGAACTGAGAAAGCCTTCCTTTGAAATTCGTTTCAGAGTCGTGCTAGTGCCAGTCCTTTCTAATGCAAGCGTTTTATAACTGGCGAGCATCCAGTTAAGAAAGAAGCCTGCGCTTTCTTGATTTTTAAAAGTCAGTGCAGGAATATCAGCCGAAGAAACAAATCCATTCAGTTTCTCTGGCACCAATCCGAAGGCACCATTCAACAAATCAATTTTAGAAAAAATAAATTGGCCCGTCTCGCGCTTGAAATAATTTGTGCCGCCAGTTAGCGCTGCGGCCCTATCATTTTCACAACGCCTAGGCCATGCAGTCGAACAGTGATAATTCTTTCATTGTCGAACAAACCACCTTTTTCTGCTTTATTCCCTGAGTCAAATAGGTCTTTTATTTGCTTCTCTTCCCACTCTCCTGCCTCCCGGAACTCCGGAAAGCGCAGTTTCGGCACCGCCGTATTTGTTGTCTCGTTACTCATAGGTTGTCGTTATCGGCCGGCAGTTAGCGGGTTAGAATTTCGTGCAGGCGGGCTTGCAACAGCTTTTTATCGGGCAGCTGCAAGGTGTATTGGGCAATGAGGGCGGGCGAAAGGTTGCGTGAAAGAGCGTACTCCACCAGCTCCTCGTCCTGGTCGCGGCACAGCAGCACCCCGATGCTGGGGTTCTCGTGGGGCTTTCTCACGTCGCGGTCAAGGGCTTCGAGGTAAAAGCCCAGCTGGCCCAGGTGTTCGGGCATAAACCGGCCAATCTTCAGCTCAAAAGCCACCAGTGCCGCTAGGCCCGGTGGAAGAACAGCAGGTCGATGTAAAAATCCTGGTTGCCTACCTGCAGCCGGTATTCCTCGCCCACAAAGATAAAGTCGCTGCCCAGCTCTAGGATAAAAGCTTTCATGTGCCGGAGCAGCGCTTTTTGCAGGTCGGCCTCGCTGTGCGCTTCGGGCAAGCCCAGAAACTCCAGCACGTAGCTGTCTTTAAACGCCTGGCCAGCAGTGGGGTGTAATTCTCTCAACACCGTTGAGAGTTTTGCCTCCCTAGCCGGCTGCGCTCAAACAAGCTCGCCGAAATCTGGCGGTCAAGCTCCCGGAAGCCGTATTTTTTCTCCCGGGCCAGGTGCAGGTAGAACGCTCGCTCGTCCGGGGTCTTGCACCGCGAAAAAATGGCCAGATTGTGCGACCAAGGCAGCTCCCGCACCAGCCGAACGAGGGCAGTGTCGGCCGCGTAGGTTTCGTAGAACTGCTTCATGCGCCACAGGTTTTTGTCGCTGAAGCCCTTTAGCTCCGGCGCGTGCCGGGCAATGTGGCGGGCCAGCTCAGCCACCACACCCTTGCCCCACGCCTCGCGCTGCACCTTCTGGCTGATAACCTGGCCTACCGACCAGTATAAGTCAATCAGCGCGGTATTCGCCTGCGCGAAGACGGCCTGCCGCGTCTGCCGGATGCGGCCCAGTAGCTCCTCAAACGCCGGCTGGTTATCGGTCGTCAGCTTACTCATATACTGCCAGCCCGGAAATTTCGCGGCCCTGAGCCAGTTTCTTCAACAGGGGAATGAGTTCGGTCATCAGCTCGCCTTCCTTGGCGGCGCGGGTTTTCCAGCCCAGGCCCAGCGGGGCCAGCAGGTCGCCCAGCGCCTCGCCATCGAAAATCATGCGCCGCAGAATGCCGTCCACGAAAGCCGTGAGGGCCTCCGGTGCCAGCCCGTGGCGGGCGGCAATAGTGGCCTGCTCAGCGGCGGTTTTCTGCTGCTTGAAGGCCTGGAAGCCCTCGCGGATTTCGGCCTCGCTGAAACCGCGGTTGGTGGGCAGGCCGGCAAAGTAGTCGGTCAGGTCGTCGGCCTCGTCCATGAGGTTGGCGCTGGAGCCCAGCAGGGCAATAATCTGCTCGCGGGTGAGCTTCTGCTTCTGCGGAGCCTGCCCGGTGCTGGCCGCCATCAGGCCCATGATGTAATCGTAGTCAATCACAGCCGAAGCGAAGAGCACGAACTCAAAGTCGAGCTGGTCCACCGCCGGATTGTCGGTGCCGCCTTTGCCCTGCTGGTCGCGCAGGCGCTTGGCCGTTTCCAGATATTGGCTGCGAAAGGCGCGCAGGTCGTCGGTGGGCAGCAGGGTTTCGAGCTGCTGCTGCTCGGGCGCGCCCAGGTCGGTGTACTGGTCGAGCTGGGTGCGCAACCGCTGCACTTCCTTGAACTTCTCCACGAACTGGCCCCGGGCGGCGTCGCCCTTCAGGTTGGCTACGTCCTGGGGGGCAGCGGTGAGGCCCTGGGCCTGCATAAAGGTTTCCAACTGCTGCACGGCGGCCTCGTAGCGTTTCAGCACCACGGGCGCGGGGTCCACCAGCCAGATTTCCTTAGCGCGGCTCTTATCCACGCCGGAAAACAGAGCAATGGCCGCGTCAACGGCCGGCTGCTGCTGCCGGAAGTCGAGCACGTTTCCGTAGGGCTTGGTATCGTTGAGCACGCGGTTGGTGCGCGAAAACGCCTGAATCAGGCCGTGGTGCCGCAGATTCTTATCCACGTACAGCGTGTTGAGGTACTTCGAGTCGAAGCCGGTGAGCAGCATATCCACCACAATGGTGAGGTCGATGCGTTTCGGGCGCGGGTAGTCGGCCACCGGCCACTTCTGGTCTTTGATGCGCTGCTGCACATCCTGGTAGTACCTATCGAACTCGCCGATGGTGTGGCTGGTGCTGTACTGGGCGTTATAGTCGGCAATAATGGTTTTGAGGGCCGCCTTCTTGCCTTCGGGGTCTTCCTGGTTGTCTTGCTTTTCCTGTTGCAGGTCTTCCTGCAGCTGCCGCACGTCGGGGTTGCCCTCGGCGGGGGCGAAAACACGCAGGCCACGTTCAGGGGCAGGAAATCGGGGTCGGCTTCCAGCCGGCGCTGCTGCGCTTCCCGGAAGAGGCGGTAGTAAGCAATGGCGTCGTTGATGCTCTGCGTAGCCAGCACCGCATTGAAGCGGCGGTGGTGGGTGGCGGCATCGTGCTTGTGCAAAATGGCTTCTACCACGGCCGCCTGCGCGGGGGCCGCTCCGGACCGGGCCGGCGTCTTGCCATCGGGCTTGAAGTAGTCGACGTGAAAGCGCAGCACGTTCTTGTCTTCAATGGCGTGGGTGATGGTGTAGGCGTGCAGGCGCTTCTGGAAAATGTCTTCCGTGGTCTTGAAAGACCCTTCCTGCCCGTCTACCTGAGTGTAGGTGGCGTTTTCCTCGAAAATGGGCGTGCCCGTGAAGCCAAAAAGCTGGGCCTTCGGGAAAAACTCCTTGATGGCCTGGTGGTTTTCGCCGAACTGCGAGCGGTGGCACTCATCGAAGATGAAGACCACGCGCTTATCGCGCAGCGGTTGCAACTGCCCCTTGTAGTCCTGGCGGTGGCTGGGGTCGAGGGCAATACCGAGCTTCTGGATAGTGGTCACGATGACCTTGTCGGCGTAGTCGGGAGAGAGCAGCCGGCGAACCAGGGCCCCGGTGTTGGTATTCTCCTCCACGCAGCCTTCCTGAAACCGGTTGAACTCCTCACGGGTCTGACGGTCCAGGTCTTTACGGTCCACCACAAAGAGGCATTTCTCGATGTCGGGGTTGTCCTTGAGCAGCGTCGAGGCCTTGAAGGACGTGAGCGTCTTGCCGCTGCCGGTGGTGTGCCAGATGTAGCCGTTGCCCCGGTTCTGGTGAATGCAGTCGACAATAGCCTTCACCGCGTAAATCTGGTAGGGGCGCATCACCAGTAGCCGCTGCTCGCTTTCCACCAGCACCATGTAGCGGCTGATGGTTTCGGCCAGCGTACACTTGGCCAGAAAAGTAGAGGCGAAGTCATGCAGGCCGCTGATGTTCCGATTGTCGATGTCCGCGTACTGGTACACGGGCAGGAACTGCTCGTCGGCCGAAAAGCTGAAGTGCTGGGCGCGGTTGTTGGCGAAATAGAAGGTAGTGGACCGGTTGGAGACGATGAACAGCTGAATGAAGCACAGCAGCGTATTGGTGTAGCCGTTGCCGGGGTCGGCCTTGTAGTCCACAATTTGCTGCATGGCGCGGCGCGGCGTCACTTCCAGCGTCTTCAGTTCCAGCTGCACCATCGGCAGGCCGTTGATGAGCAGGATGACATCGTAGCGGTGGTGGCTGCTGGCGGTGCTGATGCGTAGCTGGTTCACCACCTCAAAATCGTTCTTGCACCACTCCTTGATGTTGACGAGGGTATAATTCAGCGGCGTCCCGTCTTCCCGGATAAAGGTGTTCTTGCCCCGCAGCGTTTTGGAGGCCAGGAACACGTCGGGATTCACAATTTCATCCCGTAGGCGGCTGAACTCTGCATCAGAGAGCTGCACACAGTTCAGGGCCTCAAACTTTTGGCGAAAGTTGGCTTCCAACGCATCTTTGGTGCGGATATCGGGCCGGTGAATGTATTTCAGCCGGGTTAGCTCCCCGATAAAGCCGTATTCTATCTGCGCTTCGTTGACCATGGAGTATAGTTGCTGTTTGCCGGGGCTTGACACCGGCTTTTTTATCCGTAAAACTACCTAGCTGAAATTGGACTCGGAAGTGCCCCTCAGAACTGATTTCCCGCTTCCGCAGCCTAATGGCGCAATATCGTCAGAATAGCCGATGCGGCTGGGCCCTTTCAGTAGCACGAAGCATTGAGGTTGTCTTTTCTTTCAAAAAGCCGAATCTTTGCCTTGCCAAAAAAGTATCCGCCACATCGGCTTTGCCGGTGCTGTTTGGTTGGTACCGTATAATTCCTCGGTCATATGCTTCAACTTGCTGTTTGACCGGAAGCCCACCCTGTTGAGGGTGGGCTTTTTTGCTTGGTGCTCTACTCCAAGATGTTCCGGCACTCAAGAAACAACTGCAAAATCCGCTTTATTCCCCCCTGCTATCTTTGCCATCATGTTAGCACTGCCCCGGACTATATGACGTTTAATGATGATTCCGCCGAACGATTTGAGGCTGATTTCCCCTCGTTCGACGCCTCGTTTGCCGTAACGTATGAGGACGCACTACGCCTGGTGCGGGGGTATCTGCGCACCTACGAGCCGGCGGCCCTGCACAAGCTACTGGACCGCTGCGCAGACCTGAATCTGGCCGTTGATGCACAGCAGTTGCACCGGGTGTACTATGGTCCACTGGTTAAGCAGGAGCCTAAATTAATTCGGAACCTGCTGGGCGTGTTCGGCTATCAAGCCATGTTGCTGGGCTTCGATGTCGGGCCGATACGGGGCAAGACGTGCTACATGCTCTTCCTGAAGACGAAGGGCCGTCTGGACCGCTTTCAGCAGGAGCTAGCTGCCTTCGACGCGGAAGTATAGGGGCATACCCATCTTCCAATCGGGCGGATTTGCACGCCAAGCATAGTTTTGGCCTACTTACGGGCCGCTAGAGTTGGAACAGAATTTCTCGTGAGGAGCGAGGCATTCTACTTCTCTGTATTTTTAAGCTTTCCCCCTTCCCATCGGCCCCGCGTATGGACCAGCTCCGCATGATAGAGTACCAGCCGCGCCACTGGCGCGTGGTGTATCCAGCGGTTGTGTTGCAGCATGAGGCGCTGTTTCAGCAGGGCAAAGCTTTGCACACGGCCGCGCCGCTGGAAGCGGAGCAAATCTACCGGCGTATCATGGCCGCCTGCGGGGAGCTGCACCTGGATGCGGTGTCGCACCTGGGAATGCTGCTCAACAACCGGACGCCCGGCCTGGGCCTCACATACCTGATGCAGGCATTTATGCAGGCCCGGCTGCTGTTTCCCAAATCCTTCGAGGAAGGCCGGGATGTGCTGCTCTACGAATCCACGGGCAACGGCTTTGTACTAACTGCCTACTATGCCATGGGCGTGGAGCTGCAGAAAGCGAAGCGCTGGACCGAGGCGCTGGCCCTGTTCGAGTTCCTGGTGCTGATTAACCCAAAGGACAATCACGGGGCCGGGCGGTGGATTGCGGGCCTTAAGGAGCGGATAGCGGCGGCGGGAGGAAACCCGGACCCGGAAGCTATTTCACTGGTAAGGCCCTAAATAACTATCAAAGAAGTGGTGTAAAAAGAGGCCCGGCTACTTGTAGCCGGGCCTCTTTAGTTTGATTGAGTACGCTGGTGAGGCGGTGTCCAGTCCGTCCACGTCCGGGTGGTCTGGCAGCAGGTACACTGCATTCTCAACTCCGTGGCAACGGGCGACACGTCCAGTACCTCATCGTGGGCATGGAGCGTTTCCTCACCGCAAGTACTGCACATCAGTAGCTCGGTGCCGGCTATCATATCCTCCATAAAGCTTAGCTCGTCGTCTTGCATGGTCGGGTGGTTAGGTAGGGTTAGCGTTCAATTCCGCCACTGTCGCGGCCGACGTTAGGGCCACCGCGGTCAATCGTTTTGGGTGGTTTTTCCAGCACGCTAACTGAGTTGCGCAGTTCGTCGGTGTACTTGTTGCTGCTCAGGCTCGGGATGCTGCCGGCGGCCAGCATGGCCTTATGGGCGTTTTCCTGGTTCATGCCCGCAATAGCCGGGCTGCGCTCCACAAACCTGGCTACCTCCCGCAGGCGGGCGGCATCGAGTCCCTTGCCGTTTTCTTCCAAGCCCCTGGCTACCTCGCGGGCAGCTTTGATAAAGAGCGGCTGGGCCTCCTCGTGGGTTTTGGGCACAATGGCAGCCGGGTTAGCCGTGCGCTCAGCGGCTGCCGGTACTGAGGCTTGCGGCTGCCGCTGAGGTGTCACCAGTTCCTTGCCCTCGGCCAGCTGCGCCACCTGCACCGACGAAGCCCGTAGCCGCCTGGCGTCTTCCAAGTCCAACGTCATATCCTTCATGCCGGGATGCTTCAGAATCTTGTCAGCGGCCAGCTGCATTTCAATGATGCCGGGACCTTTGATGGCGACGGGGTCATGGGTAACCGCTGAAACCCGCTGGGCCAGCTTTACGCCCTGGTCATAATTGCCGGGGCCGGGCATATTGGCAATGACGTTCGCCGCCCGGTAGCCGGTCACCTCCAACTCCCGCCGGGCATCCATTGCCTTCATGGCCGGCGACAATTCCGGGGGCGCGGCAGCCAAGCTGGGGGTGCGCAGCTTTTCGGCCGCAACTCCCGGGGCCGGCGTCGTTATCTGCTGCAACATTTCCCGCAGGGGCTTGAGGTTTTTATCGGCCTCGGCCGGGGGTACAGCCGGACCATTGCCTCGTCGCGGCTGCGGTTCAGCACTTCGGGCGAGATTTTCCCAAAGTCCACCTGGTAGCCAGCTTCCTTGCCCAACTGGGTAACCATTGCCTGCAGGGTGCGGCCGTTGCCCTCGCGGAAAGCATGGGTGTGGTTGTACTGGTCCATGTAGTAGGCAGCCCGCTCGGTGAACTTGTCTTGGTCCAGGCCTTTCAAGCCGTTCTCCTTACCCAGCTGCTCCCCGATGGCCCCTAGCCGCTGCTCTATCTCCTTGTGCGGGGCATAGGTCATGGTTTCCTTGAAGCCGGTAACGTAGGTGGCCTTGTTACCCTGAAATCCCCGGTCAGCCCGCGTCTCGCCGGCCCACTGGTACACGTCCTCAAAAAGCTTTTTGTGTAGCTCTTTCAAGTGGGCATGGTCAAACTGCCCGCCCTGGATGCCGCCCGACTCATTGAGTTTGGCCAGCTTGGGCAAGGCGCTATCATTCTCCACCTGCCGTAGCACTTCGGCATCCTTGATACCGAATTTATTGAGTAGTACCCCGTTTTCGTCGCTGAACTTGTCGTTGGCTGCCATTCGCTGGGTGATTACGGGTTACTGCTCAGTTGCTGCCGGCGTGCCGTACTTGGCCTGCAGGCGGGCGCGATTCAGCTCGTCCACCTGGTCTAAGGTCAGTTCCCCATCGACGTAGCGCTGCATCAGGGCCATTACCTCCTCGCTGGGCGCGGGGCCGTTGCTCATCAGAATAGAAACCGAGTTGGAGGCGTGGCGCTCCCGCTCCTGGCGGGCGCTCAGCTGCTCGGGCGTTAAGCCGGCGGCGGCGGGGGCAAACGTAGGTACTTGCATAGAATTCTGGTAGAGAGAGTGGATATCACTTAAACGAAAAACAGGGCTTGAACGTCGCTTTTTGGCCCTTTTTCAGGTTATTCAGCAGCAATTTTTACACCTCATGCCAAGGTGTTTACGTGCAGGGCCAACGTATCCCGCACCTCCTGGCGCACCCGCATGAAATTTTCCTGCACCGCGTCGGCCAAGGCCTTCTCCGGGTCGTCGTCTGGCCCACCAAAGCTCACCATCGGGTGCAGGGAAACTGCTCCCCCGTCCACTCGGGCCGGGTGATAGTACCCTGGAAAAAGGTGCTCTCGGTTTCCACCGTCTGCCCGATGAACTCCCCCTGCTGCAAGCCGATGGTGTCCTGCACCCGAACGAGGTTGCGCTCCTGGTAGCTGGTGCTTTGGTTGGAACTGCTGTTGCGGCTGCCGGTACCGCCCTGGCTCGTGCCGGTGCTGGTGCTTATCATTTCCTTGTCTTCGCGGCCTACCAGCTCCGAAATGAACTTGGCCGTTTCCAGCGAGTTCACCTTGCCGAAAAACTGGTTGTTCAGGTTCGACACCATTACCTGCATCTTCTCCTTTCCGTAGGCATCCGTCATCTGGCTCAGGTCCTGCGTCATGTACACCATCGCCACCTTGTTGCTACGGGCCGTGGCCGGTATCACCTCCAGGCCGGGCACGTAGATGGTCGCGGCCTCGTCGAGGAACACGTAGCTGCGGTGCTTGCGCTGCTGGTTCATCAGCTTCAGCGCTACCGTTATTACGCACGACACCACCGGCGAAAACGTCTCCTTCAGGGTGGGGTCGTTGCCGATGCACAGCAGCTTAGGGGCCTTCGGGTCATTCAGATTGAGCGAGAAGCCTTCCCCCTCGGCTTCGTTGGGCGTCAGCACCCACACGATTTGCGGGCTGTTAATCCGGGTTAGAATCACCTGCAGCGTGCCCACGACGGCGGCTATCTGCTTTTCCGCTTTTTGCTTCACGGCAGTAATGATGGACCTAGCCAGGTCGCCACTCTCTAGGTCTGTATCGAGCATACTCAAAACGTGCTTGAAGTCGTCGTGCATCGCCGTAGCTACGACGTGGGGAATGGTGCACAGCGCCGGGTAGTGCTTGCGGTAAAACCAGATGATGCTGGTCAGATACGCCACGGCGCTGGTATCGAAGAACTCCATCTTGCGGATGCTGGATGGATTCAGGTTATTGATGATGGCCCGGCTGTACTCCTCGGCAAAGGCTACCACGGGCATATCATCGGGCCGCAGCGGGTTCACCCGCTCACTGCGCGTCAGGTCCCGGAAGTTGATGATGTGCAGCTGTACCGGCGGCTCGTCCTGCTCCTGCTCGGCAGTGGTCAGCTTGGCCGTGGCCTTGCCCATCATGCTATCGGCATACTTCGCTGCCTGCTGCTTCTCTTTCTCGCGCTGGCGCTCGGCCAAAACCAAGGCTTTCTGCGCGGTTTCCGCCAGCACCGGAAACTTAAAGTCGTAGATGAGGCCGGCGAAATTCTTGTAGGCAAACTGCTCTACCATCGGCTCCCCTATCGAGAAGGTCTTGCCCGCGCCGGCCCCGCCCAGTACCAGCGTGCCCCGGTAGGGGTTGGCAATGGTTATCCAACCACCATCTGCCGTGCGGAAATAGATGCCGTCCGGCGTTTCTATCTTCTTGCGCTCGGTGGTCAGCCCGAAGGCCGGGCGCTTGGTAGTGGCCCACAACAGCCCCACCAGCCCACAGCTGGCCAGTACGGCAGTAGCGGCACCCGGATACCCGAACGTGATAAAGCCGGGCGTGTAGTGGTGCATATTCAGCAGCACGTAGCCAGCAATCAGGAACACGGCCGCGCCTACTCCGGCCACCACACGGAATGCCTTTTGGTTGATGGGCTTGCGCTTCGGCTTGCCCGGCACCGTAGCCGGGGCCTTCTGCACGAACACCAGCACGAGGCCCGCCAGCAGCAGCAGTGCCCGCAGCCACACCCCGGCCGGGCCGTAGAACTTGGCCGCCTTCACCAGCAGCTTCGACTTGAACCCCTGGCCCGCCTTCGCTACAGCCTCGGCGCGGGCCACGCTTTTACTCAGCGCCTGGTCGGTGGCGTGAGTCGCGGATACGGCAGCCTGTGCTCCCCCCTCCCCTACTACCTGGCCAGCTTCGAGCTGCGCCTTGGCAATCCTGCGCTGCCGCTGGCGCTCATTGATGGCGGCAATCCGGGCGGCGAGTTTTTTCCTTGGGAGTAAGGGCCTTTATCTCGGGCTGGGTGAGCTGCACGGCCCGGGCCTGGGCTATCTCGTCACGATGCAGCAGCGTGTAATACTCGCCGCCGATGATGGCCAGCAGTAGCAGGGCGAAAATCAGACCGACGTTCTGGGTGTTGGGCGCGGCCCTGGGTGGTTGGCTAGACATAACTGTGTAGAGGGTTGTTGGAAAGGATAAGGGTGGTGGCGCTACATTTCAATATCAAGCTCCCCGGCTGTGCGGCCTCGCTTCTCGCCTATGCTCTCGGTCTGCTCGTCGCGGCCCCGGCCGGAACGGACGGCCTGTTGCAAGGCGCGGAGGGCACTGGTAGCCGCTTGCTGCTGCTGAGGCTGCTCCCGGCCGGTGGTCAACAGGTGGTACGCGTTATCAATGGGCTCCCCCGCCTTCGCCCGGCGTTCGACGGTGGCCAGTGAACGGTAAAAGGTCTTATCGTACTCGCGGCCCTGGGCTATCTTCTGCACCCGCGCTGGGTCAAGCTGCTGCGCCTTCGGCACCTGCTTGTTCAGTACCCCTACCCGCTCTCCAATCTTGGCGGCACGGCTGGCATCGCGGCTAGCATCCCGCTGCTTGACCTTCACCTTTTCGTGCTCCTGTGCGGTGTAGGTAAACTGCTTCTCGAACTGCTTGCCCGCCTGGGTCTGCCAGTTCATTAAGTCGAACCGCTGCCGGCGGCCGGCGGGGTTGAGGCTTATCTTCTGGCTCCGGTCGCGGGCACTCACGATGACGTGAATATGCGTTTGCAGACCAGACTTCTTCTCGCCCGTCTGAGCTTGGCCGGCGGCCACCTCGGGGTCAGTGCCACGGTAGCTTCTGTCTTGGTGGATGGTGGCCCCCAAACCAAATCCTCACTGCGCAGCTGCCGTCCTTCCTTTAGGTTAAAGTTGCCGGCGTACTGCTCCATCACTGCCCGCGTGTAGGCTTTCAGCTTCTGTTCGTCATTACCGATATGCTCCAACTCGTCGGCGCTGGGGCTAATCACCAACGAGTAAAACTTGGCATCATCCGCCCGCAATCCTTTCACGTTAGTGTCGATTTCCTGCATCAGTTCTGCCGCTTCAATCCCGTCGCGGTCAGCCCCGAAAAACGTTGCTGTCTGCCCATCTTTAGCCGCTTCCTGCTTCAGATAATTGAGCGTCTGCGCGCTGCTGCCGCTGTTATTGTAAGCGGCTTTACCGTGCGTCGCGGGGTTGATTAGCTTAACGTACATGCTGGCTTAGCTGCTCAGTTCGGTATCTTTTTTCCCCGACTGCCCCTCCCCTACTCTCTTTCCTGAACCAACGGGCTGAGTACCGGTTAGCGCCTCTTTTAGCTGCCGCTCTACGGCCTCGTCATTCTGCTGCCGTAGCTTCTTCAGCGTCTCCCGGTGTGCCGCCAACTGGCCTTCACTGAGTAGGCTCAACTGGCCATTCAGGTTGTTGACCAGGATTTCATTCATCCGTAAAACCCGCTCCAGCGTGATACGGGACCGAAGCATTTCTTCCAGCATCGGGAGCAGTAAGCTGCGCTCCTCCTCCTGCATATAGCTGAAAACCCGGTCGCCCAGCTTCTTCACCTGCTGCATTATTAGCTGGCCCTCGCGGGCCACATCGTCCGCTGGGTTGAGTTGCCGGCTTGTGAAGTAGTCCAACGCTGCCTCGGTGTATTCACCAAGACTCATTTTCAGCCGGGTGGCAGCTTTCGTGGCGGCCCCGTGGCTGCTTGCATTTACCCGAATCTGCGGCTTCTGCTCTTTGGCCATTTCTACAGCTGAAACAGTGGCTAGGACTACGATTCAACGATAATATGTGAGCAAATACACACTGTAAATCAGTATGTTATGATATATAATCACATATTTTCAGCTCTGCTGAAATACAAGTAACACAAATACAAAGCTTTAGCGCCGTATTTGTGTTACTCTTCTTGCTAAAAAGAAATGAACGAGTATCAGTACGGCTTTACCTGCCCGATGTTGTCTACGGCCGTGAAATTACCAGCTGCCACTATTGCTAAGACTACCGCTAAGCTACGAGTTAGAATTACTACCCCATGGCCTAGATTGGTGCTCTCTTTCTTTTCTGATGCGCCACCTTCTATTTGATGTGTTACACCAGTCAGGCCATTGGGAGAAAAAGCCTGCTTAACCTTCTACTAACCGCTTTCCACCTTTCTACCAGAAACCCCTTGGTATCGCTGTAATCCCTCTTTAATCATTTTCTCACTACTTCACCACTTCGCTACTTTAAAATACGCATCTCATTACACCTGCTGATCATTTATTCGCTACCTCGCTACTTGACTACTTCGCCACCTAAAAAAGTTAGACATCAGGTTAATGTTTAATTTCTTCACCACCTCGCTACTTAACCACATCGCTACCTAAAAAGCCCAAATGATTAGTACTACACTGTTCGATGCTTCACTACTTCACCACTTGGCTACTTCGCTACCTACACTATCAATGCACCATCTTTTCCTCACTACTTCGCTACCTGACTACTTCGCTACTGATGCCATATCAACACTCTCGTTTTTTCGCTACTTCACCACTTGACCACCTCGACACCTTTTACTATTATATTTAATTTGCTACTTCACCACTTCGCTACTTGACTACTTAGATTTATTGCTACGTCGCTACTTAACTACCTCACTTCGTCGCTACCTCGCTACTTCGCCACGTAACTACTTCGCCACTTTTTATGTATGTTTGCGCTATCCGCCTGACTGACCACCCGGCGTAAAGTTCTTTAACCCTAACCAGTAAACCCATGCCCAAAATTATCAGCTTTGCCACTCAAAAGGCGGCTCCGGTAAATCAACCCTACTACTCGTGCTCGCCGCTCCCCTGGCCACTGAGTATGGGCTAAAGATTGCCGTTCTGGATTGCGACTATCAGCAAAGCATCGTCAAAACCCGTGCTCAGCTGGACGCGCACAACCTGGCTAACCTTCAGAAAACCGACCCGGCGGCCAAGTACCCCTACGATGTATTCCCGCTGGCCCTGGATAAGATTTTCGAGTTCATCGACAATCCCGATAATCAGGACTACGACCTTATCATCATCGACGTACCCGGCCGGGCCGATGGCGACGATGTTTTCAACGCTCTCACGGCCTGCGACGCTGTAATTGTGCCCCTGGTATCGGATTACCTGGACCGGGCCTCTACGGCGGAGTTTATGGGCATTCTGGAAGCTATCAAGCAGTCTGCGGAGGAAGCTCAGTTGGATTTCCAATACTTCGGCCTTCCAACCAAGCGCGTCGCCGGCCGACGCGAAGAAAAGGACATGGATGAGTACATCGACGGGCTGGGCCTCTCGCGCCTCAACTCCTCCCTGGGCCTGCGCACCGCCTACAGCCGGGCCTCGACGCTCTATAGCTTGCTCAACCCTACCTACCGCACCTACGCGGGTGGCAACAAGGACACGGATGCCGAAATACGCCGCGTGTGTGAGGAACTGATAGAACGCCTGGGCTTGCCCCAGCGCAAAGCAGGGAACCAGCTCAGCGAGTCGGCCGATACGTCAACCACTAAAACCAACTAAGCAATGGGTATCGAGAAACCAAAAATCGAGCCTCGGCAGCGTATTCCCGTCTCTGCTGAGCGACGGAATCAGGCCCGGGCGGGCATGGATGGGGAGCTAGTCAAATCAACCAGTGCCACGGCTGCTGACGCTGCGCCGGCGGCTGTGGCCACCCCTGCAGTAGCCCCGCTGGCTCCGGTCGATGCTACGGTGCCTCCGGTGCCTCCGGAGCCAACGCCGGCCCCCGTAGCGGCTCCCGAGCCTGCAGCTGCATCGACCAGCCAGCCAGCACCGCCTGTTCAGGCGATGGCCACGGTGGCCCCCACGCTGCCGGCAGCCGCTCCAATGGCTAGCTCCGCTGCGCGGCCCCGGCGTGGGCGTAAGCCAGCCGCCCCGGATGCTGTGCTGATGGAAACCGAACGCTCGGTAAAAATTCCGGAAAGTGTCTGGAATGAGATTCGGCTGGCGCTGGTGCTGCTGCCCAAAGGGGAGGATAGCCCGGTTAGCATAAAGGCGTACTTGGTCGCCGCCCATCGGCACTATGAGGCGCAGCTGCGCAAGCAGGGCAAGCTACCGGCTAAGCCAGCGGAGAGTAAATAGCGTAATTTGCAGCACTGGTTAGGGGTAAGTCGTCGGTTTGGTCGCCGGCACTTGGCTTCTCCTTTCTGGCGCTGTAGCGCCAACCAAGGGCAGTTCCTACCAGGGCTGCCCTTGTTGTTACCTGCTTTCTGAGGTCAATGCACCTCCTGACATAGAAGAGCCCCGGCCTGAACAAGCCGGGGCTTTTTGTTGATGCACTTGAGTAGGGGAGGGGAGAGGTCAGCGCTCCTGCTGGTCCTGGCCACGCTCAGTTGCTTGGCTCTGCCCGGCCTCCCGCGCCTGGCCTGGGACCTGGCGGCACTGCTGGTCTTTAGCGCTTTCCATCACTTCACTACCAGACTGCCGGTGCACCGCGTCAAGCGTAGTGCTGATTCGCTCCAAGTCCGGGCTTTTCAAGCTGTACTGCACGTTCAGGTAGCTAACCCGCTGGCCCTGCTCTGATGCCGCGGCGGGCTGCACGTCGCTTACCTGTGCCCCACTCATGCGAACGGCCGCTTGTACCGCCTCGGCCTGGCCGCGGGCACCTGGCGCCCGCGCTGCTTCCGTAACCCGGATAGTTGCCTGCTGCATGTCCGCTGCCGATTGAGCTAACAACTGGTTAACCCGCTCCATCCGTTGGACGTGGGTCACGACACCCTTCACCCACTCCGGCGGCAGTGACTGCAAAGGAGCTATCAGGCCCTTTTCGATGAGCGCACCCGGCTGAAATGGCCGGCTGGTATTGTCTATCAGCTCGATGCGGTCAAATTCCTTATAGTTCTGCTTTAGCAGGGAAAGGGACTGGTGGTACCGCTGCTCGATGATGGCCGGGGGCACGTCGTGCCCGCCCTTGGCCACGCGGCTCAGTACCCGGTCCTGGCACTCGCGCACGGACTCCAAGCTGACGTACACCAACTCAATGCGGTAGCCGGCTGCTTTCGCGCCATGAATCAGCTTGTAGTCATTGGTCTGGGCCAAGTTGCTCTCAACCGAGAAAGAAACCCTGCTGTCACGTAGTTCCTTGATGCGCTGGGCGGTCATCGCCTCCACGTCAAAGCCGCTGAGCTGGGGGTTCTGCTGTTTCAGTACGTCGCCGTTCACCTGTTCCACCGATGGACTACGAGCCGCCATTGCGTTGAATAAGGTGCTTTTACCCGCGCCGTTTGGGCCGGCGAACACATAGAGTACTGGTTGCTGCTCCACCGGCCGCGCTTCGCTCACTAGGCTCCTACAGCGTCAAGCAGTAGCCGGCGCGTCTGTGGCTGGGTCAGCGAAACCTCGTACACCTCACCGGTGGCAGGGTATTCGTGCACGTAGCGGCCTTGCTCGTCCCGGTAGGAAAGGAAAGTATTCGCGGCAGCTGCCTCGAGCGCGCAGCTGCTCCCCAATGGATTTCTGAAACTCCGGCGTCGTCAGCTGGGCGAGAAAGTTGGTTACTGGGGAGTTCATGGTAGGAGGCAAAGGGTACACGAATATAACGCAAGCGCCGGTAAAGTAGTGGCATTGTGCCCAAGAAAATGAGCGCAGCAACCGGCCAGCAGGTACTGAAAGAGGGGAGGGGCAGTTGGGAAAAAAGGAAGGGATGCCCCCGCGACTTACCTACTGGTCGTGCTGCTCGTCGCCGGGATGCTCGGGGTACTCCTCGCTGTCTTGGTTATCATCCGGCTCCTCCTGGGGAGGGTATTCCGGTATCCAATCCTGCGCGGTGCCGGTGGCGACTTCCTCGGCCTGGCAGTTGGGCACGGGTTGCGCAAGCTGCTGCGGGGACTGGGGCCGGCGTGGCTCCAACTCGCGGCCAAAGAAATGGCCTAGCGTTACGCCGGGTGCCTGCTTTTGGTACCAGTCGGGCATTTCGTCCGGCTGGCAGATTACGCCTAAGTACCCGTCGGCGTGGAAATAGGCCCGCACGACGGCTGGACCAAAGCCGTTCATGTGAATATGAACGCGGGAGCCGATTTCAGGCACGGCCGAATCTCCCGACCAATCGAGGTTGATTGGCAGGCTCAGGCGGGTTGGATAGCCCAGCCACTGCGGGCAAGGGGTCACGGAATTCAGCCACTGGTAGGGGCTAATCTGGGGCTGCTTCGGCGCGGGGGTAGTATTCATAGCGGTATATTTCCTATTGAGAAAATCAGATTGGGAGCTATCCGGCTGCTGGTGCTAGGCTGCCTGGGCAAGCTGGCTGCCGAAAACGCAGTGGGCGCGGGGGTGCATCTTGTGGGCACGTCGGCTGCCGGGGTGGAAGGGCTGGGTCACGAGGCCGATAAAGCCGGCGGCGTGGCAGTAGCCCAACACCTTCACCGTTTCGACCTTCCCGCCTTGGTTAGCGCTCACGTACACCCCGACTGGGGGCACCGGCTGCTGGGCCGACCAATGCAGCCCGCCTGGCAAGGCTTTCAGGCTGGGCACGGCGGTAAACTCGGGCGTGGCCAGGCGCAGTTGGGCCGCTTCCTGGCGGGCCTGCTCAGTTGCGGCCTTCTTGGCGGCGTGGGTGGCGCGCATTTTAGCCAGACGAGCGGCGGGGATGCGGCGGGCGGGGCGGTACAGATTGGCACTTTTCATGGCTAGAAGGGCGTTTTTTACGTTGTTGCTTACACTCATTAAACGTAATAGACGCATCCTAAGTTGCAAAACATACATTTATAAATGTATGTTTTGCAAGTATTATTCAACCTTTTTCCCCCACTGCCCCTGAGTAGGCTAGTGCATGGTGGTATTGGTTTCATTGTGGCTTGGACCAAGAGCTGACGGACCGTGGCCAAGTGAGAGATTTTGCCCAATCCTTCATCCTGGTTGTCTGGCAACATTTCCCCCGTTCTGGAGGTCTTGGTAGCTATGAGCTACATCGTGAGAGACCAAGAGTTAGTGCTTCAGCACTGGCCGGGTAAAGGAGCCTGGACTTATCACCTTATCATCCCGAACTCGCGTGATATTCCCGGTACGTGGGGTCACATCAAGGTGTCGGGCACAATAGATGACTACACGGTTGAATCACGGAATTTGGCCCCGCGCAAAAATCAAGACAAAATGCTCTCTGTGAATGCTGCCATCCGCCAGCATTTGGGCAAGCAAGCTGGCGACACGGTGCGCGTCACGCTCTATCGCGAGCCTAACCCAGTATTGGTCCGCGAAGCCGCGGTACTAGCTTGCTTAGACGACGCCGGCGTGTTGACGTCATTTAACGCTCGGAACGCCAAAGACCGACGAGCTTTATTGCACGAGGTGTTTTCTCAGCCGGACGCCACGCGACAGGAAAAGAAAATCCTGGCCCTGATTGCTATGCTTGGCTTGCAGAGTACCACTGGGTGAATTCACGAGAAGTGCAGTTTCAGCAGGCAGTGTGGCCGCTCATTCAACTTTTGGACTAAAGTTTTAACTAAAATCCATAGGGTAGTGAATGCCGCACCCGTTCTTGGCTTCATCGGAGAATAGCTAAAACTTGCCCTGTGCGCGACTTGGCGGCTGGATGGTAGCAGCGCTACATGAACGGCTGCGGGTTGATTCTGCAGCCTCTTGAGGCACTAATTCAGCCCTTCCCGGCTCGGCTGGCCTCCATTGGTAGTGGGTTAGTAATTAGAGAAGTAATAAAGGAGTATAACAGGAAGTAGGTGATAGTAGAAAAAGGTAATTAAATCTTGAAAAAGTACAACGTGTTTTTATTCGCGTATATGCTTTTTTGGACTGTCCTGTTTTGTTGATTCTCGACTTGCCCACACAGTTTTATACCCTAAATGCTTCTCGTTCTCGCGTAACAAGGTTGTAGGTTATTTTAAGAAGATGGTAAGGTAAACCCTAATAGTAACTAGTAAGGAGTAAATCGAATAAACCTGCTTCTTTAAGGTAATAAACCTGCTTCTTTAAGGTGAGTCTGAGTGAATAAACCTGCTTCTTTAAGGTAATAAACCTGCTTCTTTAAGGTAATAAACCTGCGCACTTTTACACAAGCTGGTTTTTTCGCCGTATGTTTCGGCCTGATATCACTGGATGAGGCAAAAGTGTCTCTGGTGGCTGCAACCGTAACCTATCGGCTAGATGTTAGGAAACCGACTACCCCGCGTTACCCTGCCTGTTCCCATGCTGGAACTAGACCTTCAGTATGAGCCCGAAGCGCTGGCGCGGGTCAAGCAGCATTGGGCAGCCACCTTCGCCCACCAGCGCAGAATTTCCGTGTACGGCAAGCGCATTATGGCGCGGGTGATGGAACAAATCAAGGAAGATGACTTGCAGCTGCGCGACTACTATCAGCTGCGGGTTTCCTCCGTGGTTGAGGGCACTGACATTGATACCGACACGGCTTATTCTTTCCTGAAAAAAGCTATCTACGAACTGGCCCACGTCACCTGGGAGTTCGAGAGCCTGGACGGGAGCGAGTGGTACATCCGCCACCTGCTGGATACGACCAAGGAACGGCGCGTAGGCTTCAAGGATGGCATTATTACCATCATTCTGAACCCGCAGCTAGCGCCTTACTTCGTTCAGATTGCCGGTCAGTATTCGACCTACAAGCTGGATGGCTACATGGGTCTGCACAGCTGGTACAGCATGCGGTTCTTTGAGATATTATCCGCGTTTCGGGATACCGGCTGGTGGGAAGTGTCGCTGGAGGAATACCGTCTGCTCATGGACTGCGGCCAAGAGCTGGACAAGTACGGCTCCCCCAAAAAGGACCGGAAAGGCAACCCGGTCATGAAGCACGCCGACACCAACGAATTGATTAAAAAAACGGTGCTGGGGGCACAAAAGGAGTTGGAAAGAACGCCCTGCGCCTTCGTCTACAATCCTATCCTGGAGGCTAACCGGGCCGGTAGGGGACGGAAGAAGATAGTGGGCCTGCGCTTCGAGCTGCTGCACAAGCAGTCTACTGTTATCCCGGCCTCGTGGCTGGCCGACGAAATACTACGCCCGGTTATCGACCGGCTGCGGGAGTTCAAAGTTACTGAACGTAACATTGCACTTTACCTAAAAGTGATGGAGGTAGTCGAAGCCCGCAAGCTATTGCGGGAGTGGCAGCTCAAAGAGAACAGCCAGAAGAAGATTGACGACAAGCAGAAGTATTGCAACGCCGTTTTCGTGCGGGTCGGCAAGCAAATCAGCGAGGAGAAGAAGAAAGATGCTCTACTGGCCCGGCAGGTGGTGCAAGCCGCACTGGGGTTTGATAAAAAGTAGCTGGCCCGTAGAATCGCATACTCGTTCCCGATAAGGCCTGGCTCCTGAACCCAGTGGTGCTTATCAGCTTTCGATAATTGTATTCCCAACGCTACGAGAGGAAATACCTGTTAAAGGCCATTTCCGGTAGGCACTTCTATCGCTATTTACTCGACCACCTCAGGGCCCCATAGCTTCCGCACCCAGTTGCGCAAGGCATAAATACGGGAGTTGACGTAGCACTCCTGGCAGTGGCTGAAGTTCCACAAGCAATCCACCGTATCCGTGAATAGGTGGAACAGCAGACCTACGGCTACAATCTGCGTCGCCGGCAGCAGGAGCAACAGCACGTATGCCGGTATGGCGTAGAAGGAGTGCAGCGGGTGATACCCAACACTGCAGCGCAGCGGGTCGAAAATGGGTTTGGCCAGCAGGTGGTCCAGGTCAATGGCCATCGTGGCCAGCATAACTAGGTAGGCGGTTTGCCACATCAGAGGAAAAAACACCAGCGCCAACACGACCGGAAAAACGAAGTGCAGGCCGTAATGCACCAGCGTTTGGGCGCTGGATAGCTTGGGGAGGCGTAGTCGCGGGGGCTGTGCGGAGCCACCAAGTGGGTGGCATTGCACGCCGTATCCCCGGGCGTTACTTCGGCAAACCTTCTGCCCGGCTCACCGGCCGACTTTGTCTTCTGCTTACGCCCGCTGTTTCGCATGTTTGCTACCCGAGGCCGTGCGTCGGTATTGATTCGCTGCGGCAGGGTGGGGGGGATACTGGGCGGTGACGACCGTCGCTGTGTCAACGCGCTGGGCCGGCGGCGGATGGTGGTACCCGGGGCCAGTTGCAAAACGAGGGCCGATAGCCGATGAGCGGCAACCGGTCAGTAGCAGAACCAAGCCGGCAGCAACGGATAGAATGAGTCGAAAAACAGACAACGGAAGTACAATGAACATTTCCACGGAACAAGCCGGCTGGTGACCCACTTGGCCCCCATCGCTCGCTGAAAGCAAAAAGGCAGCTCCGCAAGAGCTGCCTTTTTTCACGGACTAAAATCAGGGCTAGCGGTTACGCGTCAGCCAGCTCTGCAAGGAGGCTATTTCCTGGCGCTGGTCGGCGATGATGGCCTGGGCCAGGGCGCGGGTGGTGGTGTTGCGGCCGTATTGCAGCAGGGCCTCCGAGTTGTCGATGGCCGCCTGGTGGTGGTCCACCATAAGTTGGGCAAAGTCATAATCCGGCCGGGCCGTCATCGTGCGGGCGTCGCTGGCGGTCATCATCTTGTCCATGTTGGTTTTCTGCACGGTGTTGAACTGCGGCACCAGGGGCTGCATGGGCTGGTGGCCGCTCGTGAAGGCGTTGAACTGCCCGATTTCGGCCCGCTGCTTGGTGATGATGTCCTGGGCAATGGTCTTCATTTCCTGGTTGCTGCCGGTGCGCAACTCTTCCTCGCTCATCTTGATGGCCGCGTCGTGGTGCAGCACCATCTGGGTGGCGTAGTCGTGGTCGGGGTCCTGGGTTTTGGCCTGCGCGTCCATCTGCGTCATCATATCCATCATGATTTTCATGTAGGCGCTATCGTGCTTCATGTCGTCCATGTCGTGGCCTTTGGAGCAGGAAGCTGCGAAAAGCCCTAACAGAACCAGCAGTAGCAAGTGTAAACGGAGACGGTGCATGGCGTTGATGAGGTTTTTATGAACCCCAATAACACCAAATACCGCCTATTGGATTTTACAAATTCCTACCATTTCCTTGCATAATTTCCGGCTTCGCTTACTACTCCGGCTCGTCGTCTGCGCCACGGTTGATAATGGGCAGAATCTGGTACAGCATCTCCTTGGGAATGCCCAGCATATCGCGCTTCTCTGCGTAGTTTTCCAAAAATAAGGCGAAGGGATGCACGCTCTGCATCTGCCGCTGCTCGTCCTCGGCGTCGCTGATACCGGCCCAGGCTGGGGTACGCAGGTAAGCCACGTACTCTTCCAGCACGTCTTCAAACACCAGCCGCCCATCGCGGAAGTCCTCGTGGTAGGCTAGAAGCGTATCGGCGTCAATGATAATCAGCGGGCGCACGTTGTGCACGAATAGCCCTTCCTGCTCCAGTTTGGCTAGCTCTTCCTGAAACCAGTCGTTGACAACTACGTTCAAGCCGGGCTGGTTGTAAAGCCGGTCGTGCACCACCAGCACCGGGTATAGTATCAGCTCGGCCGGGTCGAAATCGGTATCAAAAGCCAGCTGCTTGCGGAGCAGTCGTGCTACGTTGTTGGCCAGCTGCTTCGCCGCTTTGGGGTGCTGCTTATCGTCTTCGTGAAACTTCTTTTTACCTCGTCCAGGTACGTGGCAAAGTCGTGGCCCGCCTTGGCATCCTTATGCACCAGCACGTCTTTTGACTCGAAGAGCACGGCCCGGTTATCGTTACGGAAATAGTAGTCGGGCTCTGACTGCCCTTTCAGCTGCCAGCCATCGAAGATGGCCCGGCCGCTCAGAACCAACCCCCGGCCCTGAAAAATAGCATCCAGCAGCAGATAGAGCAGGTATTGTTCTGAAAACAGGTCGCAGTAAACGGAGCGCCAATCCGGCTCCCGCTGGCCTTTTGGCAGCGTCCTATTAGCGACATTGAACTGGAAATATAGTCCCTTGTGCAGTGCTTCCAGTACCAGTACTGGATAAACCAGTGCAAAAGTACCCGGCTCCTCTTCACACAGCGGCGTAGCTCGCAGACTAGTGAAATCGGCCTGGTCTAACGGTAAGTTCTCGGGAAGAGTGAAATGCCGTAAAAAGGCGCGATTAGCCTCAAAGTCAGCATCGGGAGCTAAATCAACCGCAATTCGGCCGCGTTTCGTGGCCTGAATGACGGGCCTGATTACCCCGCCAAGCTTGCGGAAGTATTCCGGCCAATCCTGGCAGCCGAAGCGCTGCAAAAAGGCTTGCAACAGAGGATTGAATCTAGCTTCTGCCTCCATAAACTCAAAAAATCGCACCGATTTCATGAGTTGCAGCATGGCAATATTGGGCAAGCGATGATTCACCAACTCAAAGTCAGAGAAAGTACCTGCCAGCGCTAGAGCCGCCAACCGTTTTGTTGGTAGCAACCGATTAGCATCCGCCATGGCCTGGTCCTGCTGCCGAATGTATGGGCCATTTAGCGCCAGGCAGGCCTTATAGAGGTTTCGCTCTACCTCTGGGTAGGACTGGGTGTCCGGACAATCGGGCAACTCAAAGCAGTAGCCATAAAGCTGAAGCACTACCTTGGGGTGCAAGAAATTAACCTTAGCCCCAGTGCGCTGAGCTAAGTCTCTCATTTTATGATACACGACCGTTGCAAAAGAGCGATTGTGCGGAGCAAAAATCTGCTCCATGTCCGTTTTATAGTCACGCTCCGAGGCGGGCACCTGACTTAGGTAACCTAGCAAATGTGCCACGCATTGCAAGCGTCGCAGCCGGCTGATACCCGCCAGATAAGTCTCAATGGGTAAGCTTGGGTCAGCAAATACGTCGGAAAAGTCAACGAGAAGTTGTCGGGTCATAACAGAGCAGGAGCCAGGAAAATAGGTGAATGGCTCCTGAATTGATGAACAGCGAAAAACTGCCCGGCGTTAATTATACTGCTGACTTTTCCCGCATATAGCCTGCTTACCCACTTACCGGCGGCTACAGCAGCGCGTCGAGGCTGCGCCGGGCGTGGCTGGCGGGCCCCAGCCGCTGAAACTCGGTAGGGGTGAGGCCCGTCACCTGCCGGAACTGCCGCGAGAGGTGGGCCGGGGAGCTGTAGCCCAGTTGCTCGGCCACCTGGGCCATGCTCAGTTCGCCGTAGCCAATGAGTTCCTTAGCCCGCTCCACCTTCTGACGGATAATGAACTTCTCGATGGTCAGCCCTTCCTCGGAAGAAAACAGGTGCGACAGATAGTGGTAGTCGCGCCCCAGGTGCTCCACCAGATAATCCGAGTAGTTCAGCAGGCGCGGGCCCGGTACCGGGTAGTGAATGAGCGTCACCAGCAGCGTCTTTATATGTTCCACCAACTGCGCCCGGGGGTCTTCGAGCAGGGCGAAGCCCGCATCGAGCAGGCTGCGGCGCACGGCCTCCAAGTCTGGCATCGCGCCAGCCGGAGCCGATACATCGGCCTCACCCAGCACCACGCGGTGCACCTGCAGGCCCAGGGCCGTCAGGTCTTCTTTCACCACCCGGATGCACTGGGGGCACACCATGTTCTTAATCAGCAGCCGGTGCGTACCGGGAGCGGGCAGCGTAAAGCCGGCGCGGAGTTCAGGGTTCATAGGGCGGGCTTATTTCACTACAAGGCTGCCCCGCAGCATACCCATGCCACAGGTAAATGTGAAGGTACCCGCCTGCTGGGGCAGCAGTTCCACCAGCGTCGTTTTGAAGGCCGGCAGGTCGCGGCGAATGCTGAAATCGGGCATGAGCAGTTCCTCGGAACAGCTGTTCTCCTCGTCGCGGTAAAAGCTCAACTGCACGGGCTTGCCGCGCTCCACCTCAATCACGTCGGGCGAGTAGCCGCCCTTCACGGTGATGTCTACCTCCTGCACCCCGCTGATAGTAGAAACCGCGCTAGCCGTCTGGCGGGCGGAAAGAAGAAGTACCAGATAACAAAGCCGCATAAGGCCAGGCCTGCCAGAGTCACGATGATTTCGGGAGTATCCATCACGTTAGTTTTTAACCGGGGAGAAGCTGCGCAGCCGCAGCGAGTTGGTGAGCACGGATACTGAGCTGAGGGCCATCGCTCCTGCCGCCAGCATGGGCGAAAGCAGGATTCCAAAGAAGGGGTACAGCAGCCCGGCCGCAATGGGAATACCCAGGGTGTTATAGATAAAGGCGAAAAACAGATTCTGCTTGATGGTGCGAATCGTCTGACGCGGAGTTCAATGGCTGTCACCACGCCCTGCAAATCCGAGCGCATGAGCGTGATGCCGGCGGCTTCCATCGCCACGTCGGTGCCGCCACCCATCGCCAAGCCGATATCGGCCTGGGCCAGGGCTGGCGCGTCGTTGATGCCGTCGCCGACCATCGCTACCGTGCGGCCTTCGGCCTGCAACTCCTTCACCTTGCCGGCCTTGCCGCTCGGCAATACCTCGGCGAAGTAGCGCGTGATGCCGACCTGACCGGCCACCTGGGCGGCGGTCTGGGGGTTGTCGCCGGTCATCATCACCACCTCAATGCCCATACTCTGCAGCCGCTTGATGGCGGCAGCCGAGGTTTCGCGCACGGTGTCGGCCACCCCAATTACGCCCGCCGCCTGGCCGGCTACGGCCACGTAGAGCACCGTTTTGGCCTGGGCCAACAGTTCGTCGGCCTGCTGGCGCACGGCCGGGGGCAGAGAGATGCCGGCTTCTTCAAGTAGACGGAAGTTGCCAATGAGCACGGGCTGGCTGTTTACCACGGCCTGCGCACCTTTTCCTTCCACGGCCTGGAAGTCGCTGGCCGAAACCATCACCGTTTGCCGGGAGTCGGCGTAGCGCACCACGGCTTCGGCCAATGGATGCTCACTCTGCCGCTCCACAGCGGCTACCGCTTGTAGTAGCAAACCTGCATCCTGCCCGGTCGCCGGCACGAAGTCTGTCACGGCGGGCTCGCCGCGGGTGATGGTACCGGTTTTATCGAGCAGCACAGTATTCACCTGGTGGGCTTTCTCCAACGCCTCGGCGTTGCGGATGAGCACGCCGTGCTCGGCGCCTTTGCCGGTGCTCACCATGATGGCCGTAGGTGTAGCCAGCCCCAGAGCACAAGGGCAGGCAATGATGAGCACAGCCACGAAGTTGACCAGCGCCAGCGGTAGCCGCGCTTCCACCGGAGCCAGGTCGAACCAGAGCACGAACGTTAGGATGGCAATGACCACCACGGTGGGCACGAAGATGGCGCTGACCTTATCGGCCAGCCGCTGGATGGGAGCACGGCTGCCCTGGGCATCCTCCACCAGCTTTACAATCTGTGAGAGCATGGTATCAGCCCCTACTTTGGTCACGCGGAAGCGGAAGGAGCCCGTTTTGTTGAGCGTGGCCCCAAATACCGGGTCGCCGGCTTTCTTCTCCACCGGCAGGCTTTCGCCGGTGAGCATGGCCTCGTCCACGGCGGAGCTGCCCTCCAGGATGAGGCCGTCGGTGGCCACCTTTTCACCTGGCCGCACGACTACCACATCCTCCAGCTTCACCTGCTCGATGGGCACGTCCAGCTCCTGACCGTCCGACCGCACCACCCGGGCCGTTTTGGCTTGCAGCCCCATCAGGGCCTTGATGGCGGCCGACGTCTGCGTTTTGGCCCGCAGTTCCAGTAGTTTGCCCAGCAGAATCAGGGCAATGATGGTGGCTGTCGTGTCGTAGTACACCTCGGGCATAATGCCCCGGCGCATAAACCAGCCCGGCACCACCGTGGCCGCGAGGCTATAGAGGAAGGCAGCCCCGGTGCCCACGGCAATCAGCGTATCCATGTTGGCGGCCCGATGCTTGAAGCCGTTCCAGGCCGAAGTGTAGAACTCGCGCCCACTGTAGAGCAGCACCGGCAAGGTCAGCGCGAGCAGGCCATAGTTCAGCCACTGCATATTTACGCGGGCCATCATCGCCGGCCAGAGCATGAGCATGCTCAGGGGCATAATGACGACGGCCAGCCCCGTGGCCACCCAGAAGCGACGCTTAAGCTTGACGTAGGCCAGGGCTTTCTGCTGGTCGATTTCCGCTTGCCGGTCGGCAGCGCTGGTGTCGGGGGCGCGCTCGGTTACGCCGTAGCCGGCCTGCACAACGGCCTCTTTCAGCGTGGCCGGGCTGGCCTGGGTGGGCAGGTAGTCAACCGTGGCCTTTTCAGTGGCGAAGTTGACCACGGCCCGCTGCACGCCCGGCGTGCGGGTCAGGGACTTCTCGACGAAGGACGCGCACGAGGCGCAGGTCATGCCTTCAATATCGAGGGTTTCGGTTTTGGTGGTTGGTTCCATAGAAGGTTGCAGCAGGACCGCTACGTGGGGCCGGGAAACGCGTAGTTCTCAGCGCTAGAAAGTACATTACAAAGGAACGGCCACCCCGCAGCAGGGTTAGTACGGAATCCCACCCGATACTTGCATAATTTGCACGTAGCCAAGCTGGCAATGGATTTACATAATCCGGCCGTGGACTTGCATAATTTTGCGGTCTTTTACCCAGGCCTCTTACCACGAGCCCAGCGGAAAGCAGCCTGATGCCTTTTTGAGGTCCCTTTTCCCAGGCGAAGTGCCCTCCCGACCAAACGACCCGGAAACTCTTTGCTTGGAAACGGGGTAAGTGAGCGGTACCGCCTTTTCGTAGAGAAGTCTACTTTTGCGGTTGCTTAGCGCCTGTCATGTTCCGTAGCCTGTTTCCTTTCCGCCGTTTGCTGGCGACGAGCTTCCTGCTCGTCTTCGTCAACGTGTTCGTGGGGCAGTGCTGGTGCGCGACGATAAATCCCGTGCAGGCCGCGCCCGCGCCGGTAGCCCAGACCGCTGCCTCGAAGAAGCCCACGCACCCCGGCTGCCACGGTCACGGCAAAGCGTTGACCCAGCAGCAACCGGTTAAGACCAAGCAAGGCCACGGCCATTCCAGCTCCAAGCCCATGGGCAAGGAGGACTGCTGCAAAGACAACTCGGCGACCATTCTTAAGTCGCTCGCGACACCCGGTGAAAAGCAGCTGCTCTCGCCCGCCCCGGCCCTGCTGCCGGTCAGCAATGAGTTCTTTTTCCGGCCCGCCGCTGGCGCGTGGGACCGCACGCACTCGGTCGTTCTGGTGCTCCGTGAGCACCTACCCCCCAAAATACCCGACATCCGAATCTTTATTCAGTCCCTGACGGTCTGATTGATTTGACGCACCCAAGGCTCGCCCTGGCATAGCTCCGCTATGTCCGGGGCGGGCCTTTGTTTTGGCGTGTCCGCCCGGCGTATCGAGCCGCTTATCTCCCTCATCTTACTGGTTTTACCTCACTCAACAATGAAGAGTTGTTGCCAGGAAGCGGGCGCTCCGCCCCCGAGAGGGCCAATTCGTCGCCTGCTTTCCTACCTGCTTTATGCCGCGGTGGCCGCCGTGTTGGGCTTCGTGCTCTGGCAGCAATGGCAGGCCTAACCCTTCGGCAGAAACACACCGGGGCTGCTGGATTCAGCGCCCTCCAACCAAACCCCATTCCTCTTTCTATGCACCGCTTACCCCTTTCCCTGCTGGCCGTTGCCAGCCTGCTCACCGCTGCCAGCTGCTCCTCCGACTCGGCCTCCAGCAGCGCCACCGACACCATTACGACGCCCACCAACGGCCCGGCTGAAGGCACCGCCGACCACGCCGGCGGCCACACCTATGCCTGCCCCATGCACCCCGAGGTGACCAGCACCCAGGACGGCGAGAAGTGCCCCAAATGCGGCATGAAGCTGGAGCACAACGACGCCGTTTCCAATGGCAAGACCTACGAAATGAAGCTCGTGCCCACGCCCACGCAGGTGACGGCCGGACAGCCCACCACGCTGGCTTTCACGCCTCGTGAAACCGGCAACGAATCGGCTCCCGTGCCCTTGGCCGTGGTGCATGAGAAGAAGATTCACCTCATCATTGTGAGCAAGGACCTGGGCCAGTTCTACCACGAACACCCCGAGTACACCGCCGCCGGCGACTACAAAGTGCAGTACACCTTCCCGAAGGGCGGCGACTACGTGCTGTTTCAGGACTATACACCCACCGGCTCGGGCCACCAGCTGGGCCGCCAGCCCCTCACGGTGAAAGGCACCGCCTACGCGCCGGTCAAGTTCAAAAACGACGATATGCAGTGGGAAAAGGATGGATACCAGGCCACGCTTTCCTTCGACAAAGACCTGAAAGTGGGCCAGCTGCTGGGCATGAAAATCAACATCAGCAAAGGGGGCAGCCAGTAACCGACCTGGACAATTACCTCGGGGCGCTGGGCCACGTGGTGGTCATCAGCGAGGACACGCAGAACTACCTGCACGTGCATCCCAACGACCAGGCCGACAAAGGCCCCAACATCGGCTTCAACACCAACTTCGAGAAGCCCGGCCTCTACCGCGTGTTTCTGCAGTTCAACCACGCGGGCAAAATCCACACTGGCGACTTCACCATCAACGTGAAGGCCTAGCCTGGCCCGGCTCCCTTTTCATTTCCCGCTTATCTCCGCCAAACCCATGAAAAAGTCTGCTTTTTTCCTTGCCACCCTCTGCTCGGGCTCCTTGCTGGTGGCCAGCTGCAATAGCGATAAGGCTGCCGATTCGACGGCTACGACCACAGAAACCACTACCGATGCCGCGGCTTCCGGCGATATGGCCGGCATGGACCACTCTGCGATGGGGCACGAGGGCGCGGCTGCGGCCGGCAGCTCGCCGCAGTTGGTAGCCATGAACGAGATGATGACCAAGATGCACGCCGCGCAACCTAAGGGCAACACCGACCACGACTTTGCCCACCACATGTTGGAGCATCACAAGGGCGCGGTAGTAATGGCTGACATCCAGCTGCGCGACGGCAAAGACGCCACCATGCGCCGCATGGCCGAGCAAATCAAAGCCGACCAGCTCAAGGAAATCACCGCGCTGGAAACCGCCGCCACCCGCCTGGATAATGCCCCGACCAACTACCAGCCCAATGACCCGGCAGACCCTTTCACCAGCAAGATGAAGGCTTCGATGGACGGGATGATGCAGAACATGCCCAAGGCAGTAGCCGACCCCGACATGAACTTCAACATGCTGATGACGGTGCACCACCAGAGTGCCGTGGACATGGCCAAAGCCGAACTGGCCCACGGCAAGGACACCAAGCTCAAAGAGATGGCCCAGCAGATGATTGATGCCCAAGAAAAGGAAATCGCCGGCTTCAAGGCCTGGCACCAGCAGAACGCCGACAAGATGTAATCCCTCGGGGGCAGGCCGCACCGCCGGTTGGCGGCCGTGGCCTGCCCCCATCATCACCCACCCCAATCATACCCGTTTCCCATGAAGATTCACCACGTTCTCGCTGCCGCCCTGTTGCTGGCCGCGCCGCTATCCGCTGCGGCCCAGCATAGCCACAAGCCCGGTACTGCCGCCCACGGCCATAAGGCCGCCGGTGAAACCCACGCCCATAAATCTCCCCACGGCGGCATCGTACGCACGGCGGGCAAGTACCATGTAGAGTTGGTGCAGCAGGCCGGCCAGGTCCACGTGTACCTGCTCGATGACAACGAAAAGGCGTTGCCCGTGGACCGCGCTACCGGCACCGCTATGCTGCTCAGTACGACGGGCAAAACCAGCAGCGTGAAGCTGACTCCTACCGGTGACCACCTGGTGGCCGCCGTGCCCGTCGGCACCACCCTGCGCACGGCCATCGTGAGCCTCAAGGCCAACGGCAGCTCGCTCAACGCCCGGTTTGAGAAGCTTGACGCGGCTGCAAAAGCCGGTAAGGCCGTTTCCAATGCGTATGCCTGCCCGATGAACTGCGAAGGCAGTGCCAGCCCAGAACCCGGCAGCTGCCCCAAGTGCGGCATGGCCCTCGTGAAAAAGTCGTAGGCGGGCGCCGTTTGGGCTGCCTGCTGCTGCAACAGCGGGTGGCCCACCGACTGGTTTTAACCTGATTGTATGAAGTTCTTGAACGTAAAAAGCGGGTATTGTTGGCTGCTGACGCTGTTGCTGCTGGCGCTTTGCTCCGGCGCGGCGCGGGCGCAAACCACCATCAGCCTGGACAGCGCCGAGGCCCAGACCCTGCGCCGGCACCCCCGGCTGCGGCAGTCAACCCAGGAGATTGAGGAGCAGCGCGCCCTCAAGCGGGGCTCCTTTGCGCCGGCCAACCCGGATTTTCTCTTTTCGGCACCCACGGGCGAGATGTGGGCCCCGGGCGTGGTGCAAACCATTGACCTGCCCAACGTATACCGACGGCAGCGGCAGGTGGCCGAGGCCGGTATCACGCTGGCCGAGCGCAACCGCGACGTGAGCCGGGCCAGCGTGCTGCGCGACACCCGCCTGGCCTACCTGAGCCTGCAGTTTGCTGAGGCTCAGGTGCGCCAGCTCACGTATCAGGACAGCCTGTTTCGGGTGCTGCGCCTGGCCACCGAGCGGCTGTTCACGGCCGGCGAAGTCACCTCGCTGCAGCGCATCAGCACCGACGCCGAAGCCCGGCAGGTGACCGTGCTGCTGCAACAAGCCACCGCCGACCAACAGGCCGCCCAGCGCCGGCTGGGGCTGCTGCTGGGCCGGCCCGCCGAGGCCCTGGCTACCAGCACCGACTTGAGCCGCACCGGCGCGGAGCTAGCCCAAACGGGTACTACCCTACTCAGCGGGCTGCCAGTTGAAGACAGTGCCGCCCTCGTGCGCAGCCCCACGCTGGCGGCCGCCACCCAGAACGTCGCCCTGAGCCAGTCGGGCATCAGCCTGGTGCGGGCGCGGCGCACGCCGGCTCTCACGGTGGGCTACCAAAATCAAGCATTTGAGAACTCGGCGCTCCGATACCGCTTTCAGTTTGGCGTGTCGGTGCCCGTGTGGTTCTGGACTTACCGCTCGCAGCTGCAGGCGGCCACGGCCCGCTCTCAGGCCGCCAGCTACCAGCTGCAGGCCCAGCGCCTGGAACTCAGCACCCAGTACGAGCAGGCCTTGGCGGATACGCGCAAGTTTTCGACATCGCTGGCTTACTACGAGCAAACCGGCCTGCCCCAGTCGCGGGCCATCATCAGCCAGTCGCAGCGCCTGTTCCGGGCCGGCGAAGTGAGCTACCTGCAGCTTATTCTGAGCCTGAATCAGGCCTTTGCCATTCAGAATACTTACCTGACCACCATCCGCGACTACCGCCAGGCTTTGGTCGAGCTTAACTACCTGCGGGGCGAATAACCGTCAACTATCATGAAACAACTCCTGATTTTGCTGCTGGGTTTGCTGCTGACCAGCCCGGCTTACGCCCACGGGGGCGAAGACCACGGCGACGGGACGAAGGCGGGTACGGCGGCGGGCGCTACCTCGTTTTCGGTCGCGGCCCTCTCGGAGCAGTTCGAGGTGCTGCTGCGCTACGAGCCCCTGGAAGGCGGCCAGCCGGCCGACCTGCGCCTGTTCTTATCCGACTACGCCACCAACGCCCCTATCAAGGGCGCGAAGCTCACGCTCACCAATCCGGAAGACGCCAACCTGAAATGGGCGGCAACCGAGCAGGAGCCGGGCATTTACCTGGTTGAGGGCCAGTTTCCGGCTAACAAGGCTTACAGCTTTGCGGTGAACATCGTGGCCGGCGAAACGGCCGATTTACTGCTGCTCGAAGGCATCAAGGTCGGGGAGAAGCTACCCGTGGCGGCTACGGCCCCCGCTGCGGCCCCGTCGCTTTTCTCATCCTGGAAAACCATTCTGGCCCTGATTGGGGCCTTTGCGCTCGGTATCGGCCTGACGGCCCTGCTGCTGCGTCGTCGTCGCCGCTCAGAATCCGTGCCGCAGACTTCGGAACAGGCGCTGACCGCCAGCCGCCGTGCCCCCTTCCCTTAATGCCACTTCTGATATGAAAACCAAGCATAAATTCCTAGCCGCCACGGCCGCCTTCGGACTGGTACTAACTGTGCTGCTGCCCCCACCCAGCCTAGTGCAGGCGCACAGCGGCGAAGACCACGGCGGCGAAGCCAAAGCCAGCACCGGCGTGGCCCTCACCGACGAGGTGCTGCTGCCCAAGGAAAGCCAGTTTCTGTTCGAGGTCCGCACCAATCTGGCTGCTTATTCCACCACCTACAGCCGGGCCACCCTCTACGGCACGGTATCGGCCGCGGCCGGGGGCGAGGGGCGCGTGGTAGTGCCCCAGACCGGGCGCATCGTGAGCCTCGCTGCGCAGGTGGGCAAAACCGTGCGGGCCGGCCAGACGCTGGCCGTGATTGAGCAAACCCTCGACGCCACCCAGCAAATTGGCCTCAGCACCGAGCGCGCCAACGCTCAGGCTGAGCTGCGCGCCGCACAGCAAGACTACTCCCGCCTGCAAACCATCGCCGACATTGCCGCCCGCAAAGACGTGGTGGCCGCTGAGCTGCGCCTGCGCCAGGCCCGCCAAAACGCGGCCATCTACAACGGGCAGGCCAGCCAGCGGCGCGTGAGCATCACCTCGCCGGTGAGCGGCACCGTGGACGTGTTTAACCTAGCCGTGGGCCAGCAGGTGAACCAGGGCGACGAGCTGTTTCGGGTCATCAACCCCGGCAAGCTGCGCGTGGAAGCCCAGGTGTTTGCTCAGGATTTAGCGAAGGTGACGCCCGGGGCTTTGTTTCGGGTAGAAGGCTTGCAGGGCCAAGCGGGCGTGCCGGCCCGGCTGGTGGTGTTCAGCAACGTGGTGAACCCCGTGAACCAGGCCCGGCAGCTGGTGCTGGAACTCGATGCCACCGAAGGCAGCGCCTACCGCGCCGGCCAGGCCGTGAACGTGCAGGTGGTGGGCCAGACCGGCGGCGGCAAACCCCAACTGGTAGTGCCGACCTCGGCCATTACGGACTTGAATGGCAAGCCCGTGGTCTTCGTGCACACCGAACCCGAACACTTCAAGATTCGCTATGTGCAGCCGGGGGCCATGAATGGCCAGCAGACCGTGCTCGTGCAGGGTCAGGTCAACGAAAATGACCGGGTGGTGACGGCTGGCACCTACCAGCTTAAATCCATTTATCTCAACCAATAGCTCCGCCTCACCCGCTGGTCTTCTCGCTTCCTGCTTCTAATTCCCATGAAAAACCTCCTTGCTCTCGCCACGCTGACGGCCACGCTTCCCCTCATCACCCCGACTGCGCAGGCCCAGACGGTTCCGCCCGGCGGCTCAGCTGCTGACGAAGCCGCCGTGAAAGCGGTGCTCACCAAGTACCAGCAGGCCGTGCAAAAACTCGACACCACGGGTACTAGTCGCCTGTTCGCGGCCAATTCGCAGGTATTCGAGTCGGGCAGCGTGGAAGGCACCTACCGGCACTACGCCGCGCACCACCTGGGCCCGGAGCTTAGGGAGTTCAGGGCCTTCACTTTCAGCGACTACAAGGCCGCCGTGCAGGTAGATGGTCCCTACGCTTTTGCGACGGAAACCTATATCTACACCATCAATCTCAAGAAAGACCCCAAGGAAAAGGAAGCCAAGGCCCCCATCGTGCGCCGTGGGGTGGCTACCTCGGTGCTGCGCAAAAACGCCTCCGGGCAGTGGCAAATCATGAGTACCCACAGTTCGGCCCGTACGCCTCGTTCTAAAAAATAGGCTACTCAACTGGCCTGGGCCACTGCCCGGAACACTCCCGAAGCCACGAGGGGAGGGGCCAACCGGCCGCTTCCGCTTCTTCCTCTTTGCGCTACTAACCGATGCTTGACAAGATAATTCGCTTCGCCCTGCAAAACCGACTGCTGATGCTGGCCTTCGCCCTGGGCCTCATCATAGCTGGCAGCTATACCGCCAGCCAGCTACCGGTGGACGTGCTACCCGACCTAGACCGCCCCCGCGTCACCGTATTTCTGGAAGCCCCCGGCATGGCCCCGGAGGAAGTGGAAGCCCTGGTGACGCTGCCCGTGGAGACGGCCCTGAATGGGGCCACCGGCGTATCGGCAGTGCGCTCCAACTCAGCCATTGGCCTGGGCATGGTGTTCGTGGAGTTCGACTACGGCACCGACATCTTCACGGCTCGCCAGATTGTGAGTGAGAAGCTGCAAACCACCGGCGAACAGCTGCCCGAAGGCATTACGCCGGTGTTGGGGCCGATTTCCTCAGTCATGGGCCAGATTATGCTGGTGGGCCTCTCGGGCGGGAAAGAAACCAACGCCGCCGATTTGCGCACCCTGGCCAACTACACCGTGCGGCAGCGCCTGCTCAGCATCCCGGGCGTGGCCCAGGTCATTCCTATCGGCGGCGACAACCTGCAGTACCAGGTACTGCTGGATATGCCCCGCCTGAATGCCACGGGCCTGACCGTAAACCAGGTGGAAGATGCTTTGCGCCAGTCCAACCTGAATACCACCGGCAACTTCTTCGACCGCAACGGCTCGGAGGTACTCATCCGCAACCTGGGCCGGCTGCGCTCGGTGCAGGACATTGAGAACATCATCGTGGGCTACCGCGAGCAGTCGCCCATCCGGGTAGCCGACGTGGCCAAGGTGGAGTTCGGGGCCCGCTTCAAGCGCGGCGACGGCAGCGTGAACGGCCAGCCCGCCGTGATTCTGAGCATCGAGAAGCAGCCGGGGGCGGCCACCGTGGGCCTCACGGAAGCCGTGGAAAAAGCGCTGGTGGAACTCAAGCCCTCGCTCCCCAAAGATGTACAGGTGAACACCCGGCTGTTCAAGCAGTCGGAGTTTATTGAGTCCTCCATTAGCAATGTAGAGGAAGCCCTGCGCGACGGGGCCATTCTGGTGGTCATCGTGCTGTTTGCCTTTTTGCTGAACGTACGCACCACGTTTATTTCGCTGGTGGCCATTCCGTTGTCGCTACTGGTTACGGCGCTGGTATTCCGCTTCGTCGGCATTTCTATCAACACCATGACGCTGGGCGGGCTGGCCATTGCTATCGGCGAGTTGGTGGATGACGCCATCGTGGACGTAGAAAACGTGTACCGCCGCCTACGCGAAAACAAGCAACGGCCTGACCCGCAACCGGTGCTGCGGGTAATTTATGCCGCTTCGTCAGAGGTACGCAACTCCATTGTGTACGCCACTATCATCGTGGTGCTGGTGTTCCTTCCGCTGTTCGCGCTGGAAGGTATGGAGGGCCGCATTTTCGCGCCGCTGGGCATTGCCTACATCACCAGCATTGTGGCCTCGCTGTTTGTATCGCTCACCGTGACGCCGGTGCTGTGCTACTACCTGCTACCCCGCATGAAGCAGATGGACCACCCCGAAACCGACGGCGGGCTGGTGCGCTGGCTCAAGAAGAAGGACACCCGACTGCTGGGCTGGGGACTTAATCACCCCAAGCTAGTGCTTACTTCTACCGCTCTGCTATTTGTCATGGCTGCGGCCATGGTGCCATTTTTCGGCACGGAGTTCCTGCCGCCCTTTAATGAAGGCTCTTTAACGGTTAACTTCTCCGCACCCGCCGGCACCTCACTCACCGAGTCTAACCGCCTGGGCACGTTAGGCGAGCAGCAGATGCTCAAGATTCCAGAGGTGGCTTACACGGCCCGCCGCACCGGCCGCGCCGAACTGGACGAGCATGCCGAGTCGGTGAACAACTCGGAAATCGAGGTGGCTTTCAAGACCAAGGAAGAGTTGAAGAAGGAAGGCAAAACCATGCGCAGCCGCGACGAAATCCTGGCCGATATGCGCCAGAAGCTCAGCCTCATTACGGGCGTGAACGTGAACATCGGCCAGCCCATTTCTCACCGCCTCGACCACCTGCTCTCGGGCGTGCGGGCCCAGGTGGCCATCAAGGTGTTCGGCAACGATTTGCTGGAGCTGCGCCGCTACGCCAACGAGGTGCGGGCCGCCGCGGGCACTGTGCCCGGCGTGGTGGACTTGCAGGTTGAAAAGCAGGTCCAGATTCCTCAGTTGCTCATCCGACCCAAGGATGACGCCCTGCGCGCCTATGGCATGGCACGGGGTGAAGTGGTGCGCGACCTGGAAACGCTGTTTCAGGGCGCTGTGGTCTCCCAGATGCTCGACGGGCAGAAGCGCTTCGACCTGGTAGTGAAGCTGCCCGAAGCCCAACGCAACGACATCGCGGCCATCAGCCAGACCCGCATCGAAACGCCCAGCGGCGAGATGATTCCGGTAAGTGAGGTGGCCGACGTGGTGTACGAGCCCGGCCCCAACACCGTCAACCACGAAAACACCCAGCGCCGCATCACCATTTCACTGAACGTGGCGGAGCGCGACTTGGGCTCCACCGTGAAGGAGATTCAGCAGAAAGTCAGCCAGCAGGTGAAGCTGCCGCCGGGCTACTATCTCACCTACGGCGGGCAGTTTGAGAGCCAGCAGTCGGCTTCGCAGAAGATTCTTTGGCTGAGCTTGTTTTCGCTGGCCGGCATCTTCCTGGTGCTGTTCTCGCACTTCAAGTCCTCGCTGATGGTGGGCCAGATTATGCTCAACATTCCGCTGGCGCTTATCGGCTCGGTGGTGGCGGTGCTGCTCACGGGCGGTACGTTCAGCATTGCCTCCCTCGTGGGTTTCATCACCCTCACCGGTATTGCCTCCCGCAACGGCATCATGATGATTTCGCACTACATCCACCTCGTGGAGCACGAAGGCGAGAAATTCGGCCTCCCGATGATTATCCGCGGCTCGCTGGAACGGCTGGTGCCGGTGCTGATGACAGCCCTGGTGGCTGCGCTGGCCCTGGTGCCGCTCACGCTGGCCAAGGACGCGCCCGGCAAGGAAATCCTGTATCCGGTGGCCACGGTCATCCTCGGCGGCCTGCTCTCGTCCACTTTCCTCGACATCATCGTGACGCCGGTGGTGTTCTGGCTGGTGGGCGAAAAAGCCCTAGCACAATACTTCGCCTCTCATCAGGAAACGGGCTTGGATGAGCACCCGCAGGAACTCGACGCGCAGCCGCTCACCCCGCCATCGGACCTGAATCCGGTGCTGCCCACACGTTAGGCCATGTCGCTTCGCCCCGCCTCTGCTTCGCCCACCACCGTGCTGTACATCAAGTATATGGTGTGCCCGCGTGGTATCCGGGTGGTCCGGCAGGAACTGCAGGGCATCGGGCTACAGGTGCTCGACGTGTGCCTGGGGGCGGCGACCGTCGCCGGCCGGCCGGAAGAACTCGACTGGCCCCGCCTGCGGGCCACACTAGAAGCGGCCAAGTTTGCACTGCTCGAAACCTTCCACCAGACCTTGGTGGAACGGGTAGGCGTAGCGGTAAACCACTTACTGCGTGAGCCGACCGAGAGTCTGCGCCACCGGGCCTTCGGGGCGGCGGTGGCCCGCGAGTTGGGGATGACATACAGACAGCTCTGCCCGGCTTTTACCCGCCTGATGGGAGGCAAGACGCTGGCAGACTACATTCTGAGCCAGCGGCTGGCCTATGCGCAGGAACTGCTGGCTTCAACTTCCCTGGGTGTTGGCCTCATTGCCCGGCGCTTGGGGTATGCCAGCCTGGCCCACTTTTCCGGGCAGTTCCGGCGCGTGACCCGCTGCTCTCCCTCCACCTATAGGAAGCTCCTGCGCAATGAAAAGCCGACCCTAGCGGCGGATTTTCCGCCAAATGATGCAAGCGAAAGGCGCTAGTTATGCAAAACTGCACGGCCGGGCCGGGGTATAAATAAAAGCTACCCTGATAAGGTCAGCTATCCGTTTCCACCTTACCCCATTTCCCATGCATACGCAAAACCAACCCCTGCTCGACGCCCTCAATGCCTGCATCGCCGCCTGCGAGCACTGTGCCACCGCCTGCCTGCACGAGGACAACGTGAAGATGATGGCCCGCTGCGTCCTGTTGGACCGGGACTGTGCAGACGTGTGTGCCCTTACTGCCCGTCTCGTGGCCCGCGGCTCGGAGCATGCTGCCCATCTGCTGAAAGAATGTGCCGAAATCTGCAAGGCCTGCGCCGACGAGTGCGAGAAGCACGGGGCCCACTCCGAACACTGCCGCGCATGCGCTGAAGCCTGCCGCCGTTGCGAGCAGGCCTGCCGTCAGGGTATCGCTGCCTAGGTATTTATTAAGTACAGTAACAGCCAGCTGGTAGGTATACCAGTTGGCTGTTACTGTGTTCCGGGTCAGGAAATCATGCAAGCCCCAGACGTAATTGTGTACCCCGGCCGGCGCACCCCGCGCTACTTTTGGGTGTTCTTATGTCGAACCCGCCCGACTTGGGCAACACCTTTTCAATCTCCATGAAAACGCTTCAATTCAACACCAATATCAACTGCGGCAGTTGCATCAAGGCCGTAACGCCCACGCTCAACAACGAGCAGGACATTGCATCGTGGCAGGTGGACACTGCCAATCCCAACAAGGTGCTTACCGTAACCGGCGACATTACCGAAGCACAGGTTTTGGCCCTGGTGGAAGACGCCGGCTTTAAGGCACAGGCAGTTTAGCGCTTCCCCCTAAACCAGCAGTGAGATGGCCACCCTTTCGGGTGGCCATTCTGTTTTTTAGGCAGCTTCAAGCGAAATGTTATTTCCCACAGCTATTAGGGGTAGCACAATAGTAGGAACGGTAAACAACGGTAGGGAAATTCAACGAGCTATTCTTAGGCTCTTTACATCAGCGGGGGCTAAAACTGCTTTAAGCCCTGTGCGGCCAGCTGTGTTAGAGCGTGTTTGGGAATTAGTCGGCTGTTGCTCGGCGCAAGGTTATGGTCAAGTTAGCAACCAGCAGCCAAGCCGCATGGCTGCTGGTTGTGCGCTCGTAATCCATGGCCAGCCGGCGAAAGCAGTTCAGCCAGGCAAAGGTGCGCTCCACGACCCAGCGCTGGGCCACCGGCACAAACCCGCGAGTGGCACTGGGTGGCCGACTGGCTACCTGGTGCTGCCAACCCAGCCCTTGCACCTGCTGGGCGAATTGTCCGCCGTATGCTTTGTCGGTCAATATCTTGCGTAGTCGGCTAGCCCAGGCCGGGCGCAGGTGCGTGGGGGCGGGCAGCAACGGCCGCGCCGCCCGGCTGTCATGGCCGTTAGCCGCGTGGACGTGCACGCGCCAAATGCGCCCGCCCGTGTCACAGAGCACTTGCCGTTTGCGTCCGTTGACGCGCTTGTGTGCATCAAGGCCCCGCTGCTGGCCCAGACGCGGGGCCAACTTGACGCTCTGCGCGTCAACCAGCGCCAGCGACGGGGTGGGCAAGCGCTGACTCGCCAGCCGGTCGGCGCGGTTCGCCGCCTCATTGAGCCGTTGCAGCAGGCCGGTGGCTTGCCAGCGGGCGAAATAGTAGTAGACCGCCGACCAGGGCGGAAAACACGCCGGCAAGCTGCGCCACTGGCAGCCCGTGCGGCACACGTAGCGCAGAGCGTCAACGACTTGACGCAAACACAAACGCCGCTTGCGTTGCAGGGGCAGCAATGGCACAATAACTTGCCACTGCGAGTCAGTGAGGGGATGATAGCACTCAACCATAAAGCGAACCGGAGCCTAGGAACTCCGACCGCAACTTACTGGCTCGTTTCTTTTTGCCCTACCTAATTCCCAAACACGTTCTAAGTTGAGCGGGTGCTCAGACGTGGTCTCTCGCCGTATTACACATTGTATTGACGAAGCGATGACCTTGCGCACTACCGCGGGTGCCGCGTCGTGGCCTAGTGTCAAGCCGCAGCCTGCTGGAAAACATTTTTTGCGGGCTGGTGTGATATAGCGACCGGGAGCGCGAACAATTAGGCAGAACACACCAACCTGCCTGCCCTGATGATGTCGCCCAAATTCGTCGCCACCTTGCTGCTAGGCCTGGGCCTTAGCACGGCTGCCCAGGCCCAGGATTTCCTGGCTTACTTCCACGGCAACCGTGACAGTCTGGTGGCCGCCGCCACCCGCATGGTGCACACCCCGCCCCCAGCGTTTACCGCCCCGCCGCCCCCCGCCGCCCTGGCACCGGCAGCCGCCGACCCAGGGTGTTGTTAAACAAATAGGGTAAAACCTCCGACTCGGCCCTACGCCGGTTTGCTTGGCGGCTGCCAGGTAGCAATCAGGTCCATGTCAAACGGGGCTTCGGCCAGCAGGGGGTGGTCGGAGAAGTCGTACTCGCCGTGCAGGTTCAGGTGGCGGTAGGAGAGCACGGCGAAGGGCGAGAGCGTGGCCAGCGTAGCCGCTTGCTGCTCGGGCGGCAGCCGGGCCAGGTGCTGGGAGAGGTGCAGGTAATTCCAGCAGATGATGGCGTTCATCAACAAGCGCTTGCAGGTCTCGGCCACCAGCTGCTCGGAGCGGGTGGCGGCGTGAAACTCCTGGTTGCGGCCGTGCCAGACGGCGTGGGCCAGCCGGTGGGCGCTCTCGCCCTTGTTGAGCTGCTTCTGGATGCGCTGGCGCAGTTCCACCTGGTCAACGTAGCGCAGCAGGAACTCGGTTTTAACCAGCCGGCCCAGCTCTTTCAGGGCCCGGTAGAGCGGGTGCTGGCGGGCGTAGGAGTTGAGGCGGCCGAACAGGCGGGAGGCCTCGCTGTGGCGCAGCTTCAGGGTGACGACCAGGCGCAGGACCTCGTCCCAGTGCCGGGCGATGCGCTCGGGGTCGAGGCGCGCGTCGGGCAGCAGGGTCTGCCCCAGTTGCCGGTGCGTGGCCACCGGCTCCCAGCTGTAGAGCTGCTGGTTGGTGAGCTGGCGGATGCGCGGCTCGTAGGCGATGCCCAGCATGCGAGTCACGGCGAAGATGACTTCGGTGTAGCCGTGCGTGTCGGTGCTGTGCACGTCGGTGGGCCGCACGGCGTGGCGCAGCAGCCCCTCCAGCAGGTGCGTGGCCTCGCGGTCGGCGGCGCTGAACACGGTCGAGTCGAAGACGAGCAGCGTTTCGTCCACGTAGGAGTAGGCCGTCAGGCCGCGGCGGTTGCCGAAATACTTGAACGAGGCACTGCCGCCGAGCGAGTCCACGGCCAGGTCATACTTCTGCCCGTCGCTGCTGCTGTGCAGCACGTCGGGGGAGCGCCGAAAGGCCTCGCGCAGGCGCAGCTGGCGGGTAAAGTTCAGAATCAGTTCATTGGCCTGGCGCAGGTTATCGAGCGAGAAATGCGTGCTAGCCAGGCGCTGCAGGGCCGCTTCGTCCACCTGGGGCGCGACTTGGGCCAAGCGGCGCAGGCCCAGGTTGCAGCCCAACCCGACCAGGGCGGCTAGCAGCTGCGACAAGGGCGGTGGCGTGCGGGCGTGTTTGCTGGGCAGCGAGCCGAAGGCCGTGTCAAACTGCGTCAGCCGGGCCACGCTGGTGAGTACCTCCCGCAAGGGTACGACCCGGTGGCGCGGAAACAGGTGGGCCGGCAGGCGCGGCTGCTCGGCCGGCAGCCGGGGCGTCGTGAGGCGGTAGCGCCCGGCCGGGGTGCGGTGCGCGTGCGGGTTGTCGGCCCCGCTCAGGTGGGCGTTCGTGGCGGCAAACTGGGCCTGCAGTTGCGCGTGTAGCGTGGCCTGCACCGTCGCAAAATCGCGCCAGGCACTCAGCCCCGCCTGCTCCAGCAAGGCCTCGTGCTGCTTGGCCCACTGCGCGGCCGGCAGCAGGTAGTGCTCAAACGCCCGGTACTGGTAACAGCACGTAAAGTTGAGTTGGCCGGACTTGATGGCCGTGGCCATCTCCATAAACAGCAGGGCTTTATAAAGGGAGGTGCGTAACCGACCTTGCGCATCGAGGACGTAGGCCCGTTGCGTGAGCGAGAGAAAGTCCAGCGGCACCTGCGCGCCCAGGTGCCCGTCGTGCTGCTGGTAGTAGTGCACGGCCCGCCACAGGTCGGCGCGGGTGGTCGCCTCGTCCACGACCAAGGCTTTGACCAACGCCCCGAGCTTGGCCTGCAGGCGCAACGAGGCAGCGGCCAGCGCCTCGTGAAACAGCGCCTCGCCCGCCTGCTGCTCGGTGGCCAGGCGCAGCTGCTCCAACTGCTGGTGGTCTTCGCTGAGCTGGGCGGCCGTGACCTGGTGGCGCTGTAGCAGGGTGTCGATGCGCGCCAGTTTCTGCTCGGCGGCCACGTCGGGCGCATCAACTAGGGCGCGAATCTGGGTAAGGGCCTGCAGGTGCCGGTAGCCCCGGCCCGTGACCTGACTCGTCAGTTGCTGGGTGGTGGTGCGCTGCTGGTAGAGCGTCTCCTTGACCTGCTCGCGGCACTGATTGGTCGTGCTGGTCACCGTTTGCAGCAACGTATCGACCAGGGCATCATCCAACTCGTAGTACTGGTGCACCACGAAGCTGAGTAGGTAGAGGTAGCGCCGCTCGTCACGGCGGTAGAGTTGCGCGGCCTGGGCCCGCAGCACGTACTCGGCGTAGTAGGTGATGGCCTGGTCCGAGAGGCGCAGGCGCTGCCAGAGCGGCTGCAGCTGCTCGAAGAGCTGCCGCAGGGACGCGAAATGGGTGACCCGTTCGCGGATTTCCCCGGGGCGCAGGCCCTGGCGAATGCGCTTGAGAAAGGTGAGCGGGTAGCGCCGGTCCGCCTCCGCTTCGCGGGCGTCGGGGTCGTCGGCGGCCAGCAGCCGGTCCAGCAAGCGCTGCTCGCCGGGCTGCAGGTGCTGCTGCAAGCGGTGGAGCAGCCGTTTCTCGAACGCGAGCAGGGCCCGCGTGATGAGGTCGGCCAGCGTGTTGTAGGTGGGCAGCTCCAGCCGGTGCTCGTGCAGAAACAGCACCAGGTAATCGAAGACCGACGCCGGCTTCAGGTGCTGGCTGCTTAGGCGGACCGCCTCCTGGTACAGCCGGTCCGCCGCGGCCGCCTCGAACCGCGCAATACCCAGTTGCTCGCACAAGAGCTGCTGGTGGGCATAATAGCGGGCATCGGCGTAGCGAAGCGGGTCAAAGTCGGCGGGCCCCAGGCCCAGCTGCTGGGCCACGTACGCCACATCGGCCGCGTGGTAGCGGGTGGCCACGTAGAAGCGCTGGCTAATCTGGAAGTAGCCCAGCTGCAAGACAAACCCGACGCGGTTGCCCGGCGCCAGCATCCGGGCCAAGTGAACATCCGCCCAATCCGGGACGGCAAAGACCCGCGCCTGCTCGGCCGCTGGTACCAGCGGGGGCTGCTCGTAGAGCTCACGTTCCTTGCCCAGGTGAATCCGCAGGTGCGTGGCCATAAGCTACCCAAAAGGCGATGGTGTAAACGACCGTTATTTCTACCCACCAATGATAGCGTTAACGTCCATGTAAAGGTATCGAAAACCGGTACCTTTACGAAGCGCATTTACCTTATCGCTAACCTGCCCGTTTTGCCCATGCTATTTGGCTACGTCCGCGTCTCCACGAGCGCCCAATCGGCCGAGAGCCAGAAGAGCCTCATCGCCCGCTATCTGGTCGAGCACCGCTGGACCCTCGACGAGTGGATTGAAGTAGAAATGTCTTCCCGCCGCACCGCCGGGCAGCGCCGCCTGCCCGAGCTGCTGGCCAAGGTTGCTGCCGGCGATACGGTCATCGTCTCCGAGCTCTCCCGGCTGGGCCGCTCGCTGCGCGAAGTGCTGGGCCTGATTGAAGAGTTGATTCACCAGAAGCGGTGCCGGCTGATTCTGGTCAAGCAGGGCCTGGACCTGGACCCGCAGAATCACCGCGACATGACCCACAAAATCCTGCTCACCATTTTCGCCATGCTGGCCGAGCTGGAGCGGGACTTCGTTTCCGAGCGCACGAAGGAAGGCTTGCGGGCGCGGCGCGAGCAGGGCATCGTGCTGGGCAAGCCCAAGGGTGTGGTGCAGCCCTCCATGTACGACGCCGACCGCGAGCGGATTCTGCACCTGCACGCGCTGGGCGTACCGCTCACCACCATCGTGGACGTGCACCTGAAGTACGGCAAGTACCTCTCCCTGAAAAACTACCTGGCCAAACTGCAGCGGTAACCGAGCCGAAATGCCGCCCCCTAACCGGACGACTCGGAGGTTTTACCCTATTTGTTTAACACCACCTAAATTACCTATATAATTATAATTTTTTATATACTATGCGCCGTATGGGGTCTCTTTGGGAGCCAGCAGCCTATAGAAGAAAGCCTGCGGTCTGGTTGAGAAAAACGATTTCTCCAGCCAAACGCTAGCAGCTCAACAGCGCTAGCTTTCTTCTGCTTTTGCGAACCCAACTGATTCACGAAAAAACTGCGGCGATACGGCCGTATTTTTCTTGAAGAAGCGGCTGAAATAGTATTCATCCCCGAAGCCCAGCGCGAAGGCGATAGCCTTGACGGATTGACTGGTTAGGTACAGTTCGCGCTTGGCCTCCATAATGATTCGCTCCGTGATGAGTTGGCTGAGCGTCTTCTGATAATGGGACTTGACTAGGCGCGTTAGGCTTCGGGCGGGAACTCGTAACAGGTCGGCATACTCCCCGGCCGTGTGCAGGTGGCGGTAGTGCGTATTGATGGCATCTTGAAGTTGCTGCAGAAGCCAGGGCTCCCGGCCAGACGGGTTCTGCTCGGTGCCTAACGCGGGCTGTGCAGTACGAATTCGGATAGCTTTCAGCAAAAAGAGCTTCAGATATAATACGATGGACTCTTGTTGTGCTACCTCTTGACGCCGTACTTCCTCTTGCATCACAGCTGCCAGGGCGGCAAATTCACGCACCGCCTCTGTTGTAACCGGGAAGAAGGGCGGCTCAAAAATTGTGTTGAACAAGATGCCATTGCTAGCTACCTCCTGCTGATGCCGGTAGATGCAGAAAAAGTCGGCATGAAAATCCAGGACCAGGCCCGCTACAGCGGTGCTGGCTTGGATAGTGTAAGGTTGGTAAGGGCCAAAACAACACAGCGTACTGCCAGCAAACAGGTAGGTGGCAAAGTTGGCGCGTAGCTCGCCGCTGCCCTGCGTAAGCAGAATGAGGGAGTAATAATTATTGCGTTGTAAGTAATTAAACGGGGTGTCGTCGCTAAAGGAGTAGCTTCGAAACGCTAATTCACCCGTGTGCGGATGAGTTAGCAGGAGACAGTCAATCGCCATCGCGTGAGAAGAATAGCAGCTAGCCAACCGGACTAACTGCCCGCCAGCCCCCTAAAGCGACCTATGCCCAGGCATAGGTCGCTTTAGGGGCTGGTAATTATTTGGCAGCCAAGATAGCTACTTGTTCAATGACAGGCGGCACGGCCAGCAAGTCGGCCGCATGGGCCATCAACGCAGCGGCAATAGGGCCGTTCAGATGCGCCTGCCGGCCTGCTTCATCCGGAAAGGTATCAAAGATACCGAAGGTGGCCGGCGCCAGCTGAATAGCATACCAGGTTATGGTAGCCGGCTCTTGCTGAGCCAGGGGCAGAGCGCCCGTCAAAAAATCGAGTACTGCCTGCTCTTTACCGGGCTTCGCTTCGAGCCGGACCAGCAATCCTACATTCTTCATGGAAGTTGGGGTTAGGTAAATTGATATAACAAAGGTGCTGCCTCTCTGAAAGGATTAACATGGACGGACGCAACTAGTGGCTGGACAAAAAGACCATGGCCGCTTCAAACCAGTATGTGAGCTCGTGTATCATGGTTTAACTGGCCCCGAATGGTGCAGTGGCTGTTGCAGAACTCGGCACGATGCAAAACGTGAAGGGCTTGAGGCTTCGAGCCAGGCTAGAAAAGAACATGAGCAGGCCGTTCATCTAGGCTCAGTAACTATTATACGTAGTTGCTGAGCTGCCTTGAGAATTCTGTAAGGGGTTCTTTTGCCAAAAGGGCGGATTTACACGCTAAGCCCGGTTATCAAAGAGGGTTATAGTACTGCCTGAGAAAGACTGATTCTACGCTGTAGAGCGGGTGCGTGCTGCCTATCAACAAGGAACTCCTTTTTGATAACCTCCGATGCCCGCCAACCCGACCGACCAGCCCACCCGCGTGGCGCTCTATGCCCGCGTCTCCACCCTCGACAAAGGGCAGGCCCCGGAGACGCAGCTGCGCCCCCTGCGCGAGTACGCCCAGCGCCGCGGCTTTGCCGTTGTCGATGAATACGTGGACTAGGCCTCGGGTACCAGCGAGGAATGAACTCAGTACAAACGGATGATGGCGGCGGCCAAGAACCGGTAGCTCGACGCGGTGCTGGTCCGGCGCTACGACCGCTTTGCCCGCTCGACCCAGGCGCTGGTCAACGCGCCGAAGGAATTCCAGAGCCTAGGGGTGGACTTCGTCTCCTACCAGGAAAATATCGACACCACCACGCCCACGGGCGAGTTGGTGTTCCACGTCATGGCTTCGCTGGCCCTGTTTGAGAGCACGCTCATCAGCCAGCGCGTGCGCGCCGGCATGGCCCGGGCCAAAGCCCAGGGCAAGCATGTGGCCCGGCCGCCACTGGCCCAGTCTAAGCAGGAGGCCATTGCGCAGCTTCTGCGCAATGGCTTATCTATGAATCAAGTCATCAAGCAGTTAGACCTGGCCTATGGCACCGTCTACAATTACGCCCAGAAGCTAAAAAGTGCTTAGCGTGTAAATCCGCCCTTTGGGAAGAAGAACCCCTTTTAGCCATGGACTCGGAGGTTTTACCCTATTTGTTTAACAACACCCACCCACTGCGGCACCGCTACTTCAAGGCCCGCGACGGGGGGGCGTCTGCACACCGCCCGGTACGGCCGCCGCTCTCCCCATACCATCCTGTTGCTGCACGGCGTGGGGGCCAGTGGTGCCGCGCTGCACGAGGCCGCCGGCCGACTGCAGCAAGCGACCGGTGCCGAAGTGTACGCCCTCGACCTGCGCGGGCATGGCCGCTCGGCCGGCCGGGCCGGCGATGTGGACTACATCGGGCAGTACGCCGATGACGTAGCCGACGTGGCGGCGGCCCTCCGGCGCGACAAGCCCCGGGGCAAGCTCGTGCTGGCCGGGCACAGCATGGGCGGGGGCATTGCCCTGCTCTACGGGCAGCAGGCCAGCCCCCGGGTAGACGGCCTGCTGCTGCTGGCCCCGCTGCTGGGCCACGACTCGCCGGCCTTGGCCGCCGCGCTCCCGCCGGCTGGCCCCGACAGCGCCAACGCCAGCGGCCCCGATTTGATGCACGTACATATCGGGCGTATCATTGGGCTGAAAATGCTGAACAGCGTGCAGTTGCACCAGCACGATAGCCTGCCCGTGCTCTTCCTGAATGTACCGCCCGCCGCGCCGCTGCGGCACTATTCGTACCGCGCCAACGCCAGCATGGCCCCCGAGCACTACGCCGCCGGCCTGCGGGCCGTGACCGGGCCCCTGCTGGTGCTGGTGGGCGGGCAGGACGAGGTGTTTGCCGCCGAGGCCCAGCACCGGGCCGTGCAGGCCCACAGCCGCGGACAGGTGGAAGTGGTGGCCGGGGCCAGCCACAACGGCCTTTGCCGCGAGGCCCGCACGTTCCAGGTGGTCCGGGAGTGGTTTGCCCGCCTGTAGCCCATGACCGCCGCCCCCACTCCGCAGCAGTTCCCGGCCTGGCTGGCGCAGCACCGCGGCATCTTGCACAAAGTAGCCCGCGCCTACTGCCGGGACGAAGACGACCGGCAGGACTTATTGCAGGAAATGCTGCTGCGGCTGTGGCAGGCGCTGCCGCGCTACAACCCGGCCCAAGCGGCCGCCTCCACCTGGGTGTACCGGGTGGCGCTGAACACGGCCATCTCGTTCTACCGTCAGCACGCCGCCCGCCGCGCCGCCCGCGCCCCCCTGCCCGCCGAGTTGCCGCAGCCCTCCGAGGCGGAGGCCCCCGAGCGGGAGCAGCAGCTGCGCCAGCTGGAGCAGTTCATCGACGAGTTGCGCGAGCTGGACAAGGCGCTGATGCTGCTGTACCTGGAAAGCAAGAGCCACGCCGATATTGCCGACATCCTGGGCATTTCGGTGAGCAACGTGGCCACCAAAGTGAGCCGAATCAAAGAGCACCTGCGCCAACGCTTCGCGCGCCAACCCGCCTGACGACCATGCAAAACGACGATTTTCAACACCTCTGGCAGCAAACTCAGGCCGCTGCCGATGCTCCGCTGCCCGCCCTGCCCCCGTCGGCAGCGGTCCTGCCGCCCCTGGCCCGCGTGCTGGGGCCGCTGCGACCGGCCAAGCTGGTGGGCGTGCTGCTGGGCCTGGTCTGGGTGGCCGCCGTTGACCTGCTGCTCTACCGCGTCTGGGCAGTCGCCAGCCCATTTTTCCTGACATCAGCCGCCGTGCAGGTGCTGCTGACCAAGCTGATGGTGGGCCTCTATCTGTACCAGCTGGTGCTGGTGCAGTGCGTCGACGCGGGGCAGTCGGTGGTGACGGCGCAGCGGCGGGTGGCCCGACTGCAAGCCTCCACGCTGTGGGTGGTGCGCCTGGGCTTTCTGCAGCTGCCCGCCTGGACGACGTTCTTCTGGACCGAGGGGCTGCTACGGGCGGCTGCCCCTGGCAACTGGCGCTGCTGCTGGGCACCACGCTGCTGTTCACCCTGGCCGCCGGCTGGCTGTTCGTCAACGTGCGCTACCAAAACCGTCACCGGCGCTGGTTCCGGCTGCTGTTCCGTGGCCCTGAGTGGGACCCACTCGTACGAGCCATGCACCTGCTCGAACAAACCGAAGATTACCCAGCGGCCCCTTCGGCCAACCCCAGCCGCCAGGGCTGACGGGCAGGGAGCGCCCCCGGAGCTGACATCGGAGGTCGGCGCGTTGGGACCGGGTAGTGCCCGTTGCCGCCGGATACGGGGTCGCACAATAATAGTAGGAACGGAAAACAACGTTAGGGAAATTCAACCAGCTGTTCCTGCCAGTTGGCCAGGTTGCGGAGCGGCCGCAGCTCACCGGCTGCCACGCGTTCGGGCAGGGTAAAATCGTAGCGACCCAGCATGTTGATGTGCTCGTGCAGCAAGGGCGAGAGCCGGGCCACGTCGCCCGGTTCTGGGGCTCCTTCCGTGGCCTGGTGCTCACTTCAAGGCTTATTGCAGGTGCAGGCGTTCCGGCGCAGGGCGTTGTGACCAGAGCCAGGGCGCCCAGCTGGTCTTCCATGCCCTCGCGGTAGCTAAAAGCAGTTCGCCCTTCTTGCCGTGGAAGGCGGCCCGGGCTGACGTGCCGCCCCTCACTTCGATTGAGCTGCACCAGGATGCGCCGGCGGTAGGCCTCGTCCTGCACGTACGCCAGGTACAGCGTTTTTTTTTCTCCACCACGACCCAGCTCCGCGACGGCCCGTCCGGGCGAGAGGGCACCGCCCGTTGCAGCGTGCGCATGACGGCTGTTGCTTTGACTGCTGCCGGTTGAGCGAGCCGGCCAAGCGGAACATGTCGTCCCAGTGGTCGTAGATCAGCCGGGCGTTGACGAGGTGGCGACCCAACTCGTTGAGGGGATCGTAGTCGTCCTCTTTCAACAACCGCCAAAGCCTTTGGTCGGCCAGATCCCGCCAGGCGGGGGCTTCAAGCAGTAGCCCAGTAGGGTAAGCAGGCGAACACCAGCTCGCTAAGAGCCCGTGCGTGTCGGTCATGATTTCGCGCGGGTCCAGGCTGGTTTGCTGTTC
>NZ_JAJONE010000007.1 GCF_024700075.1 Hymenobacter sp. J193
GCAACGTGCGGCCCTGGGGCTTCTGGGGCCCGATCAACGCCCTGGTGGTAGCCGAAGACCTCGCGTTCCAGCCCAACCGCAATTTCCGGCTGAACATGTTCAACGTGGTGCTGGGCATTATCGCGCAGCTCTGCCTCACCATCCTGCCCATGTACCTGCTGCTTTCCCAGAAGGTGCCGATGCTCGTGGCGCTGGCCATCCTGGCCGTGGTAGTGGTGATTTTGAAAAAGACCTGGTGGAACCGCCTGTCGGACTACTAAGTGACGGGTTTCGACGGGTTAATTTTCTACCAGACAACGCTAAGAATTCATTACACCGGCGGGGCGGGCACCAGGTATCTTTGATTATGGCGTTTGCCCCGGCAGCACAAGGGTAAGGGGAAATTACTGCTGCCTGCCGCAAACGTTTTTCAGCCCGTTTTGCAGCTCCCCCCGCGCGGGGAGCTGCAAAATAGTATCAGCCGGTTGCTACTCTGCCCGCTTTTCTGAACTCCCATCCCATGCCTGCTTTTTCTACATTTTTTTCTACTGTCCGCCCAGCCCGGCAGTGGCTGGCGGCGCTGTTGCTGCTGGCCGCCGGGAGTGCCGCGGCCCAAACGCCGCTCAAGTCGCTCAACTACCTGTACAGCATATCCGGCAAGAAAACCATCGGCGGCATCCATAACAAGGAGCCGCTGAATGAGCCCACGTTCTACACCGACAAGTTGCAGTTTGCCACCGGCAAATATGCCGGCCTCTGGGGTGGGGACTTCCTGTTCCAGGAGTACAACAACCGGTGGCAGATGATTCTGGAAGCGGAAAAGCAGTGGCAGCAGGGGGCTTTGGTTACCTTGACCTGGCACGCCTGCAACCCCGCCCAGAACGTGTCGCCCTGCCAGTTTTCGGGCGGCGTGACCAGCACCATGTCCGATGCCGACTGGACGGCCCTGGTCACCGAAGGCACCGTGCTGAACACCCGCTGGAAAACCTGGCTTGATGAGCTGGTGCCCTACTTTCAGTACCTGAAAAGCAGAGGCGTGGAAGTGGCTTTCCGCCCCCTGCACGAAACCAACCAAAGCGCCTTCTGGTGGGGCGGCCGGCCCGGGGCCAACGGCTCCCGCAAGCTCTACCAGATAACCCACGACTACCTGCGCAACACGAAGGGCCTGTCGAACATCGTGTGGGTGTGGAACATCCAGGACTTCCCGACCCTGCCCGCCGACGTAACCGACTACAGCCCCGGCGCCGACTACTTCGACGTGGCTTCGCTGGACTTCTACAACGGGGACGGGCTGACCGCGGCCAAGTACGAGGCCATGCTGGCCGTGGCGGCCGGCAAGCCCATTGCCATCGGCGAGCTGGGCCAGCTGCCCACGGCCGCCCAGCTGCTGGCCCAGCCTAAGTGGACCTATTTCATGGGCTGGTCGGAGCTGGTGTTCTCCCAGAATTCCCCCGCCCAGCTCCAGGCCCTGTACTCCGCCGCTAACGTGCTGACGCGGGAAGAAATGCCCGGCTGGAATGCTGCTACCCCCAACGCGGGCAATCTGGCCTACCAGCGCCCGGTCACGGTGTCCTCCACCGAGGCCCCGAATGAGGCCCGCTTTGCCGTGGATGGCGACCCGACCACCCGCTGGAGCTCCTTCTACGCCGACCCGCAGGAGCTGGTCGTGGACCTCGGGGCCACTTACCTGCTCAGTTACCTCACCATCCTGTGGGAAACGGCCCTGGGCAAGGACTTCGAGCTGCTGGCTTCCACCGACCAAACCACCTGGACCTCGCTGCGCAAAGTAGCCGGCAATACCAGCCTGTTCAACGAGTACACGGACCTGAACGCCTCGGCCCGCTACCTGAAGCTGCGCGGCACGGCGCGGGGCACGGCCTACGGCTTCTCCATCCGGGAGCTGGCCGTGTACGGCAGCGTGGCCACCGCCGCGGCCGAAGCCACCGACCCCGCCCTGCGCGTGCAGGCCTACCCCAACCCGGCCACCGACCAGCTCACGGTAGCGCTGGGCGCCGCCTGGCCGGCCGCTACCCAGCTCACCCTGCTCACCAGCACGGGCCAGACAGTGGCCACCTTCGCCGGCTCCGGCAGCACCCGCCGGTTGCCGCTGGCCAGCCTGCGCGCCGGCCTGTATTTGCTGCGCGTGCAGAGCGCCCAGCGGGTGCATACTCTCAAGATTACCAAGCAATAAGACTCGCTTCACCCAGTCGTTTTCTGATGGAAAACTTATTTCAACAACGCCTCCACGCGCTGGAAAACCACCAGTCGTCGCTGCTTTCCCGCCCCAACAAGCCACAGCCCCTGGGCAACGGCATCTTTACCCGCTACCAGCACCCGGTGCTCACGGCCGCCCACGTACCGCTGAGCTGGCGCTACGACTTCAACCCCCGCACCAACCCCTACCTGATGGAGCGGCTGGGCGTTAATGCCGCCTTCAACGCCGGCGCCATCAAGCACGAAGGCAAATACTTGCTGGTGGCCCGGGTGGAAGGGCTGGACCGCAAATCCTTTTTTGCGGTGGCCGAAAGCCCCAACGGCCTTGACAACTTCGTGTTCCGGGAGCGGCCCATCACCATGCCCAAAACCGCGGAGCCCGACACCAACGTGTACGACATGCGCGTGGTGCAGCACGAGGACGGCTGGATCTACGGCCTGTTCTGCACCGAGCGCAAAGACCCCGCCGCCCGTCCCGGCGACGAATCGGCGGCCGTGGCCCAGTGCGGCATTGCCCGCACCCGCGACCTGGTTTCCTGGGAGCGGCTGCCGGACCTGCGCACGCCCTCGCCTCAGCAGCGCAATGTGGTGCTGCACCCCGAGTTTGTGCAAGGCAAGTACGCCCTCTACACCCGGCCCCAGGACAGCTTTATTGAGGCGGGCGCCGGCGGCGGCATCGGCTTCGGGCTGACCGATTCAATGGAAAACGCGGTGGTCGACCAGGAGTGGATTGTGGACGGCAAGCAGTACCACACAGTGTACGAGGCGAAAAACGGCCAGGGCCCCGCACCCATCAAGACAGCCCAGGGCTGGCTGCACCTGGCTCACGGCGTGCGCAACACGGCGGCCGGCCTGCGTTACGTGCTGTACGTGTTTTTGACCGACCTGCAGGAGCCGGCCAAGGTGCTGCACAAGCCGGGCGGCTACTTCATTGCCCCGGAAGGCGAGGAACGGGTAGGCGACGTGTCCAACGTGGTGTTCAGCAACGGCTGGATTCTGGACGAGGACGGCACCGTGTTCATTTACTACGCCTCCTCCGACACCCGCACCCACGTAGCCACCACCACCGTGGAGCAGCTCGTGGACTACGCCCTGCACACGCCCGCCGATGAGTTTAGCTCCGCCGCCTCGGTCCGCCAGATCAACAACCTCATCGACCAGAACCAGGCGTACCTGAACCGCGCTCCGCGTACAGCCACCCCGCATTATAACGGCGTAACGGTATGAGCCCGCACACCCTCCAGGTACGCTTGCAGCAGCTGGCTGCCTACCAGCAGGAAGCCGAAGCTGAGCTGGCGCGCCTCACGGATTTCTGGCTGACCAAGGCGGTAAACCCCGCCGGGAACTTCATTGGCCGCATGCACAGCAATGGTGAAGTAGATGCCACAGCTGGTCGGGGGGTATTCTGCAGGCCCGCATCCTGTGGTCGTTTTCGGCCGTGTACCGGCATACCGGGCAGGAACAGCACCGCGCCGCGGCCGCCCGGGCCCTAGATTACCTGTTGGCCCATTTCCTCGACCACGAGTACGGCGGCATCTACTGGTTGCTCGATGCCCAGGGCCAGCCCCTGGACACGCGCAAGCAGATCTACGCCCTGGCCTTTGCCATCTACGGGCTCAGCGAATACCACCGCGCCACGCAGTGCCCGCTGGCCCTGCAGGTAAGCCAGGAGCTGTTTCGCTGGATTGAGCAGCACAGCTTCGACCCCGGGCACGGCGGCTACTTCGAGGCCTTTGGCCGCCGGGGCGAGCCGCTGGCCGATATGCGCCTAAGTGAGAAGGACCTGCAAGCGCCCAAAACCATGAATACCCACCTACATGTGCTGGAAGCCTACGCCAACCTGTACCGCGTTTGGCCGGACGCCGGGCTGGGCGCGCAGCTGCGCGGCCTGCTTTCCACGTTTCTGCGCCACATCGTAGACATGGAAACCGGGCACCTGCGCCTGTTTTTCACCGCCGACTGGCACCCCGTAGCCGAGCTGGAATCCTACGGGCACGACATTGAGGCCGCCTGGCTGCTGCGCGAGGCCGCCGAGGTGCTGGGCGATGAGGACCTATTGACGCCGATAAACGCGGCGGGCCGGCTCCTGACCCAGGCCACGGCGGCGGCCCTGCTGCCCGACGGCAGCCTGCCCCACGAGCTGAACCGGCGCACCGGCCACCTAGATCTGCACCGCGAGTGGTGGGTGAGTGCCGAGGCGATGGTGGGATTTCTAAATGCCTATGAACTGAGCCAGGACGAGCTGATGCTGCGCCACTCGCGCCGGGCCTGGCTTTTTGCCCAGCAGCACCTGCTGGACTATGCCCAGGGGGAGTGGCACTGGGGCGTAGAGGCCGACTATCAGCCTATGACGCACCAGGACAAGGTCGGCTTCTGGAAGTGCCCTTACCACAATATGCGGGCCTGTCTGGAAGTCATTGAGCGCTGCAAAAAGGAAGCGGCCCGGCTGCACCTGCTAAAGGAATCAGTGCCCGCTTAGTGCAATCGTGTGCGGACTACCAGGAATCGATTGAGTGAATTTAAAATCGTCTTAGCTCGCTACTATAAGAGAAAAGTGGTTTATGAACGGCAATTATTTTATTGTGATAATTAATTGATAAAAAGTATTATTTACTTGGTTAACAGGCTGATAAATTTGAGTATTATTTATAACCAAGGATTAGATAAGCCAATAAATAAAGTATCAGCTTTTGCCGCAGTTAATACTATACCCTAGATGATGATATTTTTTCTGCCTGAAGTAAATCCCACTTCTTTTTAAAAACACCTGATCCTACGCATATGCGACAACACTACCCTTTCCCACACCGCAGCCCGCAACCGCGGCTGCAATGGATTTCTTGGCCAGCCGGCGCCGGGCTTGGGTGCCGCGCCTTGGCCGGCAAGCTGCTCTTGCTGCTGGTGCTGGCGTGTACCGCGACTGTTGGTACGGCCTACGCCCAGACTGGCTCGGTGAGCGGCCGCGTGCTGGACGAGAAGCAGGCGGGGATACCGGGTGCCACGGTCCTTGTGGAGGGCACCTCGCTCGGTAGCTCTACCAATGCCGATGGTACCTACACGGTGCAGAATGTGCCCGCCGGGAGCCACAACCTGGTGATTTCCTTTGTGGGGTTCAACACCCTGAAAATGGCCATAACGGTAGTAGCCGGCCAGAACCTGGCCGTGGCCGATGCGGCGCTGCTGGAAAACGCCAATCTGCTGAATGAGGCTGTGGTCATTGGCTACGGCACTGTAGCCAAGAGCGACGTAACCGGCTCGGTAGCTTCCCTGAAAGGCAGCGACCTGAACAAAACCCCGGCCTCGTCCGTGGACCAGCTGCTGCAGGGCAAGATTGCGGGCGTGCAGGTGGTGGTGCCGTCCGGGGAGCCCGGCGCAGGCGCTACGGTACGCATCCGCGGGGCCAGCTCCATCAACGGCTCCAATAGCCCGCTGCTGGTGGTGGACGGCTACCCATGGGGTGAGGCCGGCAACCTCAAGCAAATCAACCCCGATGACATCGAAAGCATTGAGGTGCTGAAAGATGCCTCGGCGGCGGCCATCTACGGCTCCCGCGGCGCCAACGGCGTGATTCTGGTGACCACCAGAAAAGGCAAGGCCGGCAAAACCCGCATCAACCTTAGCACCCTGAACACCATTTCCACCTTGCCCAGCAAGCTGGACGTGTGGTCGGACCCGGTGGACGTGGCCGTTATCGACAACGAAGCGCGGCAGAACGCGGGCCTCACGCCCCTGTTCACCGGCCAGGACTACCTGGGCACCTACTACCCCTCGGTGGCCGAGCTGCGCGGCGAGGACCCCAACAAGCCCAAGTGGCCGACCCGCACCTACTGGCCCGATGAGGTGTACCGCAACCCCTTCTCCCAGAGCTACACGCTCACGGGCAGCGGCGGCAACGAGCAAACCAAGTTCTCGGTGTCCGGCAACTACTACCGGGAAGAAGGCCTGGCCATCAAGAACTACTACGACCGGTACAACGGCCGCCTGAACCTGGAGCAGAAGCTGCTCGACAATGTGACGACCGGCGTGAACCTGATTCTGACCCACACCCAGCGCAACGGCGGGGGCTTGTCGGCTGACCGCTCCCCGGTATTCCCGATTTACAACGCCGACGGTACCTACTTTAAGATTGGCCCGCGGGATTTTGGCAACCCCATTGCCTACGCCAATGAGGTACTGAATAAAAGCAAAACCATTGATGTGCTCGGCACGCTGTTCGTGAGCTGGGATATTGCCAGCTGGCTGAATTTCCGCACCCAGGTAAGTGATAAATACGGCAACTCGGTGGGCGACGTGTACGAGCCCCGGGATATTACCGGCACCGGCTATTTATTTAATGGTTACGGCGTAATTGATAACTACAATGGCAATGAATTATTGAATGAGAATTATTTCACGTTCAATAAAAATATTGGCACCGTGCACAATTTAAATATTGTAGCCGGCTACACTACGCAAAACTTCACGGTGCGCACGTCCCGGCTTGAGGGCCGCGGGTTTATCAACGATGCCCTACGCAACGAGAGCCTGAACACGGCCAAAACCCAGTTTGCCACCAATGGCCAGACCAAATCCCTGCTGAACTCCTTTATCGGGCGGGTGAACTACTCCCTGCTCGACCGGTACCTGCTGACCTTCACCGGCCGGGCTGACGGCTCGTCCAAGTTCGGAGCCAACAACAAGTGGGCGTTTTTCCCGTCGGCGGCCCTGGGCTGGAAGCTGCACGAAGAAGGCTTCCTGCGCGACGTGTCCGCCGTGACGGAAGCCAAGCTGCGCCTGAGCTACGGCCTGACCGGCAACCAGGGCATCAGCCCCTACCAGACGCTGGACCGCCTGGGCTCGGGCCGCTACTTCACCGGCGGGGAGTTCCAGACCGGCTTCGGGCCCGGCACCTTCGGCTACGACGGCTACAACAAGATCTGGGAGGGCGTGCCCAACCCCGACCTGCGCTGGGAAACCACGTCTCAGCTGAACGCCGGCCTCGACCTGGCCTTGTTCAACCAGCGCCTGACGCTGAGCGCCGACTACTACTACAAGCGCACCAGCGACCTGCTGCGGCAAACTTACATCACCCCGTCCTCCGGCTACGACCGGCTGTGGATCAACGACGGGGAAATTGAAAACAAGGGGTTTGAGCTGGGCATGAGCACCAACATCCTGGAAGGGCCGGTGCAGTGGAGCGTGGGCGGCAACTTCACCCTCAACCGCAACAAGCTCCTGAGCATGGGCGAAGACAACTTTGTGTGGAACGGCAGCAGCATTGAGATGCTGCGCGCCCCGCTCAACGCCTTCATCGTGAACGAGCCCATCAACGTCTTCTACGGCTACAAAACCGACGGCATCATTCAGACGGTGGAGGAAGGCCAGGCCGCCGGCCTGACGGGCGACATGGCCAAGCCCGGCGAAATCAAGTACGTGGATTTGAACAGCGACGGCGTGGTGGACGACAAGGACCGCACCATCATCGGCGACCCCAACCCCAAGTTCCTCTACAGCCTCAACACCAGCGTGAGCAGCCACGGCTTCGACCTCTCGGCCCAGCTCTACGGCGTGCAGGGCAACGACGTGTTCGACTTCCGCAAGTTCTCACCCAGCGCCCAGCTCCAGCGCTGGACGCCCGACAACCCCACCAACGAGTACCCCAGCGTAAACGCCAACCGCGCCTACTACGGCTCCGACTGGTTTGTGACCAAAGGCTCGTTCCTGCGCGTGCAGAACGTGACGCTGGGCTACAACTTCAAGTCCAACTTCGTGAAGGGCATTGAAAGTCTGCGCATCTACTTCTCGGGCAACAACCTCTACAACTTCACCAAGTACCACACCGGCTTCGACCCGGAAGTGCCCGCCAACGGCCAGCAGTGGGGCTCTTACCCGCGCCCCCGCGCCTTCTCGCTGGGTGTAAACCTTGGTATCTAAGTTTCGCAACTGCCTTCCCCATGAAACTCCCCCAACAACTTTGCCTGGCCGGGGCGCTGGCTTTGCTCACGGCCTGCTCCCTGCAGGAAGAGCCCTACGGCTTCAACTCCACCGACAACTTCTACAAGACGGAGGCCGACGCCAACGCGGCGCTGATTTACGCCTACTCCATCCTGCCGGAAATTGAGTACTACTCCCGCAACTTCATCCTGGTCACGGAGCTGCCCACCGAAAACATCACCCTTAAGCCCGACGCCGGCGCCAGCAACTTCGAGTTCGACAAGCTGGCCGTGCGCGCCGACAACCCCGAGCTGACCACGGCCTGGCGCTACGCCTACATCGGGGCCAACCGCGCCAACGCCGTCATTGCCAACGTGCCCGGCATTGCGGCCATGAGCGAGGCCAACCGCAACCAGATCGTGGGCGAGGCTTACTTCCTGCGCGCCCTGCACTACTTCAACCTGGTGCGACTGTTCGGCGAGGTGCCCCTGAAAACGGAGCCCGTCACGTCCCTCGACCAGGCCAACTCCCCCAAAGCCAGCCTGCAGGACATCTACGCGCTGATTGAGGCCGACCTCAAGAAAGCCAGTGAGCTGATGGACGCCACCCGCCGCGACGGGCGGGCCAACAAAGTGGCTGCCTGGGGCTTGCTGGCCAAGGTGTACCTCACCCAGGCCTCGGGCAAAAGCACCAGCTCCCCCGGCTACGAGTTCGTGGGCAATGCCGACGCCCTGTACACCCAGGCCAAAACCTACGCCGGCAACGTGCTCAGCGGCGGGGCCGGCTACGGCCTCGACCCGGACCTGAAAGCCATTTTTGACGTGGACAAGAAGAACGGCCCCGAGCACATCTTCGCCGTGGCTACGGACCGCTCGGGCCTCTCGGAGGGCAACTTCTCCAAGCTGCCGCTGATGTTCATTCCCTACATCGACGGGGCCGTGTTCAAGCTCAACGACAGCACCAGCGTCCGCTCGGGCTACAACCATTTCGTGACGGAGCCGGCCATCTACAACAGCTTCGCCGACACCGACAAGCGCAAAACCGAGCTGATTCCCTCCAAAGTCTACATCGGCAAAAAGGAAACCACGCTCAGCATCACCGGCTACAGCCGCCCGTTCACCCGCAAATACCTTGACCCCAAGCAGGTGGGCGAGCAAACCAGCGCCAACACGCCGGTGCTGCGCTACTCCGACGTGGTGCTGCTCTTTGCCGAGGCCAGCGGCCCCACGGCCGAGGGCTACGCCGCCATCAACCAGATCCGCCAGCGGGCGGGCCTGCCCAACCTAACCGAGGGGCTGAGCCCGGCGGCCTTCCGCGCCGCCGTGCTGCAGGAGCGGGCCTGGGAGCTGGCCTTTGAGGGCAACCGCCTGTTCGACCTGCGCCGCACCCACCAGATGGAGCAGGTGCTGGTGCAGCAGTACGGCAAAACCATCCAGCCCGGCAACGCCTACTTCTACCCGATTCCGACCCGGGAAACGGACCTGAATCCCAACCTCTAATCACCCTCCACCATGCATATATCCGTAAATTTCCGGCTCTGGGCCGGTTTGCTGCCGGGCCTGCTGCTGCTGAACAGCTGCACCCAGGACCCCTTTGAAGGCGTGGAAAGCAACGAGCGCGCCATCACCAACTTCACCCTGGACAAAGGCCAGATCGGGGTGGCTGAAATTACCCGCACGCCCACCGAGGGCACCGTGACGGTGTACGTGGTGAAGGGCACCGACCTTTCCAGCGTGGTTCCCCGCATCGAAACCTCCTACAAAGCCAAAGTAGACCCTGCCTCCGGGGTGGCTACCAACTTTGCGGCCAGCAATGGCATCCGAACCTACTCCGTGACCTCCGAAACCGGCCAGGCCCGGGAGTGGAAGGTGCAGATCAAGGAGTACGAGTCGGACATGGACGGGACGTGGAAGGTGACTAACCTGCAGTTCCAGTACTTCATTGGCGAAGGGGAAAGCTGGGGCTGGAGCGGCACCAAGAAAGTGGCCGACAACATTGCCGATGCCAGCAAGGAAAACGACAACACCATCGAGTTCAAGGTAACCGGCGTGCAGCCCGACGGCAAGCTGGAAGGCACCTACGACCATAAGGCCGGCCCCGACAACGCGTACGCCGACTTCAACTTCAAGGGCACCGACTACAGCTACAAGTTCCGGCGCTTGCCCAAGGGCCAGGGCACCTGGGTGCGGGACTTCACCGACAACACCATCACCTTCAACCCCGGGCAGGCCGGCCAGACCAAAACGGCCACGCTGGAATTCAGTTTCGACAAGTCCGTGATGAAAATGCCCTTCAACGTGCAGCCCTACGACATCGACTGGAACGGCGAGGGCAACAAGATGGAGCTGGGCGGGGCCAAAACCACCTGGTACACCCTCCAGAAAATCTAGTTTTCGGTTGGGCGGGGCCGGGGGGCCGCGCCCAACTTTTTTTCGACTTTCCCCGCCGGGTTCTGCTATTCTCCGGTCCTTTCTCATCTTTCAGTTCATGCATTCTGTTGTTCGCACTACGCTTCTTTTTCTGCATCTGACCCTACTGGCCAGCTGCGCGGCCCAGGCCCCGCGGGTGCTGCCCTACTTGCAGCAGATTTCCGGCCAGCAGACGCTTTCGGGCCAGCACAACAAGGAGCCCACCGCCGAGCCCACCAAGTGGACCGACTACGTGCACCGCGTGACGGGCAAGTACCCCGCGCTCTGGAGCGGGGACTTCCTGTTTGCCCAGAGCGACATCGACCACCGCTGGGACATGATCAAGGAAGCCGAGCGCCAGTACCAGCAGGGGGCCGTGGTGAACCTGATGTGGCACGCCTGCCCGCCCACCACCGGGGAGCCCTGCGGCTGGGACCCCGGCCTGCTCAACCAGCTGCTTACCGATGCCCAGTGGACGGAGCTCATTACCGACGGCACGCCTCTGAACAAGGCCTGGAAGCTGCGCATGGACGACGTGGCCCGCTACCTGCAGTACCTCAAGGACAAGAAGGTGGAGGTGCTCTTCCGCCCCCTGCACGAAATGAACCAGGGCAAGTTCTGGTGGGGCGGCCGCCCCGGCCCCAACGGCACGGCCCGCCTCTACCAGATTACCCACGACTACCTGCGCAACACCAAGGGCCTGACCAACCTCATCTGGGTCTGGGATATGCAGGACATGAGCCGGGACTTCGCCGCCTATAACCCCGGCCCCCAGTACTGGGACGTGTTTGCCTTCGACGTGTACGACCAGGGCTTCGACAAATCCTGGTACGACTACATCCTGCCCATCGTGGGCGACAAGCCCATGGCTATTGGGGAGTGCGCCAAGCTGCCCACCCCGGAAGTGCTGGCCCAGCAGCCCCGCTGGACGTTCTTTATGGCCTGGGCCGAGCTGGTGCAGGAAAACAACGCTGAGGACACCATCAAGCGCCTCTACAGCGACCCGCGCGTGCTCACTCGCGACGAACTGCCGAAACGATAGGGCTTCTAGTTGCTTGTTTCTGGTTGCTAGTTGATCAACCAGAAACAAGCAACTAGAAACCAGAAACATATTTTCATGAAAAACTGCGGTTTATTGCTGCTGACGCTGCTTGCGCTGCTGTCGGCCCGGCCGGGCTATGCCCAGGGCGTACTCCAAGGCGCGCGGCTGCTGACGGCCCCCGTGCGCCAGTACGAAAAGGCGGAGTGGGACATTACGGTGGCCGAGCAGTTTCGCAATGCCTATGACCAGCGCGAGGTGACGCTGGATCTGGTGCTGACCTCGCCCACCGGCCGGCCCGTGGTGCTGCCCTGCTACTTTGAGCGCAACGAAGGCACGGGCTCCACCTGGAAAGCGCGGTTTGCTCCCCAGGAAACCGGATCCTACGCCGGGATTTTTCGCCTGACGCGCAAGGCCGGCACCGTGGAATTGACCGTTAGCCCCTTTTCGGTCGGGGCGGGCCGCAAGCCGGGCTTTCTGCACCCCCACAACCTGTACACGTTCCGCTTCGACGACGGGACGCTGTTTCGGGGCGTGGGCGAGAACGTGGCCTGGGAGTCACGCTCGTTTGAAGACCAGAAGTTCACCTACGACTACCTGCTGCCCACCCTGGCCCAAAACGGCGCCAACTTTTTCCGCACCTGGATGTGCTACTGGAACCTGCCGCTGGAGTGGCCGAACGTCAGCTCCACCAGGCGCTACGCCAACAGCCCGGCCTACTTCCACCCCGGCGCCATCAAGCGCATGGATGAGCTGGTGAGTCTGACCGACTCGCTGAACTTGTACTTCATGCTCACCCTCGACTGGCACGGGCACCTGATGGAGCAGGGCGGCTGGAAAAACAGCCCCTACAACCAGCTGAACGGGGGCCCGGCCCGCACACCCACCGAGTTTTTCACCCTGCCCGCCGCGCGGGAGAAGTACAAGAACAAGCTGCGCTACGTGGTGGCCCGCTGGGGCTACAGCGCCAATATTGCCGCCTGGGAGTTCTTCAACGAAGTCGACAACGCTGCCTTCACCCAGCAGGACAGCGTGCTGATTCCGCACGAGGCCATTACGCTCTGGCACGGAGAGATGAGCCGCTACCTCAAGGACATTGACCCCTACCAGCACCTGGTGACCACCAGCATCTCGCACCGCGACATCCTGGGCCTGAACGCGGTGGCTTACTTCGACTTCCACCAGAAGCACATCTACAAGCACACGGAGAAGATTCCGGCCATCTACCCCAACTATATTCAGACCTACGGCAAGCCCTACGTGGTGGGCGAGTTTGGCTACCGCTGGGAAGACGCCGACCCCGCCTACAAGGACGGTTTCAACTACGACTATCGGCGCGGCCTCTGGTACGGCCTGTTCAGTGCCACGCCCATTCTGCCCATGACCTGGTGGTGGGAGCTGTTCGACGACCAGCAGATGACGCCCTACTTCCGGGGCGTGCGCGCCATCAGTGACCGGATGCTGGCCGCCGGCCAGGGCGAGTTTGAGCCCTTTACCGTGGCCGCGGGCGGCCTGCAAAGCTTCGGCATGCGCTGCGGAGACCAGTATTTCGTGTATTTGCTCAATGCCAGCCTGGCTCCCATTACCGCGGCGCCCACCCTGCCCGAGCCGGCCGGCCGGGGGCTTACGGCCCAATCCTTCGAGCCCACCAGCCGGCAGTACCAGCCCGTAAGCGGGTTGCGGCGGCAGGCGGGCACGCTCACGCTTCCCACCCTCACGCTGGCCCCCCGGCAGGAGCGCGTGCTCATCCTCACGGCCAAGCCCAGCGGCAAGACCCAGCGCCACACAGCCCGACGTCATTCTGCGCCCGTGCCACCAGCCGCCCCCGGCCCGTCGGGGGCCACTCCCAGCGGCTCAGCCGCCGTACGCTGATGGTAGCGAGTGTATCCAGGCGCTGCAACGCCTGGGAGCGAAGTGTCGGGCTGCTGGCGGGCTGGTTGCTGCTGGTGCCCGCCTACGCCCAGCAAGGCAAGCTCAACCACGGCCTGACCGCCCCCCAGGACCCGGCCACGCTGCCCCGCTCCCGCACGGCCGTGGTGATGCCCGTGCGCAAAGCCAAAGTGCCCGCGCGGGCGCTGCTGACGCCGTTAGCGGAAGATGGGTTTCAACTAAACGAGGGCTGGGAACTGGCTTCGGCCAACGATGTCAGTACCCCGGCGGCGCAGGTGAGCCGGCCGGGCCTGAATACGGGCAGCTGGTACAACGCCACTGTGCCCGGCATCGTGCTGACCACGCTGGTAGAGCAGGGCGTATACCCCGACCCGTTTTTTGGCCTGAATAACCTGGCCATTCCCGACACGCTCAGCCGCCAGGCGTGGTGGTACCGCCTGCGCTTCCGGGCGCCAAAAGGTCCGCGCGGCCGCCGGGCCTGGCTCGTATTCGAGGGCATCAACTACGCGGCCGATATCTGGCTGAACGGCCACCGGCTGGGTTCCATGAAGGGTGCTTTCCGCCGTGGCCGCTTCGACGCAACCAAGCTGCTCCGCGCCCACGGGGAAAACGTGCTGGCGGTGCGCGTGCAGCCCCCGCCGCACCCCGGCCGCCCGCACGAGGAGTCGGCCCGGAGCGGGCAGGGGCCCAACGGCGGGGTGCTGGCCCAGGATGGGCCCACGTTCATTGCCTCGGAAGGCTGGGACTGGATGCCTGGCATCCGGGACCGGAATACCGGCCTCTGGCAGCCCGTGCGCCTGCGCTTCACTGGTTCCGTTACACTGCTCGATCCGCAGGTCATTACCGACCTGCCCCTGCCCGACACGACCCGCGCCGAGCTGACCGTGCGCGCCACCCTGCACAACGTCAGCCGCCGCGCGCAGCGCGTTACGGTAACGGGCCAGCTGGAAGGCCGCTCATTCAGCCAGCACGTGACCGTGCCGGCCAGGGGTAGCCAGCAGGTAATTTTCCGCGCTGCCGACTTTGAGGCGCTACGCCTGACGAAGCCTCGGCTGTGGTGGCCCAACGGCTATGGTCGGCCCGCGATGTACATGCTGCCGCTTACAGTCACGGAGGCCAACGGTACTACGTCTGACGCGCAAGCGGTGCGCTTTGGGGTGCGGGAGCTGAGCTACGAAATGACCGTTGACATGCCCACCGAAATCGGCCAGCGGGTGGAGTTCAACCCGTTGCGGGCACAGGCCGGGCAGGTGCTGTTCGACAACGCAAGCCGCCGGCAAGTGGAGCCCGAAGTGTTCGTGGCCCGCCTGCGCCCGGGAGCCGACCAAACGGCTTTGCTGCCGGTGGCCCAACCAGCCGCCGCGCCCTACCTGGTGCTGAAGGTAAACGGGCAGCGCATTTTCTGCCGGGGCGGCAACTGGGGGATGGATGATGCGCTCAAGCGGGTGTCGCGCGACCGGCTGGAGCCGTACTTTCAGCTGCACCAGCAAGCCGGGCTGAACATGATCCGTAACTGGACCGGGGAAAGTACCGAGGAGGACTTCTACGCCCTGGCCGACGAGTACGGGCAGCTTATCTGGAACGACTTCTGGCTTTCCACCGAAGGCTATAACCTGGAGCCCACGGATAACGCCCTGTTCCTGGCCAACGCCCGCGACGTGGTGCGGCGCTTCCGCAACCACCCCAGCATTGCCCTCTGGTGCCCCCGCAACGAAGGCTACGCCCCCGCGGCCCTGGAAGACAGCCTGGCTCTGCTCGTGGCCAACGACGACGGCACCCGCTACTACCAGCCCAACTCCCGCAACCTCAACCTGCGCCCCAGCGGCCCCTGGCACTACTTCCACGACCCGGCCGACTACTTCCGCCACAACGCCCGGGGCTTCACCACCGAAATCGGCACCTTTTCCGTGCCTGGGGCAGCGGCCATCCGCCGGTTTCTGCCGCCCGAGGATGAGTGGCCCATCACCGATGCCTGGTACTACCACGACCTGCACGCCGAGCACCAGCAGCCCGCGTATCTAGCCGACGTAGCCCGGCGTTACGGCGCGCCCGCCAGCCTCGACGATTTTGCCCGGAAAGTGCAGCTGCTGAACTACGACAGTCACCGCGCCATCTTCGAGGCCTGGAACAGCCGCCTGTGGCGCAACACCAGCGGCGTGCTGCTGTGGATGAGCCACCCGGCCTGGCCCAGCATGATCTGGCAGCTGTATTCCAGCGACTACTCCACCCACGGGGCGTACTACGGGGCGCAGAAAGCCTGTGAGCCGGTGCATATCCAGCAAAACCTCGATGATGGGCAAGTAGTCATCGTCAACACGACGCTCAAGCCGCTGCAGCACGCCCGGGTGCAGTACGCCCGCTATGATGCCCAAGGCCGCCAACTGAGCACCGAAACCCGCGCAGTAGCGCTTGCCCCGGCCAACCAGCTGACGCCAGTTTTTACGCCCGCACCGCCCGCTACCTTGCCGCCGGTGTATTTGACGCGCCTGCGGCTGCTTAACGAGCAGGGGCAGGTGGTGTCGGAAAACGAGTACTGGCAGCACGTGGCCGGCGCCGACTTTCAGGTGTTTAACACCCTGCCCGCCGCGCGGCTGCAAACCCGCCTGCTGCCCGCTCCGGCCAATACGCACCCGCTGACCTACGAAGTCAGCAACCCCGGCACTGTACCCGCCGTGGCCGTAGCGCTTAGCCTGCAGACGACCCAAGGCCGACCCGTGCTGCCCGCCACTTACTCGGCCGGCTACTTTACCTTGCTGCCGGGGGAGCGGAAAACCGTGATCCTGCAAGTCAAGGATTTGCCGCCTTTACTTGGTCTGCAGCTACGCGCCGAAGCCTACAACCACTGATATGCTTTCTTCCCTGTTTCACCTTCCTTACCTACTAAGCCGCTTACTTATGGTACCCCTGCTTGGGCTTGCCGTAGCCGCACTGGCCGGCCCGGCGAAGCCCGCTGCCCCGGCGGCTAAAACCACGCAGGCGCTGACCTCGGGCTGGCGCTTTCGGCAGGTAGGCAAAGAGGCCTGGACCCCGGCCACCGTGCCGGGCTGCGTACACACCGATCTGCTGGCAGCCGGGCAGATTCCGGACCCGCTCTACCGCGACAACGAGCTGCAGCTGCAGTGGATTGGCAAGGTGGACTGGGAATACGAAACCACGTTTACCGTTACCCCCGAAACCCTGCAGCAAACCAACCTGGAGCTGGTTTTCCAGGGGCTGGACACATACGCCGACGTCACGCTCAACGAAGTAGCCGTTCTGCACACCGACAACATGTTCCGGGAGTGGCGGGCCAGCGTGAAGCCGCAGCTGCGCGTGGGCCCAAACCGCTTGCACGTCCGGTTCCGCTCCCCCCTCAACGAAGTAGCCGGCCTGCCGGCTAAGGCAGGCTTTTCGCTGTATGCCGGCAACGACGAGCAGTCTATGACGGTGGTGGGGGAAAAAGGCCCGCCGCTGAGCCCTTACACCCGCAAAGCCCCCTACCAATACGGCTGGGACTGGGGCCCGCGCCTGGTCACGTCCGGCATCTGGCAGCCCGTGCAGCTCGAAGCCTGGACGGAGGCCCGCCTCAAGAACCTGCACCTGGTGCAGCGCACCCTTACGCCCAAGCTGGCGGAGCTGACCACGGAAGTGGAATACGAAGCAGTGGCCGCTACCACCGCCACGCTGCAGCTTGAAGCCCGGGGCGCTGACGGCCAGCTCGCCCATCCCGCCATCACCCAAACCGTTTCGCTGACCCCCGGCCGCCACGTGCTGACGGTGCCGCTGCAAGTGGAAAAGCCGCAGCGCTGGTTTCCGGCCGGCTACGGGGCCCAGCCCTTGTACACGGTCACGGCGCAGCTGATCCTCAACGGACAGACCTTGGATAAGACCTCGCAGCGCATCGGGTTGCGCACCCTGGAAGTGCGCCGGCAGGCGGACCAATACGGCAAGTCGTTTGAGTTCGTGGTCAATGGCCTCCCCATCTTTGCCAAGGGTGCCAACTGGATTCCGGCTGATATTTTCCCGAACCGCGTGACGCCCGGCAAGTACCGCCAACTGCTGCAGGCCGCCAAGGACGCCAATATGAACATGGTGCGCGTGTGGGGCGGGGGCATCTACGAAAACGACGTTTTCTACGACCTCTGCGACGAGCTGGGCCTGCTGGTCTGGCAGGACTTCATGTTCGCCTGCACCTTTTACCCCGGCGACGACGCTTTCTTCAGCAACGTGCGCCAGGAAGCCACCGACCAGGTGCGCCGCCTGCGCCACCACCCGAGCCTGGCTATCTGGGTGGGCAACAACGAAAACGAGGTAGCCTGGCAGGACTGGAATATGCCCGCCATCATCGGGGCAGCGCACCAAAAGCAGGTCTGGGGCGACTACCTGCGTCTGTTCAACGACCTGCTGCCCACCGTGCTGCGCGAGCAGGACCCCAGCCGCCTGTACTGGCCCTCCAGTCCCTCGGCCAACTACGAAGATCTGGCCAGCCGCCAGCGCAACGGCGACATGCACTACTGGGCCGTTTGGGCCGGCACCGAGCCGCTTTCGGCCTACGAGCAGCAGGTGCCGCGCTTCATGAGCGAGTATGGCTTCCAGTCGTTTCCGGAGCTGAAATCCGTGCAGCAGTACGCCCAGCCCGCCGACTTCGACCTTGCCTCGCCTGTGATGCGCCAGCATCAGCGCAGCCAGGCCGGCAACCCGCGCCTGCTCGAATACCTGCGCCGCGACTTCCGGGAGCCCAGGGATTTTCCCGCGTTTCTGTACGTAAGCCAGGTGCTGCAGGCCCACGCCATCAAGCTGGCCGCCGAGCACCTGCGCCGCAACCGCCCCCGCGTCATGGGCTCACTGTACTGGCAGCTCAACGACTGCTGGGGCGGCGCCTCCTGGTCGTCCATCGACTACTACGGGCGCTGGAAAGCCCTGCAGTACTACGCCCGCCGCTTCTACGCCCCGGTGCTGGTCAGCCCCCACGAAGAAGGCGACACGGTGCGCTTCTACGTGGTATCCGACCGCACGGCCGCCGTGCCGGCCCGCCTGCAGGTGCGCCTGCTGGATTTCAACGGCAAGGTGCTGTACAAGCAAGCTCGGGCCCTGCAGATCGAGCCGTTGGCCAGCAGATCGTACCTCGATATCCCCCGCACCAAGCTCCTGCAGGGCCACGACCCTAAGCAAGTGGTGCTGAGCTGTGAGGTGCAGGGGGCGGATGGCACGATGCTCACTGCCAACACCCATTATTTCGCCCCGCCCAAGGATATGAACCTGCCGGCGGCCCGCATTGCCACCACCTGGAAGCAGCTTAGCGACAGCACCTTTCAGCTTACCCTGAAAAGTAAACAGCTGGTCCGCGACGTGAACCTGACGCTGGCGCAGGGTGACGGATTTTTTGAGGACAACTACTTCGACCTGCTGCCCGGCCAGGCCCGTCGGGTAATCTTACGCCCCGCCGCCAGCACCTCTGCGGCTGAGCTGCGGCAGCGCCTGCGCGTGCAGTCGTTGGCTGATGCATTCTAGCCTCCGGCCGCATTGTCTTCTCTTTGCCTTATGCACACGTTTTCTTTTGACAACCAAGGCTGTATGTCAAAACCTTGTTTCCTGCCAGTTGGATTTTTGTGCTCATCTAAGGTGTGGGGGTTGAGTGGCTTGTTGCTACTTGGCAGCCTGTGGCCCGGGAGATCCAACGCCCAGACATCCACGACGAACGACCTGCGTCAGCACCGGGTGCGGATAGCTTCCGGTCTGCTCGAAGGCGAAGCCGGGACGGCGGGCATCCACGTTTTTAAGGGCGTACCGTTTGCCGCCCCGCCCGTGGGCGAGTTGCGCTGGCGGGCACCACAGCCCGCCGCCAGCTGGACAGGGGTGCGACCAGCCCGTATATTTGGCTTCAAGCCCATGCAGCTGACCGTGTACGGCGACATGAATTCCCGCGCCGCCGGTATGGCTGAAGACTGCCTCTACCTGAACGTCTGGACGCCGGCGCGCAGCAGTAGGGAGCGGCTGCCGGTGCTGGTGTACTTCTACGGGGGGTGGGTACGTGGCCGGTGACGGCTCCGAGCCGCGCTACGACGGGGAGAGCATGGCCCGCCGCGGCATTGTCATGGTCACCGTCAACTACCGCCTCGGCGTGTTCGGCTTCCTGGCCCACCCCGAGCTGACACAGGAGCCCGGTGCGCAGGGCTCCGGCAACTATGGGCTGCTCGACCAGCAGGCGGCCCTGCGCTGGGTGCAGCAGAATATTGCCGCGTTTGGTGGCGACCCCGCCCGCGTGACCATCGGCGGGGAGTCGGCGGGGTCCGTGTCGGTTAGCGCTCAAATGGTGGCGCCTGGCTCGCGGGGCCTGTTTGTGCGGGCCATCGGGGAAAGCGGCTCCATGCTCAGCCAGGGCCGCAGCCCGGAGCCGCAGCCTGATGCCGAGCGCAAGGGAGCAGCCTTTGGCAGCAGCCTGGGCGCCGCCTCGCTGACGGCGCTGCGGGCCTTGCCCGCCCTGGAGTTACTGCAAGCGGCCGGACAGCCCGGTGCCCCGCGCTTCGGGCCGGTGCTCGACGGCAGTTTTCTCCCCCAAAGCCCGGCTGCCGTTTTCGCCGCCGGAAGTCAGGCCCGGGTGCCGCTGCTGGTGGGCTGGAACTCCCAGGAAGTCACCTACCATTCCCTGCTGGGTACCGATCCGCCCACGGTAGCCAGCTTTCAGCGGGCCGTGCAGCGCCTGTATGGCCCGCAGGCCGCCGAAATATTCCGCCTATACCCCGCCACCACCGATGCCGAAGCCGAGCAGGCGGCTACCGACCTGGCCTGTGACCGGTTCACCGTGTACAGCACCTGGAAGTGGGCCGACTTACACGGGCAGACCAGTAGCCAGCCGGTGTACCGCTACATCTTCGCCCGGCCCCGGCCGGCATTGGTGGCCGAGCTGAGCGACGTGACGCCTGGCCTAGCGGGTGGGCTGCTAAAAAATACGGTAGCCCCAAAGCCGGCCCTTTCACCCGCGCGTGGGGCCGTGCACGCGGCCGAAATTGAGTACGCCCTGGGCAATCTGGCGACAAATAAGGCATTTGCCTGGGAAAAAGCCGATTACCAGGTCTCAGAGCAGTTTCAGGCCTATTTAGTCAATTTCATCAAAACCGGTAACCCCAACGGCCCTCGCCTCCCGGCCTGGCCCGCCGCCAATTCTCCCAGGCAAGGTGGGCAGGTGCTGCGCCTGGACGTGCGTCCCCGCGCTGAGCCCGAGCCTCATCGGGAGCGGTACCTGTTCCTGGATCAGGTAAATCGATAAGCAAGCAACCTCGAGACATTCAACTACATGCAAGACCCATTAACCTCCAAAGAACAGCTTTTCTCTCAAGTTGAGCAGCAACTTAGCCAACAAGGGTTCATTATTGAGCGACAGGACTACACGCGGCCCTGGGGTGGCTTCTTTGTCATCGACGAAAGTCAGGCTCAGCAGTTCGCCGATACTTACTTTGATGGCCTGGCCGCGGACTCGCTGCGTATTGCCGGGAAGCTAAGCCCCAAAATTCTCGTCGTGGCACCGCACCAGCGCCTTTCGTGGCAGTATCACCACCGGCGGGCCGAAATCTGGCGCGTGGTGCAAGGGCCGGTAGGTGTGGTAACCAGCCCTACCGATGAGGAAGGCCCGCTGAACAGCTACTCAGTTGGGGAGCAGATTATTCTGAGCCAGGGCGAGCGGCACCGCCTCGTGGGACTCGCTACCTGGGGCATCCTGGCCGAAATTTGGCAGCACACCCACGCGCAGCACCCTTCCGACGAGGATGACATCGTGCGGGTACAGGATGACTTCGGGCGGTAAGCCGGCTTTGTCAGTAAAGCCATCAGGCAGCACTCAGTAGGATCATAAGACCAGTATTGTAGAACGCGACACATAACTTAGTACCGATAATCATTAATTGTCGGTACTAAGTTATTTTTGTTATTTTAGCACTAAAATCTTCTCATTACTCCTTATTTATATAGGTGCATGGAAAATTCGTCTTCACTGCCCGTCGTCGTGCCTACCCGCCACCACTCGTTGGTTGAGCTACCCCCTTCGGTCGCTCGCTACGTCGAGGCTGGCTTGCATGGGGCCGAGAATACCAAACGTGGCTATGCGGCCGACCTGCGCAGCTTCCAGGATTACTGCGAGCATCACCAGGTACCTCACTTACCGGCCGAAGTGACGACGGTGGCGGGCTACGTGTCGCAGATGGCAGACCGCGGCCTGAAGCTGGCGACCATCCGGCGGCACGTGGCGGCTATTGCCAAGCTGCACCAGTTGGCGGGTCAGCCTTCGCCCACCGGCCATGAGGCGTTGCAGGTGGTGCTCGATGGTATTGCCCGCGTCGTGGGCAAGCGGCAGCGGCAGGCGCCGGCCTTCACCGTGGCGGAGCTGAAGCAGGCTATCCGGGCAATGAATGTGACCACGCCGACCGGGCTGCGGGACCGCGCATTGCTGCTATTGGGCTTTGCGGGGGCTTTTCGCCGCTCGGAGCTGGTAGCGCTTAATGTTGAGGACGTGGAGTTGACCCGGCAGGCGTTGGTGATTCACCTGCGCCAGAGCAAGACCAACCAGTATGGCTTGGAGGAAGATAAAGCAGTATTTTACTCTCCTAGTGCGGATTTCTGCCCTGTACGGGCAGTGCAGGAATGGATTGAATACCTTGGTTGGAGTACCGGACCTTTGTTTACGCGCATGAGTCGGGGAAACAAAGACCGCCCCGCTCAACCCAGCAACCATCGGTTAACGGACCAAAGCGTAAATGATCTGGTCCAACGCCATCTTGGAGTAACGTATACTGCTCACTCTCTTCGCGCATCTTTTGTAACGATTGCCGTTGAGGCAGGCCAGTCAAACAAGGCCATCAAGAATCAGACAAAGCAAAAAACGGATGCAATGATTGAGCGGTATGCCCGCCTCGATGACGTGAAACGGTTTAATGCAGCACAACACCTGGGGTTATAGTTTACTGCTGCATTAATCTAAAAGCCTATTGGGTATTTGCCATACTTCATCTGACCTCCGCTTATCGAAGCATGACGGAAACGATATTTTTGTAATACCCCAAACGGGCTCTTAGAAGCTGTTTAAGTTAGCTTGGTGAGTCGTCGGATGTTGGCTAGGTAGAGCCAGGCGTTGGCATGCTGCGTTTTCCGTTCGTAGTCTTTGGCCAAGCGGCGGTTGTTGCCGGCCCAGGCAATGCTGCGCTCCACCACCCAGCGCTTGGTGTGGATAAAAAAACGGCCTTTGTCGGCCACTACGCCCTTGGGTACCTGCGCCAGTACACCCCGGCCCGCCAGGTGCTGGCGAAAGCAGCGGCCAAAGCCGCCGTCCACGAACACGATCTGCAGCCGGTCAAGTAGTTCGTTGTCCAGCGCCAGTGCGTCCCAGAAGCGGGCCGTGCTGGCGCCGTCGTGGCAGTGGGCGGCGACCACGCAGCAGGCGAGCAGGTTGCCCAGCGTATCCACCAGGAAAAAGCGCTTGCGGCCCTTGATGCATTTGCCCGCGTCGTAGCCCACGCAACGCGTACTGGTGGCCGTGTTTTTCACGCTTTGGCTGTCGAGGATGGCCTCGGTGGGCTGGGCATTTTTTTTGCCCGCTCCCGGGCCTCAATCGTCAAACAAGCACTGACCCGTTGCCAGCTGCCATCCGCTGTCCACTTGGTGAAATAGTAGTACACCGTCGGCCAGGGTGGAAAGTCCGCCGGCACGTCGCGCCACACGCAGCCGTTCTTGAGCACGTAGAAAATGCCGTTTACTACCGCTCGCAACGGCCACTTGCTCGTGCGCTGCACCACCAGCAACGGCGCCAGCTTTGCCCACTGACGCTCCGTTAGATCCGAACTGTAACGCTTTTGCTGCATCCCCAAAGCTACTCGCTAACTTAAACAGCTTCTTAGACGCCTTGCATAAGGAGACGCGCCGTTGTCAGCTGGCCTGCGGTGGTTTCCCGCTGCAGTTACCCGATTCTATTTCCTGGTGCTTAAAGGTTTGCAAAGCAGTTGAGCGTATGTACCCACCGGAAGCTGCTCCTGGATGAACTGCTCAGGGAAGAAAGCTGAACCGGCTGAGTGGCACTTTTAACACCGCAACCGTACGTGCAGAACTTGGGAACTGCCAGCATTTATCCTGACCCTGTTTATTGCCGCAACCACTGAAAAAGAACGGAACCACGCTGCCCGGGCAAACAGCTCTGCGGCTCACAAGAGAGACGAAGAAGATGAATCGTTTTCCGTGTTACCCTGGCGGGAATGAATCTGATTCCCCTAGCTTTACTGTGCCGAATAGCAACTCGGTTAATTTTATTGGCTTACTTGCTGTTATGTCTACTTTGCCGCTAAACTTGGTCATCAGGGAAGAGCCCTGTTTCGTTCTATTGTACCCTCTATCATCGAAGTAGCATAGCTGCTGGAAGCTTTAAACGAAAGCATTACCAGCACACTGGCGGCCGCGCTGGCTTACTCCAGCCAAACCAGCCTCCGGGCCTAGTTGCAGTTGACGACGCGCCTGCCTTCTCGGCGTTAAATGTCTAAGCTCAACCCTGAAACACTGGCACCGGGATAAATCAATACCCCGGCACAGGCCCCGCATTTCACCAGCGAATATTTCTACCGTTTCTTTCGCTTTCCTTCAGCCCATTCCTCCTATGTCTTCGCTTGATGCCTCGTTGTGGGATGATTTCCGTACGGGCAATGAACAAGCGTTTGAGCGCATTTTCCTGGGCTACTACGAGGACCTGTATGGCTACGGCATGCGGCTTAGCCGAGACGAGGAGCTGGTAAAAGATGCCATCCAAAACCTTTTTCAGCGCCTCTGGCAGCGCCGGGCGCAGCTGGGCACCGTTGCTGTGCTCAAGCCGTACTTATTTAAGGCCCTGCGCCACCAGATAGCCGACGAGCTGGCCGCCGAGCAGCGCCGCAGCAAGCTATCCGACGACTATGAAGCCGAGTTTCAGGTGCAGTACTCACCCGAAGACTTCCTGATTGCGCAGCAGCTCTCGGCCGAGCGGCAGGCGGAATTGCTACTGGCAATCAATCAACTCAACAACCGCCAGCGCGAAGCCTTGCACCTCAAGTTTTTTGATGGCTTTGCCTACGACCGGATTGCCGACATTATGGCCCTGCATCCGCAGTCGGTGCGCAACTTGGTTCACCAAGCCATTACGCGGCTGCGGCAAGCCCTTCCCCCCTTGTGCCTGGCGGGACTTTCCGGGCAGTGGCTGTTCGTGAATAAGTTGGAAATTATAAATTTATTGTTTTGCTAGTCAGTTAGTTGTAATAATTATTGGAAAAATTCCAGCGTGGCATGAGTACAAAAAGCCCCGGGGCCAGTGGTTGAGGTAAAGCAGTCAACTTTCTCCCCTCGGCTATGGATTTTACACGCTACTCAGTCGAAGATTTCGTACTCGATGAGTCGTTCCAGGAATTCGTTGCCGATGCCGACTCCGAGGCGGGTATCTTCTGGCAGGCCTGGCTTACAGAGCACCCGCAGCAGCAGGCTGCTGCCGGCGAGGCATATGCCCTGGTGCAGGCCCTGAGCCCGGCAAAACCCTACCCGGTGCCGGCTGGCTTAAAGCAACAGGAGCTGCTGCGTCTGCGCCTGCGGTTGCAGCAAGCGCCGGTGGTTCGGCCCCGGCTGCGCGTTCAGCGGCGGGCTCGTTTGCTCTGGCTCAGCACCCTCACCCTGGCCCTGCTGACAGTTGTTGGCTGGTGGCAATGGTCACGGCCTGGCACAAGCGCCGATTCCCTGGCGCGTTTCACAACGGCCAACGGCCAGCGCCGCACCATAATCCTGCCCGATAGCTCGGTGGTGACGCTGAACGCCAACTCTACCCTGACAACTGCGGGCCAGTGGGCGGCTAACTCTCCGCGCGAAGTGTGGCTCACCGGTGAAGCCTATTTCCAGGTAAGCCACCGGGCAACCCGCCTAGTCAGCGACATCCGGTCGGCTCCGGCCAACGTCAAGTTTGTCGTGCATGCCGGGGAGCTGGCTATTTCGGTGGTGGGCACTCAGTTTGATGTAAACAGCCGGCCCGGGGCCACTAAGGTGGTGCTTCGGTCGGGTAAGGTAATTGTGGACCGCCAAGCCGGTCTGACTCGCGAAAACCTGGCCATGCAGCCCGGCGACCTGGTAGAAACCTCCGATGCCCGGCCGGCCCTGACGCGGCGCCGGGTAAAGCCCGACCACTATTCGGCCTGGACCCAGGACTGGCTGCGGTTCAGGGCCACTCCGGTACGCGAAATCGTGCAGCTGCTGCGCAGTTCCTACAACCTGCGGGTAGAGGTCAGCGACCCGTCCATTCTCAGTCAGGAAATCACGGGCGACGTGCCGGCAAACTCGCTCGAAGTGCTGTTGCCGGCGCTGGCGAAAGCGCTTGATGTTCAGGTTACCAGAACCGGAAACACGGTGCGCTTTCATCCATCAAATCACTGATTTCTCAACCGTTTGTTGCCCATTTTCACCTTTTCCCACCCCCTCTTCATTTATGGCAAACTTTACTCGTTATGTATGCCAGGCGCTGCTGTTGGGCATTGTAACCAGCAGTGCTAGTCGGGCTCAGGGAGCCCTGGCCATGGCCTCGGCCCGCTCGGCTGGCTCTACGCAGGCCAGCAGCCATGCCAGCCTGGAAACACTGGAAGAATTTCTACAGGAGCTGAAAGCCACTTACAAGGTCACTTTCTTATACCGCAGTCAACTCACTGTTGGAAAGTCGCTGCCCCGGTACGATTTGACCGCGGCTTCGCTGCCCCAGGCGCTGGGCCACGCCACCAAGCATAGTGGACTGCGCTTTGAGCCGCTTGAGGGCGCTGTCTACGTTATCGTTCCGGATGGTGCCGCAAGTCAGGCCGCAGAACAGGCGCCTACTACTGCCTCCATGCCGCAATCGATTCCGGGTACAGCTCTTCCGCAGGATACCCGTGCTACCAGGTTTGCCGCAGTGGCGGACGTAACCGTATCGGGCCGCGTTACCAACAGCGCGGGCGAAGGGCTGCCGGGGGTGACTATCGTTGTGAAGGGTACCACCCAGGGACAGGCGACGAATGTCGACGGCAGCTTCTCGCTGACCGTGCCCGAGGGCAGCGTGCTGGTTTTCAGCTCCGTGGGCATGGTCAACCGTGAGGTAACCGTCACCGGTCCGGTTTCGGACATGACTATTCGCCTGGAAACCGACAGCAAAGCGCTGGGTGAGGTGGTAGTGGTGGCCTACGGCACGCAGCAGAAGGCCAACGTGACGGGCGCTATCAACACGGTGTCGGCGGCAACGCTGGAAAACCGGCCAGTGACGACGGTGGCGCAGGCCCTGCAAGGCTCGGCACCTAACCTGACTATTCAGCAAAGCAGCGCCGAACCGGGCGCCGGGCTGAATATCAACATCCGGGGGTAGGCACCTTGGGGAATGCCTCACCGCTGATTATCGTCGACGGTATTGCCGGCTCGCTCAACGCGCTCAATCCCAACGACATTGAGAGCGTGACGGTGCTGAAAGACGCCGCCTCGGCCGCCATCTACGGCTCCCGCGGCGCCAACGGCGTATTACTGGTTACGACCAAGCAGGGCGCGCTGAACCAGAAGCCCGTGGTTAACTATAATACGCTGGTGGGCATGCAGGCCCCAAACTTTCAGCGCAAGCCGGTGAGCGGCCTGGAGTTCATGCAGCTCAAGAACGAGGCCCTGGTTAACTCCGGGCAGTCGCCTCAGTTCTCGCCCCAAACCATGCGCGACTTCGCCGCCCGCGGCGACTACGAGTGGCACCTGAACCGGGTAATCCGCGAGCAGGCCCTGCAGCAAAACCACAACCTGAGTTTGAGCGGCAGCGGGGGACAAACGCGCTACCTGCTTTCGCTGGGCTATGTGGACCAGAACAGCCTGTTCTACGGCGACAACTACGGCTTTAAGCGCCTGAACACCCGCCTCAACCTCACGACCCAGGTAACGGAGCGGCTCAAGGTGGGCGGCATCTTTACCTACGCCCACGTGGGTACCCGCGAGCATGCTTTTGACTCACAGTGGATTATCAGCGACGCGGCCCGCATCCCGCGCATCTACCCCGTGCAGGACGAGCAGGGCAACTACGTAACGCCGGCCACCTCTACCAGCAACTCGGTGAACCGCCTCGTGAATGGCGGGCTGCGCACGAATTCCAACGACAACGGCTACGCCAACCTGAACGCTGAATTTGAGATAATAAAAGGCCTGAAGCTGCGCGGCTTAGTCGGTGGCGACCTGTGGAACTACCAGATGGACGAGTTTCGGCGCAGCCTAGAGTACGTGACGCTTGACGGCTCGCCCACGGCTGGCGGCGACGGCAACAACGCGGTGCGCAACAACCACGAGCGTACGCTGCTTACCAACTACCAGGCAACGCTTAACTACGACCTGAACCTAAGCGAAAAGCACTCGGTACAGGCCCTGGCAGGCTATTCGACTGAGAATTTCAACGTAGCCCGCTCAGGTATCAGCGTGCTGAATGTGCCGGGCAACAACTTTGGGGTAGTCAGCAATGGCACGGCCTTCGCCGGCAACGGCGTGTACGGCAACAATGAGGAGTGGGCCCTGAACTCGGTGTTCGGCCGCCTCAACTACGCTTTCGCCGATAAGTACCTGCTGGAAGGAAGCTTCCGCTACGACGGCTCGTCGCGCTTTGCCAGCGAAAGCCGCTGGGGCTTCTTCCCGTCGGTTTCGGTGGGCTGGCGCCCGCTGGAGGAGAACTTCCTCGACTTTCTGCAGACCTCGGTTTCGGACCTGAAGGTGCGCGCCTCCCTGGGCCAGCTGGGCAACCAGAACATCGGCCTTTACCGCTATTTGAGCACCATCAGCCTGGCGCCGGGCATTTACTCCTTCGGCGGACAGGCGGTACCGGGCAACTTCTTCAACACTGCCAACCGCGACATCACCTGGGAAACGTCCACGATGGGCAACATCGGCCTCGACGCCGGCTTCCTGCAGAACGCGCTGACGGTTAGCGTGGACATGTTCGACAAGCGCACCAGCGACATTCTCATCGACCTGCCCGTGGCCGGCGTGTTCGGCGCGGGTGCTCCCACCCAGAACGCGGCTAGCGTGCGCAACCAGGGCTGGGAAGTCGCCCTGACGTACCGGCAGCGTACGGACCGCGGCTACAACCACAGCCTTACCCTGAATGCCGCTGACAGCCGCAACACCGTCACCAATACCCGGGGCGTAGAAACGATTCGTGGCGGCGATGCCACCAACATCATCCGCGAGGGCTTCCCGATCAATTCCTACTTTGGCTACCGCTCGGCGGGCCTCTACCAGACCCCAGAAGATGCCGCCTCGGGCCCTCAACCCGACTTCGTAGCCCCCGGCTCGGTGCGGCCCGGCGACATCCGCTACGTGGACCGCAACGGCGACGGCCGCATCAACCAGGACGACCGGTTTATTCTTGGCAACCCGTTCCCGCGCTACACCTTTGGGGCCACGTACTCAGCCGACTACAAGGGCTTTGACCTGCTGGTATTCGTGCAGGGCGTGGGCAAGCGCAGCCTCTACATCCGCGGCGAGGGCGTGGAAGCCTTCCACAACAACTGGGAAAACGTGTACACCCAGCACCTGGACCGCTGGACGCCTACCAACGCCGACGCCTCCTACCCCCGCCTGACCATTGGCACGGCTTCGACCAACAACATCCAGGGCTCCGACTACTGGCTGCGCAACGCGGCGTATGCCCGTCTCAAGAACGTGCAGCTGGGCTACTCCCTGCCTGCGACGTTAACCCAAAAAGTCGGCATTCAGCGGCTGCGGCTCTTTGCCTCGGGCCAGGATCTGTACACCATCAGCAAGCTGAAGAAAATCGGGTATGACCCCGAAGTCTCGGAGTTCAGCGAGAGCATCGGCTTCGGTGGTGGCGGCGGCAGCAGCAGCGGCCGTGTGTATCCGGCCGTGCGGGTGGTTTCCCTGGGCCTCGACGTTTCCTTCTAATTCCCTTTCCCACCTCTTCCCGATATGAACCGTAATTTTCGCTACTCGCTGCTGCTGGGATTGGGGCTGAGCATGGGCCTGTCGTCCTGCCAGGACCTGGACATAGCCCCGACCGACCGGCCCACCGACGCCACGTTCTGGACGCAGCCGGCCGACGCGGCCAACGTGCTGGCCACCGCTTACGAGAACCTTTACAACAGTGAGTACTTCTTCTTCAACGAGGTGCTGTCTGATAATGCCTTCAACGTCAGCGACGTGAATGGCTCCAACTCGCGCAACATTGCCCAGGGCGCTTACGGCACCAACCAGCAGCGCATCACCAACGAGTGGGGCTACCACTACACCGGCATTCGCAAGTCCAACGTGCTGCTGGCCCACATCGATGAAATTCCCAGCATCGACGCCGGGCTCAAGGCCCGCTACATCGGTGAGGCCCGCGCCCTGCGCGCCTTCCACTACTTTCAGCTCCTGACCTGGTACGGGGACGTGCCGCTGGTAACCACGGAAATCGGCGTGACCGAGGCCCAGCAAGTCACCCGCACCCCGCGCGCGCAGGTGCTGGACTTCGTGCTGAAAGAGCTGGATGAAGCCGCCGCGGCGCTGCCCGTGAATACAGCCTATGCCGTCGCCGACCGGGGCCGCTTCACCAAGGGAGCCGCCCTGGCCCTGAAGGCCCGGGTGCTGCTCTACGAGAGCCGCTGGGCCGAGGTAACCACCCTAACCGAGCAGCTTATGAGCGGCGCGGTGGGCACCTACAGCCTGTTTCCGAGCTACACGGGGGTATTTGCGCCCAGCAACGAGGGCAACAACGAAGTGATGCTGGACCTGCAGTACCTGGTTCCGACCCGAACGCACTCCGAGCAACGCTTGTTTATTCCGCGCACTGAGGGCAAGCTCATTACCGCCATTGCCCCCACACAGGAGCTGGTGAACGACTACATCATGGCCAATGGCCAAGCCATATCCGAGGTCGGCTCCGGCTACAGCGAGGAAACGCCCTACGCAGGGCGTGACCCCCGCTTCGGGGCTACCATCGTGCATGACGGCTACGTGTGGCGGCGGCCCGATGGGTCAACCATTACCATCCGCACCGTGCCCGGCACCGGCGACAACTCCGTGGACCGCTCCGACGCCAGCCCGACCGGCTACTACTCGGCCAAGTACTTTGACCCCACCGCTGATGCCAACCTGAACTCCGGCCTGAACCTGATTCTGATTCGCTACGCCGACGTGCTGCTCATGCACGCCGAGGCCAAGAACGAGCAGAACCAGCTGACGGCCGCCGACTGGGACCGTACCATTGGGGTACTACGACGTCGGGCCGGCTTTACGGCCGCCGGCGCCCTGAACTTCCCGGCCGGCAGCCAGGAGAGCCTGCGTTCCATTGTACGCCGCGAGCGGCGCACTGAGCTGGCGATGGAAGGCCTGCGCATCTTCGACATCCGCCGGTGGCGCACGGCCGAAACCGTTCTCACCGGCTATGTACACGGCATCAAGGCCGGTAGCTCTGGGGTAGACAACGGCTACCTGCGCGTCGATCAACGCACCTTCGACCCGTCCCGACACTACCTCTGGCCGGTGCCCCAGCGGGAGCGTGATATCAACCCCAACTTAAGTCAAAACCCGGGCTGGTAGTCCGCCCCGCTTCTTTTCTTCTTCTTTTTTATCTGATTTCTTAAAAATGAAAAGGCTCACCCACCCTTTGCTGTTCCTGCTGCTGCTGGCCAGCGGTCTGCTCTCCGGCTGTAAGGACGACGATAAGGCCCTCGATGGCACTATCACGCCGGTATCGAACTTTATTGCGCCCGGCGACAATACCTTCGTGCGCCTCGACCCTGCATCCAACGCCGCCATCACGTTCGAGTGGAGCCAGGCCCGCGCCGCCGACGGCACGCTGGTGCTCTACGAAGTAATGTTCGATGAGGAAGGCGGCGACTTTTCCAGCCCGGTCTACACCAGCACATCGGGCACCAACGGCCAGGACACCAAGCTAGTGCTGACCCACGGCGACCTGAACCGCATTGCCAACCTGGCCGGCATCAAGGCGCAGGACAAAGGCAAGCTGAAATGGACCGTGAATGCCTCCAAAGGCGTGAACGTGTTGCCCGCTACGGCCTCACGCGTAATCGAGCTGGAGCGCCCAGCCGGTTTCGCCACTATTCCCGCTAACCTGTACCTGACCGGCTCGGGAACCGAGGCGGGCACTGACCTGAGCAAGGCCATGCCCTTCAAGCGTATCTCGGCGGGCGTATTTGAGCTCTATACCCGCCTGAGCCCCGGCGAAGTGAAGCTGGTTGACCAGACCACAGGTACGCCTACGGCCTACTACATGGAAGGCAACAAGCTGCGCGAGGGCGACCAGGCGACCAGCCCGGCCGCTACGCCTGCGGTGTACCGCGTTCAGCTCGACTTCAACAACTCCGCCGCGACCCTAACCGAGATTGTGTCGGTTGGCCTGTGGGTGTCTGCTGAAAACAAGGTAAAGGCTGATCTTCCCTACGTGGGCAATGGCGTTTGGAAAGCGGAGAATACGCCCATTGAGTTCTTCCAGGAAAGCTGGGGCCGCGATGAGCGCTACAAGTTTTTGCTGACCGAGAAAGACGCCGCCGGCGTGACCAGCAAACGTTACCTGGGCAGCACCAACTCCGACAATCAGCGCGCCACGGCCAGCAGCCCGGCCTCCTACTTTCACCTCGTGCCCGGCCCGGACAGCCAGTATGACTATGCCTTTAAGTTTCAGTCGGAGGCCGATGGCAAAAACGCGGATATCACCGTCATGCTTCAGCCCGACGGCCCCTACACGCACCAGGTAACTATCCGCTAAGGGGTGAGGTGAAACGCCCGTTCGGCTACCAGTGCTCATGCTGAGCGGGCGTTTCGCACTTCAACACCCAGGCTGATACCTGACTACCACTTACAATTCTGCCGCTCTCGGCAATATTTCGCTTTCCTGATGGTTTCACTTACCGCTTCCCGTATTGCCGGTGCGCTTCTGAGCCTAGTGCTGCTGTGCTCCTGCAAGGAGCCCATCGACGACGTAATCACCAAGCCCCCGACTCCGCCGGTAACGGCGGCTCCGGCCAACTGGGCCGCCCGGGCCGACTCGGCGCAGAATGCCCTGCGGCAGGGCTTTTTCACGGCGGGCCAGTACTACGCCAAAAACAACGCCGGCGACGCGGGCTTCAACTACTGGTGGCAGGCCCACGGTCTGGACGTGCTGATGGACGGCTACAAGCGCACCAGCAGCTCCGACTACCTGACCCAGGCGCAGCAGCTGCAAGCAGGTGCCAAAGCCAAAAACGGCAACACCTACCTCAACGAGTTCTACGACGACATGGAGTGGCAGGCGCTGGCCTGCCTGCGCGCCTTCCAGCTTACCGGCGACCCGGCCTATAAAGCCACTGCCAAGTTGCTCTGGGAAGACATCAAAACCGGCTGGAACGAGCAGCAGGGCGGCGGCATAGCCTGGAAGAAAACCCAGCGCGACTACAAGAACACGCCCGCCAACGCACCCGCCGCCATTCTGGCCGCCCGCCTCTACCTGCTCGACAAAAACCCGGATGACTTAGCCTGGGCCGAGAAGATCTACCAGTGGCAGAAGGCCAAGCTGGTGGACCCAGCCACCGGCCTGGTATGGGACGGCATCAACCGCACCGGCGACGGGCAGATCGATAAAAACTGGCGCTTTACTTACTGCCAGGGCGTGTACATCGGAGCGGGACAGGCCCTTTATCAGGCCACGAAAAAACCAGAATACCTGGCCGATGCTACGCGCACAGCCAACTTCGTGCTCGGCGATGCGGACATGGCGCCCGGGGGCATCCTGAAAAACGAGAATGCCGGCGACGGGGGCTTGTTCAAAGGCATTCTGGTGCGCTACCTGGCCCAGCTGGCCGTGGAGCCCGACGTGAGTGCCACCAACCGCACGAGCTACATCAACTTTCTGAAGTTCAACGGCGAGTCGTCCTGGAAACGTGGGGCCCGCCGCCCGCCGGGCCTGTTCAACACCAACTGGACCACTCTGCCCCAGGGCGCAGTGGAGTCCTCCACGCAGATGAGCGGCGTGATGCTGATGGAAGTAATGGCTGATTTACAGGCTCGCAAGCTCCTGTAGGCAGCTTGAAGAGCATTGCCCTGTAGGCCAAGACCTATAGGTGGGAGCGGACGCGGTGGGACTTGTCCGTTTATGGTGCTCCGGTTGGGGAACCGGAGCACCATTTCCTAAATGGCCTGCACCTGTCCCCGTTGGTTGGTCCGGCTGCCGGGCCGCCACGCTGAAGTTCAACTGAACCACTCGCGCACTCTCTGCGCAAACCCGCGCTTGCGCTTTACTCCTTTTAGATTCATCACATGAACCGTCGCACGTTTATCCAGAACACGGCCCTACTGGGCGCGACTGTCTGCACGAGTGGCGCCTGGGCCTTTGCCCCGCCGTCCTTCAAAACGGTGCGCCCGGCGCGCGCGGCGCGCCGCTTCAGCTCAGCCTCGGTTGAAAAAGCCATTGCCGAGTTCCGGAAAAAAGTAAAAGACCCGGAGCTGGGCTGGCTGTTCGAGAACTGCTTTCCCAATACGCTCGACACCACCGTTACCTACTCCGAGGCGGGCGGGCAGCCCGATACCTACGTCATTACCGGCGACATCGACGCCATGTGGCTGCGCGACTCCTCGGCCCAGGTGTGGCCCTATCTGCCCTTCTGCAAGCAGGACGCGCCGCTGCGCAAGCTCGTGGCCGGCGTTATCCGGCGGCAGGCGCGCTGCATCAACAAGGACCCCTACGCCAACGCTTTTTACGGCGACGATGCCAAGACCGGGGAGTGGAAAGACGACCTGACCGACATGAAGCCCGGCCTGCACGAGCGCAAGTGGGAAATTGACTCGCTCTGCTACCCCATCCGGCTGGCTTACGGCTACTGGAAAACCACCGGCGACGCCTCCCCCTTCGACGCTACCTGGGCGCAGGCCCTGCAAGCCACGCTGCGCACGTTTCGGGAGCAGCAGCGCAAAACCAGCCCCGGTCCCTACCATTTCCAGCGCACCACGGCCTTTGCCACCGACGGCGTGCCGCTGAACGGCTACGGCTACCCTGTGAAGCCCGTGGGCCTGATCTGCTCCAGCTTCCGGCCCAGCGACGACGCCACGGTGTTTTCGTTTCTGATTCCGAGCAACTTCTTTGCTGTGACCAGCCTGCGGCAGGCCGCCGAAATGCTGGAGGCCCTGCAGCCCCAGCAGCGCGAAACCGCCACCGACATGCGAGCCATGGCCACCGAGGTGGAAGGTGCGCTGAAAGAGCACGCCACCGTAGAGCACCCCACTTACGGTCGCATCTACGCCTACGAAGTCAACGGCATGGGCTCAGTGAACCTGATGGACGACGCCAACGTGCCCAGCCTGCTGGCCCTGCCCTACCTGGGCGGCGTAGCCCTCACGGACCCGGTGTATCAGAACACACGCAAGTTTCTGCTCTCGGCTGACAACCCGTTTTTCTTCAAGGGTACGGCCGCCGAGGGAATTGGCGGCCCCCACGCCGGACTGGACATGATCTGGCCGCTGGGCATCACCATTCGGGGCCTCACCAGCCAGAGCCCCGAGGAAATCCGGGCCTGCGTGCAGACGCTACGCCGCAGCCACGCCGGCACGGGCTACATGCACGAGGCCTTCCATAAGGACGACTTCGGCAAATTCAGCCGCCCCTGGTTTGCCTGGGCCAACACGCTGTTCGGAGAATTTCTGTGGAAGACCTACCAGGAGTCGCCGAAGCTACTGTCCTGATTTCCTGATTTATCGCCTATTGATTGGAGCTGCAAGCCTGGCTCCCTGCCTGCGTATTGCCTTTTCCGACGGGGCTGACCTAGTCCGTAGCCGCTCGAGAAAAGGAGGTTGAGAAGGAAAAATTCACCCGTCAAAAACCCATACCATGAACCAGAAAGACGCTGCTTGCCGCTTCCGTGAACCTATCAAGGCTTCTGCCGGGCTGAAAAGGAAAACCACCCGGCTCCTGCTGCCGGCCCTGCTGCTGACCTTGCTCAGCGGCTGCCAGAAGGAGGTAGTGCCCACAAACTCCGGGGCGGCGGTGCCCGCCACGCAGGCCAGCGCCCTGGCCGTGGCCACAAAAAGCGAAGCCCTGCTGGCCTTGAGCAGCTACCACAACAAGTACTACAACCAGTACGGCACGTACGGCCCCTCCTTCAAGGCCAACTATTGGTTTGATATGGCCAAAACCAAGCGAATGGATTTCTGGACGCAGGCGGAGGCCATTGAAACTGTCATCGATGCCTACAACGTGAACCCGACCGTTGAGTACAAAAACAAAGTCCAGTACCTGTACCACGGCATGCGCGACGCCTACGGCCTGACGTGGAGCAACAACGAGTTCAACGATGACATCATCTGGGGCTCCATTATGTGCCTGCGGGCCTACGAAATCTGGAATGATGGAGGAATGCTGACCATGGCCCGGCAAAACTTCGACCTGGTATGGGCCCGGGGCTGGGACACGAACCTGGGCGGCGGCCTGTGGTGGAAAACGGACAAGCTCTCCAAGAACACCTGCGTGAATGCCCCGGCCGTGATTTGCGCCATGAAGCTGTACAAAGCCACCGGCGACGTGAGCTACCGCAACAAAGCCAAGATGATTATGGACTGGATGGTGCCCCGGTTTTACGTGGCCTCGACCGGGGAAGTGAAAGGCGCTATGAACACGTCGGGCCAAATCTACGAGGGGGCGCTGCTGTACACGCAGGGCACCTTCATTGGGGCGGCCAACGAGCTGCGGCCCTACTACAGCACCCCCGACTACCGGGCCATGGGCCTGAAAGCCATGGATTATGCCCGCACGAGCCTGTCGAAGACGCCGGGCGGCATCCTGCAGGACGAAGACGGCACGCTGGACACCCAGGGTGGGAAATCCATCTTCGCCCGGTGGGCCTGCATATTTGTAAAAGACACGGGCACGGCGGCCAACTACGGCCCCTGGCTGGACGCCAATGCCGCCCAGGCCTGGTCCATCCGCAACTCCAACGGCATCATGTGGAATCTGTGGAGCATCCGCACGTCCGACACGGAAAACCTGAACTCCTGGCGCACGAACGGCGGCGTGTCGATGATGCTCAACCTGTACCGCTTCCGGTAGGGTTTTTAATGGCCAAAGGTTAGTCAATACGCCCGCACCCCAGCAATTTCAACGCCCTGGACTGATATTTCCGGTCTTCCTTTCTCTCCCGATACTTTCTTCGTATGCCCGCTACCGCCCCTCCTGTCACTGCTGCCCGGCCCGCCTTTACCGAGCGGCGCTTCGTGCTCACGTTCGTTTTTGTGGCCTCACTGTTCCTGCTTTGGGGAGTGGCCATCACGATGGGCGACGTGCTCAACCGCCACTTCCAGAGCGTGCTGAACGTGAGCAAGGCCGACTCCGGGCTGGTGCAGTTTTCCATCTTCGGGGCCTACGCCCTGATGGGCATTCCGGCCGGGCTGTTCATGCAGCGGTTTGGGTACAAGAACGGGGTGCTGCTGGGGCTGGGCCTGTACGCGGCCGGGGCGTTTCTGTTTATTCCGGCGGCTAATGCGGGTTCCTTCCTGTTTTTTCGGGGCGCATTGTTTGTGCTGGCCTGCGGGCTGGCCACGCTCGAAACCGTGGCGCACCCGTTCATAGCCGCGCTGGGCGACCAGCGCAGCAGCGACCAGCGCATCAACTTTGCCCAGTCGTTCAATGGCCTGGGCGCCGTTATCGGGCCGGTTATCGGTGGCTACTTTATTTTGCGGGCGGGCCAGGGTGGTGCGTCCGAGGGCTTGCAGGCCGTCAAAACCCTTTATCTCATCATCGGGGCCGTTATTCTGGCGGTGGCCGTTGGCTTTGCGCTGGTGCGGGTGCCGCCCCTGCCCACCGACCCCCACGCCGCCGAGCTGGCGCCCGGGGAGGAGCCGGTGCTGGCCGCCGACACCCCCTCCCTCTTCAGCCGGCGCCACTCCCGCTGGGCCGTGGCCGCGCAGTTTTTCAACGCTGCGGCTCAGGGCGGCACCTGGGCGTTCTTCATCAACTACGGAGTGGAGAAAATGAGCCTCAGCGCCGAGCGGGCCGCGTACTTTTTCGCCTTCAGCATGGTGCTGATGATGGTGGGCCGCTTTATCGGCACGGCGCTGATGCGCGTGATTGCGCCGGCCCGGCTGCTGGCCATTGCGGCGGGGGCTAATATCGTGCTCTGCCTGATTATTGCCCAGGGCTGGGGTGCGGTATCGTTCGGGGCGCTGCTGCTGCTCAATTTCTTTTTCAGCATCATGTTCCCAACCGTCTTCAGCCTGGGCCTGAAAGACCTGGGGCCGCGTACGCAGCAAGGGTCCTCGTTCATCATCACGGGCGTGGTGGGTGCGGCGGTTTTTCCCTACCTCATGGGCCAGGTTGCCAACCATGATATTGCGGCGGCCTACTACCTGCCCATCATCTGCTACGTCGTGATTCTGCTCTTCGGTGCCAAGTACCACCAGGTGCAGCCCCGCTAACCACGCCGCCGCAGCAGTACTCCCGCAGCCTTTCCCTGGCTGGTTGCCTCCGCTTTCTCTGGTCGCCACATCATGAAACTTCTACGAATCTTCTTGCCGCTCAGCCTGGGCTGCCTGAGCTTGGGGGCTAATTACGCCGAAGCTCAGAAGCTCCGCCCCCCGGCTTATCCGCTCATCACCCACGACCCTTACTTCAGCCTCTGGTTGTTTCAGGACACGCTCAGCGCGGGCCCTACCCGGCACTGGACCGGGGAAGCGCAGCCCCTGGAAGGTGTGGTGCGCGTCGATGGCCGCTCGTACCAGCTGATGGGACAGACTGCCGCGCCGCTGCGGGCCATTATCCCTATTGCGGCCGAAACCCCTTATTCGGCCCGCTACACCTTCGAGGCCCCGGCCGCGGGCTGGGAGCAGCCGGCTTTCACTACCGGCGCCAGCTGGAAGATCGGCCCGGCCCCGTTCACCAACAACACCAGCCAGGCCGGCACGCAATGGACCAGCCGCGACGTGTGGGTGCGCCGCAGCCTGAAGCTGAGTGGGGCCCGGCCTACCGGCAAGCTCGTGCTGCTGCTTTTGCACGACGACGACGCGGAAGTGTACCTCAACGGCGTGCTGCTGCTGAAGCAGGGCGGCGCCAACGGCAGCTACGAACGGTTTGCCCTGCCCGATGCGGCCCGCGCGGCCTTGCGCCAGGGCGACAACCTGCTGGCCATGCACTGCGCCAACCCCCAGGGCGGCGCCCATCTCGACGCCGGTATCTACGCGGCGGGACCGGAGCCGACTCTGCTGCCCGCTGCCCGTCAAACCAGCGTTACGCTCACGGCCACCCAGACTTCGTATTCCTTTGAGGCTGGCCCGGTGCGGCTGACGGCCCAGTTTCTCTCGCCCCTGCTGCTGGATAAGCTGGAAACCCTGGCCCGGCCCGTCAGCTACCTCACTTTCCGGGCCCAAAGCGCCGACGGCAAGCCCCATAAGGTGCAGGTGCTGCTGGCGGCTAGTGCTTCGCTGGCTACCAACACGCCCTACCAGCGCGTGGCTACCCAGGTAGGTAAGGCCGCGACGCTGAACTGGCAGACCGTGGGCACCACCACGCAGGCCGTGCTGGGCCAGTCCGGCGACAACCATCGTATCGACTGGGGGCAGGTCTACCTGGCGGCACCCGGCGGCGCAGCGAAAGTCGGAACCGGTACGCCGCAAGCGCTGAAGGCGGCATTTACCAAAACCGGGGCCTTGCCCTCAGCTAGCCCAACTCAATCCTCATCAGGCACTCAGGCGCAGAACACCGCGCTGGCTGCGGTGTTGGATATGGGTCAGGTAAACCAGCCTGCCGAGCGCCACCTGCTGCTGGGTTACGACACGCCCTACGCCGTGCAGTACTTCGGCCAGAACCTGCGCCCGTGGTGGCGGCGCGACCCGGCCATGACCATGGCCAAGGCCCTGCAAGCTGCTGAAGCCGATTATGCCAGCATACGCCAGCAGTGCGCCGCCTTCGATAAGAAACTCTACGCCGATGCCCAGGTGGCCGGCGGCCGGGAGTACGCCGACCTCTGCCAGCTGGCTTACCGGCAAGCCGTGGCGGCTCACGCCATAGCGGCGGGGCCCAAGGGCGAGCTGCTCCTGCTCTCGAAGGAAAACTTCTCGGGCGGCTTCATCGGCACCGTGGACGTGACGTACCCCTCGGCCCCGCTGTTCCTGCTGTACAACAATGAGCTGGCCAAGGGCCTGCTGCGCTTTATCTTCGACTACAGCGAGTCGGGGCGGTGGCAGAAGGATTTTCCGGCCCACGACCTGGGTGTTTACCCCCTGGCCAACGGCCAGAAGTACGGCGAGGACATGCCGGTGGAAGAAGCGGGCAACATGCTCATTCTCACGGCAGCCGTAGTGAAGCGGGACGGCAAGCCTGATTTTGCCCGCGCCCACTGGGCCACGCTCACCAAGTGGGTGGAGTTCCTGAAACGTGACGGCTTTGACCCGACCAACCAACTGTGCACCGACGACTTTGCCGGCCACCTGGCCCGCAACGCCAACCTCTCGGCCAAAGCCATTATGGGCATTGCCTGCTATGGCCAACTGGCGCGGCAGGTGGGCGACGAAAAAACGGCCACCGAGTACACCGCCCTGGCCCGCGACTACGCCCGCCGCTGGATGCAGATAGCCGAGGACGGCAATCATTACGCCCTGACCTTTGATAAGCCCGCCGGCTCCTGGAGCCAGAAGTATAACCTGGTGTGGGACAAGCTGCTGGAGCTGAACATATTCCCCCAGGAGGTAGCACAAAAGGAGCTGGCCTTCTACCTCACCCAGCAGCAGCGCTACGGCCTGCCCCTGGACAGCCGAAAGACCTACACCAAGTCGGACTGGATACTATGGACGGCTACTCTGGCGGAGCGCGACGCAGATTTCCAGGCCCTGGTGCACCCAATCTGGCTGTACGCCAACGAAACTCCGAGCCGCGTCCCGCTCGGCGACTGGCACGAAACCACTGATGCCCGGCAGGTTGGCTTCCAGGCCCGCTCGGTCGTAGGCGGCTATTTCATCAAGCTGCTGCAAAAGCAATTCGCCAGCAAGCCTTAAATGGCGTCTACTACCCGAGGCGAACAGGGCAATTCAGCCTGGTTCTGGCAACTTTACCGCGGGATTTTCACCTGACACTTCCTTCAATTCAACCCAGTAGTCTTTTTCACCTTTGTATGCCCTCAACTGATTCCCAAAAGCAGGCCTTATTCGAGCAAGTAGCCGCGCAGCTGCAGCAACAGGGCTTCCGCATTGCCCAGCAGGACCAGACGCGGCCCTGGGGTGGCTTTTTCGTGCTCGATGAAAGCCAGGCCCAGCAATTTGCTGATCAGTACTTCAATGGCTTGTCCATTGACGAGCTACGTATTTCGGGCAAGCTGAGCCCGAAAGTGCTGTTGGTAGCGCCGAATGCCCGCTTGTCGTGGCAGTACCACCACCGCCGGGCCGAAATCTGGCAGGTGGTGCAGGGCCCGGTAGGCGTGGCCACGAGCGACACCGATGAGCAGGGTGAAGTGAAATGCTACCCTACGGGCGAGCGGGTGGTGCTGCGGCAGGGCGAGCGTCACCGTCTGGTAGGACTTAGCGGGTGGGGCATCGTAGCCGAAATCTGGCAGCACACCGACCCAGTCTACCCATCCGATGAAGACGACATTGTGCGCGTTGAAGACGATTTCGGTCGGTAGCAACGGGCAGAAGTACCCAAGCAGACAGGGAGTATGAGCATTCATACTCCCTGTCCGTGTTTTTATACCAACCTAGTTCTTGTGATGTGGCCCTAAACAGGGAAATAGGATTTGCCGCCACTGCCCATAAATGACAGCTGTGCCTTGATCCTTTGAAGCCTTGTCAAGAGGCATTAGTGAGTCAATTTTCAATTTTTATGATCGTTTATATACAAAACAATCATTTATAGTATTTATATTGCATCATAAAGACAAACACTGGGCTAGTGCAGTGCGTTGCTCCTCTGGGGCATTAAGTACGAAGTCGTTCATTATTGGGAGAACCTATTAGCTGCAAGGGTGAACCGCTTGACAGCAACAGACTTCCCTTTTTCTCGCTTAAGCACGGCCTTTCGGCACCCCTCATATGCGCGCCTCCAACTATGATAAGTATCCCTTTGTGCCGGTAGCCGCAGGGGCCGATGCTTGCCAGACGGGGTGGTCGGCCATCACCAGTGCGTTGCGGGCCGCACTACAAGCCCTGCCAGTAGCCACCGACCAACCGCACGTGCTAGCCGTGGAATGCTACCCAGGCACCGACCTCAAGCAGCTGCTGCACGAGCTGACGCAGGCCCTGCAGCCGGCCCAATGCCTGGTAGCTGACGACCTGTATTACTCCCCAGCCGAAATCGACCGGATGGTAGCCGCCCCGCTCACCGACGACCCCGTCTTTGGCCGACTTAACGGGCTCACGGTAGCCGATTTCTTCAACCCCCAACGTCTCCAAGCCGCGCAGGAAGCATTGGCCACGGCCGCTGACCAGCTGGTGGTTGTTGTGGGTACCGGGGCCACGCTCGTCTGCCCCGCTCCCACCCTGGTGGTTTACGCCGACCTGGCCCGCTGGGAAATCCAGCGGCGGCAGCGGCGCGGAGAAATTGCCAACCTGGGCAGCAGCAACTTCAGCGAAAAAGCTAGCCTCAAGTACAAGCGCGCATTTTTCGTGGACTGGCGGGCGGCCGACCGGCTCAAAAAGCAGGTGCTGCCCCGCGCCGACTTCCTGCTCGATACCAACGACCCGGCCGTGCCCAAGCTCATCAGCGGAGCCGATTTACGGGCCGGGCTGGCGGCGGCCGTGCGGCGGCCGTTTCGGGTGGTACCGTTCTTCGACCCTGGCCCTTGGGGCGGGCAGTGGATGCGCGAGGTGTGCGACCTGCCCGACGGCCCGTCCAACTACGCCTGGTGCTTTGACTGCGTGCCGGAGGAAAACAGCCTGCTGCTCGGCTTCGGTGAGGCGCGGGTTGAAATTCCGAGCATCAACCTTGTGTTTGCCCATCCGCGCGAGTTGCTGGGCGAGGCCGTGCACGGGCGCTTCGGCACGGAGTTTCCCATCCGCTTCGACTTTCTTGATACCATGGGCGGCGGCAACCTCTCGCTGCAGGTCCACCCGCTCACCGAGTACGCACAGGACAAGTTTGGCCTCGCCTACACCCAGGACGAGAGCTACTACATGCTGGCTGCCGAGCCGGAAGCGGTGGTTTACCTGGGGCTAAAGGAAAACGTTGATTTCCCAGCCTTGCTGGCGGACTTGCAGCGTGCCCAGGACGACCCGAAGGCTCCTTTTCCGGCCAGCCAGTACGTCAACGCGTTTCCGGCCCGAGCCCACGACCACTTCCTGATTCCGGCGGGCACGGTGCACTGCTCCGGGGCGGGCGGCATGGTGCTGGAAATTTCAGCCACCCCCTACATCTTCACTTTCAAGCTCTGGGACTGGGAGCGGCTGGGCCTCGACGGCCTGCCCCGCCCCATCCACCTGGCGCACGGCGCGGCTAACATTCAGCCGGACCGCACCACGAGCTGGGTAACGCAGCATCTCGTCAACCAAGTAACCCCCTTGGCCAGTGGCCCCGACTGGCGTGAGGAACGCACCGGCCTGCACGAGCGAGAGTTCATTGAAACGCGCCGCCACTGGTTTACGGGGACCGTGCCGCATGATACCCACGGCGGCGTGAACGTGCTCAACCTGGTGCAGGGCATTGAAGCCATTGTCGAAAGCCCCGGTGGGGAATTCGAGCCCTTCGTGGTGCACTACGCCGAGACGTTTATTGTGCCGGCGGCCGTGGGCGCTTATACCATCCGGCCCCACGGCCCGGCAGTGGGCACTGAGTGCGCTACCCTGAAAGCCTACGTGCGCACCCGGCCCTAGCCTCCTTCGCCAGTAGAATTTCCCCTAATCAAAACGCGTGATGACTGACTTAGTAACGCCCGAAAACCCCGCCGCGGCTCGCGCCCAGATTATCGTCGAAAAGCTGCTGCACACGGGTACCGTGGCCGTGGATGAGCTGGCCGCCCTGTTCGGCGTATCGGTGGCGACGGTGCGCCGCGACTTAGTGGAGCTGGAGCAGCGCGGACGGCTGCGGCGCACCCACGGCGGTGCCGTGCCCGTCGAGCCGCTGCTGTACGAGCCGTTTCGCTACGATTCGAGCTTTCATGAGCAGATAGACCGCAACCTGGCCGAGAAGCGTCGCATCGGCCTTGCCGCCGCTGCCCTCATCCAGCCCGGCGAAACCATTTCCCTGACTGCTGGTACCACCACTACCCAGGTGACGCGCAGCCTGCGGCCAGGCGCCAATGTGACCGTCGTCACCAACACCGTGAACGTGGCCATGGAGCTCAGCCACCGCAGCGACGTGCGGGTGTTTGTGACAGGGGGCTTCCTGACGGGCGGCTGGTTTTCGCTCGTAGGACCCGCCACGGCGCAGGCGCTAAGCCAGTTTTATGTCGATAAGGTATTTATCGGCGTCAACGGCATTGATGCCGAACGGGGCCTGACCTCGCTGCACCCCGAGGAAGCCGCCGTGATTCAGGTGATGCTGCGCCAGGCCAAGCGCCGCATCGTGGTGGCCGACCACACCAAGCTCGGCGTGGTGGCTACCTCCCTTATCTGCCCCACCGTCGAAGTCCACCAGCTCATCACTGACACCGGCGCCACCGAAGCGCAGCTGGCTCCTTTCCGGCAGCTCGGCATTGAGGTGCTGCTGGCCTAAAAGCAGGATTCATACCGCCGCCATCCGGTGGTCTACTCGGTGGAATGGCAGGTTGAGGCAAAAAGGCAGTACCGTCCTCAGGAGAGCCGCCCGGGCTTTGATGCTACTGCCAGCCGCATTTCACTTCTAATTCCTTCACTCGTCATGCCTTCTTTCCGCGCCCCCGGCCCGCTGTTTCGTGAACCTGCTGGCTCGCCTACCGCTACTGCTCTCACCCCAGGCGGCAGCCCGCGCTACGTGTACCTGATTGCGACGGTGGCGGCCTTGGGAGGCCTGCTGTTTGGCTTCGACACGGCCATCATCAACGGGGCTCTGATTTTTCTGAAGAAGGACTTCAACCTCAGTGACGCCGAAACGGAATGGGCGGCCAGCAGCATCCTGTTTGGGGCGGTGATTGGGGCCGCGTTGGCGGGTTGGCTCACGGACCGTTACGGCCGGCGCCGGCTGCTGTTTGCGGCGGCGGCGCTGTTTACCCTCTCGGCGCTGGCGGCCGCAGTGCCGCGCACGCTCACCGAGTTTGTGCTGGCCCGGCTGGCGGGTGGTTTGGCCATCGGCTTGGCCTCGCTGCTGGTGCCGCTCTACATTGCCGAAATTGCCCCGGCCCGCATCCGGGGCCGGCTCGTTACACTCAATCAGCTCGCCATTGTGACGGGCATTCTGCTGGCGTACGTGGCCAGCTACTACCTGGCGGACCTGGGGCTGGACTCGTGGCGCTGGATGTTTGCCTCGGCCGCGCTGCCCTCGCTGCTATTTATGCTGACCTTGCTGCTGGTGCCCGAGAGCCCGCGCTGGCTCCTGGGCCGGGGCCGCGAGGCCGAAGCCCTCAACACCCTCACCCGGCTCAACGGTCCGGTGGCCGCGGCGGCCGAAGCCGAGGAGATTCAGGCCGCGCTGGCCGCCGAGCGCGGCGAGGAAGCCAGCCTTAGCCAGCCGCGCCTGCGCCGGCCGCTGCGCATTGCCGTGGTGCTGGCCGTGCTGCAGCAAATCACCGGCATCAACACCATCCTCTATTACGGCTCCATCATCTTCACCGAGCACAGCGGGCAGAGTGCCTCGTCCGCCATCGGCGCCAACGCCCTGATTGGGGGCATCAACTTCGCCGGTACGGTGGTGGCGCTGTTCGTCATCGACCGGATAGGGCGCAAGCCGCTGCTGCTGCTGGCTTCGGGCGGTATGGCCTTGTCGTTGGGGGCCTTAGTAGTCGCCTTGCAGCTGCACGCCTCAGGGCCCTGGCTGCTGGGCTTGATTATGCTGTACGTGGCCTGCTTTGCTGTGGGGCTGGGGCCGGGCGTGTGGGTGGTCATCACCGAAATCTTCCCCAACGCCGTGCGCGGCCGGGCTGCCTCGCTGGCCACGGTGGCCCTGTGGGTGGCGTGCACGCTCATCTCGTTTACGTTTCTGTCCCTGGTGAAAGCCGCGGGCCTGAGCGGGGCGTTCGGGCTCTACGCAGTGCTATCGGCCCTCACGTTTGCGTTTGTGTGGCGGGCCGTGCCCGAAACCAAGGAGCGCACCCTGGAGGAGATTGAGCGCGCCTGGCAGTAGAAGTCCAGTCCGGGCAGTTTCTGGCTTCCGGCCGCTGCACTTGAACCTTCCGCTGGCTTAATGCCTGTTTACCCCTCCTACTCCCGTTGCTTTATAACCCGACCTATGCCCGAACTAAATGCTTTCGTGTGGGATGAGTTTCGGGCGGGAAGCCAACGGTCCTTCGAGCACATTTTTTTGGCGTACTACGACTCGCTCTACGGCTACGGGATGCAGCTGGCCCATGACCAGGAAGTAGTCAAAGACTGTTTGCAGTCACTGTTCCACCGCCTGTGGCAGCGCCGGACCAGGCTGGGAGCCGTCGAGGAAATACGGCCCTACCTGTTCAAGGCGCTGCGCAACGAGGTGACCGCAGCGCTGACAGCCCGGCGCCGCCAAGGCGAGCTACCCAAGGCCTCTCCCCAGGAGGTTGCCGTGCCGTTTACGGTGGAGGACTTCCTGAATGCCCGGCCGCTTACGGCCGAACAGCACGCCCAGCTGCTGGCGGCCCTGACCCAGCTTAGCAACCACCAGCGGGAGGCCGTCCACCTACGGTTTTTTGAGGGCATTGCCTTCGAGTGCATTACCACGATTATGGAGCTACAACCCCAGTCCGTGCGCAACCTGATCCAGCAGAGCATTAGGCGTCTGCGCCTGGCCTGGCCTCTATTGGCAAAGCTGTTGCTGAGAATGGAGGCAGTGGTCATGACGACCAAACAGGGTAAACTAATGAATCTGTTAATCAGTGGCTTGTAAAATAAAGAAGCTGAAAACCCTTCTTAAGCGAGTATAATTTTCACAATAAGGCCTGGTAAAGATGATACCCGCGCTTTTCCTGGCGGCTATGGCTTTGCATTTGTCGTCAGTCTAAAGGTTTGTTTCCGCTGAGGCCTTTCAGCACCGCTTCACGCCAGGGCCTGCAGCAATGCCCCCTGGAGTACTGTGCGCCAGGCCAACTGCTCCTTACCACAAATTCCCGTTCTATGCTCTCCTTCCTGATTTCCCGGACGGCAGTCTGCGCTCTACTTGGCGGCTTGCTGCTGCCGGCCTGCAACGAGCCCGTCGACGACGCCATTGCCCCGCCCAAGCCAGCCCCGCCCGCTGCTGCAGTGGCTAACTGGGCGGCCCGCGCCGACTCGGCCCAGGCCGCCCTGCAGCAGTACTACTGGGCACCCACCGGCCAGTACTACTGGCAGAACAACCTCGGCAAGCCCGACTACAACTACTGGTGGCAGGCCCACGGGCTCGACATCCTGCTCGACGCCTATGAGCGGACCCAGAAAACGGAATTTCTAACCCGCATCAAGAACCTGCAACAGGGGGCCAAGGCCAAGAACGGCAACACCTGGCTCAACAACTGGTATGATGACATGGCCTGGCACGCCGTGGCCAACCTGCGCGCCTTCCAGCTAACCCAGGACCCGGCCTTCAAGGAAATTGCCCTGTTGCTCTGGGCCGACCTCAAAACCGGCTGGAACGAGCAGCAGGGCGGCGGCATTGCCTGGAAAAAGACCAGCTGGGCTACAAGACCACCCCTTCCACGGCCCCCGCAATTATTCTGGCAGCCCGGCTCTATCAGCTCGATAAGAACCCCGACGACCTGGCCTGGGCCAAGAAAATGTACGAGTGGCAAAAAAGACGCTGGTAGACGCCAACGGCATGGTCTGGGACGGCATCAACGACGAGGGCACCAGCAACAAGAAGTACCACTTCAGCTACTCCCAGGGCGTTTTCATCGGGGCCGGGCTGGAGCTCTACCACGCCACCCAGCAGACCGGCTACCTCGACGATGCCAACCGCACGGCCAGCTACGTGCTCAACGACAGCCAAATGTCACCGGGTGGGGTCGTCGGGAACGAGGGCGGCGGCGACGGGGGCCTGTTCAAGGGCATACTGGTGCGCTACCTGAGTTTGCTGGCTATGGAGCCCGCCGTAAGCGCCGCCACCCGCGCCAGCTACGTCAACTTCCTCAAGTTCAACGGTGAAAGCCTGTACCAGCGCGGGACCAACCGTTCCCAGTACCTCTTCAATACCAGCTGGACCAGCCCGCCCGGCGCTACCGTGGACGGCTCAACCCAGATGAGCGGCGTGATGATGTTTGAGGTCATGGCCGACCTGCAAGCCCGCAAGCTGCTTTAAGCTACCAGCCTCAGTAATCTGTAGACGATGAAAAACACCTTCACCGCCAGCCTTTTGTTGCTGGCAGCCCTACTAGACGGCGGCCTTGCACAAGCCCAGAGTGCCTCCAAAGCCGCGCCAAAAGCCAAAGCGGCACCGGCTACCAGCGCGGTAGCTTCGGACGTGCTTCGCTACGTCAACCCCAACATCGGCACGGCTCATAGCCGCTGGTTTTTCTATACCCCGGCCGCCGTGCCCTATGGTATGGCCAAGCTGGCGCCTTCCACCAACGGGCACTACGGCAACGCCTCGGGCTGGGAAGCCGTGGGCTACGATACTCGCCAGAACTCCATCGAGGGCTTCGTGCATTTCCACGAGTGGCAGGTAGGCGGCGTGAGCTTTATGCCGACCACGGGCGAGCTGCGCGTGAAGCCCGGCGACCTGGATGGGCCGGCCACGGGCTACCGCTCCCGCTTCGACCGGAAAAATCAAGTGGCCGAGCCGGGCTACTACAAGGTGCTGCTCGACGACTACAACATCACGGCTGAGCTCACGGCTACCAAGCGCGTTGGGTTTCACCGCTACACCTTCCCGCAGAGCGAGCAGGCGCACATACTGCTCGACATCGGCAACAAGCAGGGCGAAAGCAGCGAGGTCACCGATGCCAGCATCCGGATGCTCGACGCTACCCACTTCGAGGGCTTCGTGAGTACCTACCCCAAGTACGTACAGAACTACGACCCGGCGGGCAAGGTGAACATGTACTTCTTCGGCGAAATCAGCCGGGCCCCGGCTAGTGTGGGTGCCTTCACAGCAGCCGGGGTGCAGCCCAATACCCAGACGGCCCAGGGCAAAGGCGCCGGGCTGGTGCTGAACTACCAGACGGCCAAAAATGAGAAGGTAGAACTAAAAGTAGGCCTCTCCTATACCTCGACAGCCAACGCCAAGGCCAACCTGCAGGCCGAGGCCGCCACGCTTTCCTTCGACCAGGCCCGCGCCCAGGCCCAGGCCACCTGGCGGCGGGAGCTGGGCAAGCTGGCGGTGGAAGGCCCCGACGAGGCCAGCAAGACCAAGTTCTACACCGGCCTCTTTCACGCCTTGCTCGGGCGGGGCATTGCCAGCGACGTAAACGGCGCCTACCCCCGCCACGCGGGCCAGGTGGGCCAGTTGCCCAAGCCAGCGGCCGGGCAGCCTAAGGCCGAGTTCATCAACACCGACGCCATTTGGGGCGGCTACTGGAACCTGACCCAGCTCTGGGCCCTGAGTTACCCGGAGTGGTACGGCAGCTTTGTGAACACCCAGCTGCAGGTGTACAAGGACCGGGGCTGGTTTGGCGACGGCCTGGCCAACAGCCAGTACGTGTCGGGTGTGGGCACCAACATGGTTGGCCTGGCTGTAGCCGCCGCTTACCAGGTGGGCATCCGCAACTACGACGTTAACCTGGCCTACCAGGCCGTGCGGGCCAACGAGCTGAACTGGCGCAACCGTGCGTTTGGCTCCGGCAAGATGGACAACAAGGCGTTTGTGGAGCGGGGCTACGTGCCCTTCCGCGACGAGTACAAAGAGTACAAGGGCGAGTGGTTCAAAACCGATTCGACGGGCGCGTATTTCGCCAACTCGCACACGCTCGAATACAGCTACAGCGCCTTCGCCGCAGCCCAGATGGCCAAGGCCCTGAACAAGCCGGCCGACTACGCCCAGCTGCTCAAGCTGTCCAACGGCTGGAAGCAGATTTATAACCCGCAAACCAAGCTCATGCAGCCCAAGCTGGCCGACGGCTCGTTTGCCCCAAAGTTTGACCCGTCGGAGCCCTGGCGCGGCTTTCAGGAGGGCAACGCCTTGCAGTACACGTTTTTCGTGCCCCAGAACCCGGCCGGGCTGATTGACGCCATTGGCAAGACGCGGTTCAACAGCCGGCTCGACAGCATCTTTACTGTTTCCGAGAAAAACGGCTTTGGCGGGGGCAAGGAAATCGACGCTTTCGCCGGCATCAAGTCGATTTACAACCACGGCAACCAGCCCAACCTGCACATCAGTTGGTTGTTCAACTTCTCGGGCCAGCCCTGGCTGACGCAGAAGTGGACCCGGCGCATCTGCGACGAATTCTACGGCACCGAGCCCATTCACGGCTATGGCTACGGGCAGGACGAAGACCAGGGCCAGCTCGGTTCCTGGTACGTCATTACGGCCCTGGGCTTGTTCGACGTGAAGGGCTTCACCGATGCCCGACCCATCGTGCAGCTGAGCAGCCCGGTTTTCCGCCGCGCCACCATTGCCCTGGCTGGCCAGAAAAAGTTGGTGATTGAGGCGCCCGCGGCCTCCAAAACCAACTGCTACATCCAGTCGGCCCAGTTCAACGGCAAGCCGCTGGCCAACTGCTGGCTCTACCGCGACGAGCTGATGCAGGGCGGCAAGCTGGTCTTCGTGATGGGCAGCCAGCCCAACAAAGCCTGGGGCACCAAGGTACCGCCGCCCTCGGCCCAGTAGGCTTAGTGTCGTTCTATTCCTCCTCGCTATGAACCCGCTTTTGAACCGCATTCGGCTGGTCACTCTCAGCTTACTCCTGCTCTTGCCCGGCCTGGTGCCCAAGGCAGCCGGACAGCACCGGGCGGCCGAGTACCAGCGGCGCGCGGAAAGCATGTACGCCTTGGTCTGGCAGCGCTACCAGGTGCCGGCTCATAAGGGGCTGTTCACGGAAAACTACCCCTCGAACCGGGCCGATACGCTCACCTACATGCAGGGCGGTGGGGTTCAGGAAAAGGCGGTGAGCTTTCTGTGGCCCTTCTCGGGCATGTTTTCGGCCACGAATGCCTTGCTCAAAATCCCGGCAGGTCGAAAGAAATACCTGCCTTACCTGAGCACGCTGGTGACCGGCGTGGAGAAGTACCGCGATACGCTACGCACGCCGCCCGGCTACCAGGCCTACCCCGTGCAGTTTGAAAAATCGGACCGCTACTATGATGACAATGGGTTGGTTGCCATCGACTACATGGAGGCCTACTTCAACACCAAGAACCCGGTGTACCTGCGCCGAGCTCAGGGCGTGTTCACGTTCATCGTCAGTGGCTGGAACGAGGATGCAGGCGGGGGCGTGACCTGGCTGGAAGGCCACAACGACCAGAAGCCCGCCTGCACCAACGGCATGGCCACGCTCGCGGCCCTGAAAATCTACCAGGGCAGCAAGAACCGTTACTACCTGGACTGGGGCCGCAAGCTCTACGGCTGGATGTACCAGAACCTGCGCGACTCGACCGGGGTGTACAGCAACGACAAAAAGCTCGATGGCAAGGTCAACCGCACGTTCTGGACCTACAACTCCGGCTCTATGCTTGAGGCCGGCGTGCTGCTCTACCAACTCACCGGCGAAAAGCACTACTTGACCGAAGCCCAGCAGCTGGCCAAGGACGCGTACCGCCACTTCAGCCTGGTGCCCCACCCCGCGCCGCACACCCTCAAGATTGACTTGCCCTGGTTCGTAACCGTGCTGTTCCGCGGCTACGAGGCCCTGTACCGCCAAGATGGCAACTACCAGTATGTCGGGGCCATTGAGCAGGATTTGAACTACGCCTGGGAGCATGCCCGTGACGCCAACGGTTTATTCACCTCCAGCTGGACGGCCAACCCCGACGAGCTGAAGAAGCCCAAGCGCCTGCTCGATGAGGGGTGCATTGCCGAGCTCTACGCCCGGCTGAGTGCCCTGCAAAAGATCAGGAAAGGAAAACCAAGAAGCTGATTTTAAACTTTTGGGCTGCTTATCCAGCGAGCAAGGTGTGGCACCAAGGCCTTTTTTGCACGGTCGGGTCCAGTCAGGTGAATTATCAACCGCTTCGCGCGGATTCCTTATCCTTTCCGGTAAAATTTTAGCTCCACAGCAACTATATGACCGTCTACCGTAGAAGCAAGGCAAATTCCTTTCCTTTTTACGCTAGCCTATGGCCACTGAATTCTCGCTCCTGGAGCGCAATATCCTCAAGGCAAAAGGCTTGTCGGAAGAGCAGCTGGCGGCCCTGGGCAGTATGGGCGTAATGAGCCGGGCTGACTTTGAAGCAATTGGCACCATCGTCACCTTGCTGGAGCTGTTCCCCGACCTGGACCCGGAAGTAGCTGCCCGCGTGCTGGAATGGGCCCTGCCCCCTGCTGCCCGCGAGGTAGCCACTGGGCCGGCCGCTTCGCTGGCCAACCCAACTATTGTAGTGGATGCCTCCGACGCGGTGTTTTGCGCCAACTGTAATCACAAGCAGCCCAAGGACTATACGCCCGGAGACCTGTGCGTGAACTGCGGCCGCCAGGCCGAGCCCATTGAGCAGTGCTTCTGGTGCGGCTCGAGCGGGCCGGGCAAGCGCTGCCGCAGCTGCGGGGCCGTGTTCGTGCGCACCGCTGACTTGCCCCTGGCCCTGCTGCTGCGCCGCGACGGGCTACCAAAAGACGACATCCCGCGCCGACTGGCCGAGGCAACCAGCGAAGAAAAAGAAGAGCTATGGGGCCGCGTACGCCGGGCCCGGATATAGGTGTAGCATCAGTTCAGCCCGATGCGAGCTACTTGTGAAACCTGCGGCCAGGTGCAGCCGCCCGATTGGAAACCCGGCGATTTGTGCGGGCACTGCGGGGCCGTGGTCCGGCACGAAAGCCGCTGCCACTGGTGCGTGAAGCTCACGCCGGCCGGCAACTACTGCCGCCACTGCGGGGCCGGGCTTGTGCCCGACGAGCACTACGGCGCCGCCCGCTGGCTTAAGCACCTGGGCAGCGACCAGTTCGTGATTCCTGAGCGGCTGGCTTCCATGGACCCCGAACAGGTTACGCACTTCACGCGCCTCTACCAGCGCCACGCCAACGTTGTGGAGCGCCACCTGGATGATATGGCGTACGCCGAAGGCTTTGCCCGGCAGCGCGGCTGGGTGCGGACCTGGGAAGAAGTGCTGCTGCCCCGCCTGCCGCTGCCCGATGAGCAGCTGCAAGCCCTCACATTGCCCCCAATTGGTGGCACCACCGAGGAAGAAAGACTGCTCGAAATCCGCACCCGGTCTCCGCTGCCGGTCAGCCAGGCCCTGGCCGCCCTGGCGCGCATCCGCTGCTGGCAGGCCAGCGACGCAGACTACGTAGCCATGGGGTTGGGCGAGGATATGGAAATTGCCATCCGTCAATTGCGCGGTGACGACCCCGCCCTGCGGCTTGAAGCCGCGCTTACGCTAAGCCATTGGCGCTTTGCAGAAGCAGGTGGGGTATTCGGGCAGCGCGAAGTTGAGACGACGCTGCGAGAGGCTGCTCTGGGCCCCTATGGCGTAGAGGCCGCCACGCATCTGGCCCTGCTTAAAGCCCGCGGCAGCGGAACAAGCCAGCCCGTTCCCCTGGCGGCCCTGGCTTCCGAAGAAACCGACTTGGCATTTGCGGCCGCCCTGGCTTCCTTCGCGCCCGAGCCCCTGCTGGCGGCCCTGCGCGTACCCCGTCGTCGGTTTGCGGCCGCTCTCACGCTCAGCAAGCTGGGAGTTGATTTTGAGCTGGCCGCCCTACTACCCGAGTTTACAGCCGACGAAGCCGAGCAGATCCTGCGCGTGCTAACCCATCAGCAGCGCCCGCGCCCCGATTTGCGCGCCTACTTCAAGGCCGCTATGGCGGGCCGCTATCAGGTGTACGCCCATACCGTAAAGCCTATGCGGGAGCTGCTGCTGCTCGACTTGCGCCCCGATGAGGCAGTAGAGCTGTTACGCGAGCAGCCCGAGCCGGCATTTGCGGCCAAGCTGCTGCAAGCCTCGGCGCTCCTGCCAATGGAGCAGGGAGCCGTATGCAGCGAGCTGGTGGCCCTCAACCTGTTCGACCCCTCCCAGCTACCGGTGCTGACTATGCTCATTCAGTCGGATACTTTGCCGCTGAGCTTTATCCCCGATACGTTTGCCACGGCACCGGAAGGGTGCTGGCGCGGACTGCAAACCTTGGCTCATCACCAGCTTGATGCCCACGCGGGTCTGGCCATTCAGCCCCTGCACGCCTTTTTGCGCCGCCTGCGCTGGGATAGTGCGGCTTCGCTACGGGCGCGCAACTGGGCGCACAGCCTGCTTACGTACTGGTACGCCGGCCACAGCGCCAGCCAACGACCAGAGCTGACTTTCACCCAGGTTGCGGCCACCGCCTATTTCCCCTCCTTTCAGGAATTCGCCACCGACTTTCTCTACGGACTGGAAAACTCCGCCGTACTGGAGGCCCTGGAAGCCGGCCAGCGGTTTTACTATCCTTTGCTGGAGGTGCGCAATATCGAAGACGCGACCCTGGTGAATAGCGCCCTGATGACCCTGCACCCCAGCTTGCTCGACCGTCTGCGCACAGCGCTGGTGGCCTTCATCAACGAGCAAGGCGACTGGCATCCCCGGCAGGGGGCCTTTCATATCCTTAATCTGATGCGCCAACACGCGCCGTGGCAGGCGCAAAATCAGGCGCTGCTCGAAGCTATGCGCGGCGGATACTACGACTACGAAGTGCAGCAGTTGCTGGCAGCCTCTGACTAAAGGCGGGCTTTTTTAGCTCGCGCAGCTCATCAAATAGTAATCACACAAAAGCAATAAGCCGGCTTATTTCCTTCTTTGCCTATGCCTACGCTCCCGGAAACCTTTGAGCATATTCTGCTTCGCCAAACCAAGCGGGAGCTGCTCGCTTTTCTATTGAGCTTGGATAAAAAGGACGTTGTGCCCATACGGCAGAAGCTGCTCGTCCTGAAGCAGGAGCTGGAAGAGCACAAGCTGCGCGAAGTAGCGCCGGGAAAGTTCGAGCATACAGCACTCATCACTCCGCAACAGGGCGAAATGCTGTTTTGGGCGGGCCTGGCCATGCACTCGCGCAAAGAAGCGCTAGGGCGCGGGTTTAACCTGTGGTACCTGCGGCAGTTTGAACTGCCAGCCGACTGGACGCCTGCGGCCGAGCGCCCGCCTTTCCTGGCCATTCTCGACCGGTTTCGGCCCGATTGGCTAAGCGAATGGCTATTGCGCCGTACGCGGGCCAATGTGTGGGCTGCCCCGCAGTACAGCCTGATTCGGGAGCTGGAGCGCCGGCAGCTGCTGCCCTACGATGGGTGGCTGACCGCGCAGTCGGTGGCCAACCTGCTGGCAGTCTACAACTGGCGGCGCAACGACGTACCGGGAAACGACATCGAAAACTACGAACAGCTCATACTGGATGATATCCGCGCCGATGAGGTCCTGCTGACGCGCGATATTCCCCTGCTGTTTGACTTCGACACGATGGTTGATACGGCCAGCACTTTCTCAGGAAAGGAGCGCACGCACGTCACCTGGCTTACCGTGCTGCCGCAACTGATAGCCTCGGGTCACCTCAACCGCCACGATGTCTTCTCCCGCTGCCTGCTGGCGCTGCGCCGCAGCTTCCGCCGGCCGCTGCTCACCTGGTTTAAAACGTTATACAGCAGCCTGAGCCCCACCCCGTCCGAGCGCCTGGCTCAGCAGGCCGAGCTGGTGGAGTTGCTGACCCACCCGTCGGCCCTGGTTGTCAACTTTGCTCTCGACCAGCTCAAGGATATCTGGGTAGAGGCTGCTTTCGATACCGAACTATTGTTGCGCTCCGCCGATAGCCTGCTTTCCCGCCCCGACTTGAAAACAGGCATCAAAGCCCTGCTAGCCGGCTTTGGCAAGACGCTGAAAGGCAAGCCGCAGCACGCCCGGGCCGTGGCTCACTTCTACGCCGGGGCGCTGGCCCACTCCGATGCGGCGGTGCAGGAGCGCGCCGCCAAGAACCTGGCTGAGCTGCTTGGCTCCGGGAAACCTGTGCTGACGCCGGCGGAAACGGCTGAAGCTACCCTCACGCTGACCCGCTATGCTGATTTGCTGTCGACCACTGCCCGCACCACGCTGGCTCCCTGGCTGACGGAGCTGCCGCCCGCGGCGCCCGTTCCCGAGGCCGTCAGCTACGCGCCTATTGCGTTCTTTGTGCCTGACCTCTTCCCTGCCACGGCCCTGGAGCCCGTAACCGACTGGCACGAGCTGCTGTTCCTGACCGGGCAAGTGCTCCAGCACGACGATCCGCTGGTCCTGGAACGCTGGCTGGATGGCCTTTTGCGGCAGCAGGCCACCTTCCCAGCCGATTACCCGGCCCTGCTCCAGCCCTACGTGCAGCAGATTATTCCTTTTGAGCTGGAACCCGGCCAGTCACTGGCTGACCAGTGGGAACTGCCGCACGTTGCGGGTGGGCTGGTAGTGGGGCACGCCGGGCTGGCGCGGGCCCTGGTGCTAAGCTGGGCTACGGACTTTGCTATCGGCTTCGTATCCCGGGTGACGCCGGGGCAGTACGCTGTTTCCGACCCCTTGGTAGAGGTTGAGCAGCAGCGCCTGCAATTCGTGGAAAGCCTGCTGCGCAGCCGGCGCGCCCTGTCCCTGCTGAGCACCCCGACCCATGCCCCATACTGGGTAGCCCCCACTGCGCTGATGCAGAAGCTGCTTGCCTATGAGGCCGCGCACCAAGAGCCGAACCCCACGGATGTAGCCCTGGCGCTGGCCCGGGTGGCTTACCATGCTCCGGCCGAGGCGGCAGCCGCCCGCCAGCTGCTGCCCCAACTCAACCACGCCGGCCTGCGCAGCCTGCTGGCCTGGCTGCTGAGCCCCACCGAGGAGCCCTTGCCCGAGGCGGCCACGACTGTTGCTGAAACCACCGGGTCCGATTCGCTGGAAGCCGCGCTGCCCTGGCTGTGGGCGGTAGGCGCCCGTACCCGGCAGCCTACAGCTGAATTTCCGGCCCTGGCTCGTCTTACGCCGCCCGAGTGCCCCAACGTGGCGCGCCCCTGGCCAATGGTTTGGGAACTGGTCCCCAAGTCCTATTCCTCGGTGCAGCAGTGGAAGCCAGACAAGCCTACCGTCACCGAAAAATGGGTTGAGCTGTCGGTGCATCAGCAGCGGACGGCTTATCCGCCGCCCAATCCTGCGTTGCTGTATTCCCTGTATCCGGCTTTCCAGCCCGCCAAGGAAAATAAATGGCAGACCATCCTGAATTTCGGGGCTAACTATTCGTTTCTGGCCGCGCTGCTGCCGCAATATCCTGCCCCTCTGTATTGGCGTACGCTGCACCTGGCGGCCACACGCGACACGGTAGACTCAACTACCCGCGAGGTACTGAGCCAGGCCATGCGCACCCTGCTGGTGCCCGGGCCGGCTTTCGATGAAGCCGCCACCCTGCTACTGGCAATCGGGCTCACCCACACGGCATCCGTGGTGCGGGCGCTGGCCCTGGAAGCACTGCTCCTGGCCTGCGACACCGGTCGGCTGGTCCCCGCTGACCTTGGTCAGACGCTGGGTAAGCTGCTGAGTGCCGGCTTTGTGCCCTTGCCACGCCTCAGCGACCAGCTCGCCCAGGCCCGCGCCATTGCCCCTGCCACTGACGATGCCCTGCGGCAGCTGCTGGAGGCTTTGTTGCCGGCCCTGCCCACCGAGCCCCTGCGCCAGACCAGCAAATTGCTGGCAACCTACACCGACCTGCTGACCCGCTATCCACAGCCGGTTCCCGCCGCCGTGCAGGACCGGCTCCGGGAGTGGGCAAGTACGCCCAGCCTCAAAAAAGAAGTGAAGGAACTGCTTTGAAGCCGCCCCGATTCCGCCAAAAGGTATTGCTGGTATCCTGCCGCAGGGCGCATTCGGCGCTTTTCATTCGATGATCTACTGCCTAATGAAGCGAAGATCATGGCTTAGCAAGGGGCTGTACTGATGATGGATAACGCCCATTGTGCCGAGCCACTGCCTAAGTAAAGAGCTCCTTATGGAAACACCCTTCAGCATTGGTCAACCTACGCAGGTGGCAGCACACCTCGTTGAGGCGCTACCCACTGCGCCGGGCTACTCCACGATGCGGCTTATTATTCCTTGTAGTACCCTTTGATTGGGTAGCTGCGGGTAGTGGTAGTCCAGCGGCCGTTGGTTTTGCGGCGGGTCTTCACCGTCACCTTTTCCCCGCCCCCGGTGGCATCCTCTTCTATGGTCAGCACTTCGCTGAGGCCCTTGCCAGGTATGACCGCATACTCGGTTGTCATGTGCCAGCAGCAGCCGCCTTTCCCAAACGTAATCAGGCGCTTCCGCTTCGAGTCGACCGTGAACATGCCCAGATTGTCAGTGGCCAGAGCCGTCAGCTCGGCACTGCGAATGAATTTTCGGGGGTGGCTGGCGTACACGTACACGTCGTAGGAAGGGCCGCCGTAGCTGCTGTTGTTGCCGTTGCGGATGGCCAGGTCTTCGGTGCTGTCGAAGTTGAAGTCGTCGAACAAGAGCGGACTTTGCTCCCCGTACAGCTCCACGGTATTAACCGAGGGCTGCTGGCGGGCGTCGAGGTAGAAATTCAGGTCCTCGGAGATGAATGTCTGGACCAGCTGCTTGGTTTGCTTGTCGTAGAGGCGGATGGTGCCTGCCCCCTGACACTGCTCCGTGGTGCAATCGGCCGCGGTAATTTTAGCCGAATAGCGGGCCGATGCCTTGGAAATAGTGAAGCTGCGTTGCGCATGACCGGCCGTGGCGGCTCCAAGCAAGAAAGTCAGTATAAAGCAACGAATCATAAGAGCCGGAAGCTTCATTAACCATCAGGGTTTGATGACGAAAGCCGTTAACTCGGCCATTTTCCCGTCGCGAAAACGCCAGACGTCACAATACGCGTAGTCGGTCGCCTTCCCGCTTTCATCCGGTAGCGTAATCGTGCCGAGGGCCGTCACGAAATCAGCCTCGGCAATAAGGTGCTTGACCAGAAACACGGGCGGCTGTTCATACGCCGTGGCCATCCAGGTGCGCACCGCTTCCTTACCTCGCAGTGTTTGTTCGCCTACAAAATTCCACTGCGTGTCGTCAGTGCAGTGCGCCAGGAAACCTTCGTAGTTGCCGGCCCTAATGGCCGCATTTGCCTTTTCCAGTATCGTTTTGTTGTCTGTCATCACGGGAGAGAAGAGGATGAGAAGTAGAACATGCGCTACTGCCTTTTTATACGCCCGAGCGCGCTTTATTGCCGCAATGGCCACTAGGCGTTCTTTTGACGACCAATCATGCTACCTGCAGCTCCTCCTCGCGGTAGCAGTCCCAGAACCCATCATTGAGCCGGTACACGTTCACGCGCTGCACCCAGCCGGTTTCGGGGCTGCGCTCTTTGAGTTGCCCACGCCACACGATGGCATGCGGCTGGGCCTGGGTGGCCGGCTGCACGGGTTGGCCCAGGTCGTAGGCGAAGGTGCCCAGCTTCCGATGAACTGTCGGCGTTTCTTCCCTGAGAGCAGGTGATGCGGCGCAGGCTTCCTCGTGCCAGGCCAGCAAGTCGCCGCAGGTGGGGCACAGGGCCGCCTCCGTGCTGCTATCTTCCGGCAGATCGTTGCCGGATAAGTCGGCCTCTTGAATGGGTTGGACGTCCGCAACGATAGTAGAGGGACGCGGCTTACGGGTGGCTGCCATGGCTGGATTAGCTAAATGGATCAGCTAAAATACCGCCTGCTAACTTTTTTGGCAAATCAGTTTGCGTTCCGACTTGGAATATGCTTGTGCTTTATCCTTCTGGTATAGCTTCAACTAACTTCCATTAAAAGTCTGGTTTAAAGAGATTTGAACAACTTAATAATCCCTCTGAAGACACTGCTGACGTGGCGTCGCCAGACCGGGCTCCGATTAGCTTATTTCAGGTCCCAGGGCATCATAAATCACCACTTTCTCCCAGTAGGCCACATACTGCTGGCGAAAGGCATCGTGAATCGGGTGCTGCTGATAGAGTTCCTCTTGCTCAGCATTGTCGAACAGGCAGAGCCACGAATACGTGTAGGTGCGGTCAATCACCTCTCGATTGGTAGCGGCCGGCGTGCCGATATGCGCCATCCTGATAGATGGAATGCGGGCTAACTTCTGCAGCCCTTCCAGGAGGGTGTTTTTGTCGGCCTCACTGGCAGCAGCGGGCATGTAAAACAAGACGTGGTGCACAAAAAGAGCGGACGAGGCGGGCACATTCATACAGATCAGGACCAGTTACCAGGGAAATCGATTCCGCGCTAAGATGGGAAGATTGTCTTCATCAACCAATGAGGGCATTGAACGTCTGGCTGCATGTGGCCGGTCTCCAAGCTCGTGATGAGTATTTACAAGCACGACGGAGGCGTAGTGAAGTCGGTGCCGGCGCCGCTTGTGTTTATGGCGCGGGCGCTTCCGGCGGTCCGCTGAGGCAGCTGAGTCTGCTTCCAGAATTTGAGAGGGACGCTTTTTAGCGTAAGCGGCCCGTTTTAGAGCACCGATTTCGGTCGGTCGGCTGGTGCCACGCCCCAAGTCTTGCTGGGCTTAGGGCCCATTTCAAAGGACAGCGTACCTCCCTTGAGCAGCTCTTCGTGCGTGATGTAGGACTTGGGGTAGGCCCGGCCGTTGAGGGTAACCGCCTGGATGTATTGGTTGACGGAGCTGTTGTTTTTAGCCTCAATGGTTAGCGTTTTGCCAGCCGCCAGCTGAATGATGGCCTGACGGATAGCCGGGCTGCCAAACACGTAGGTGCCGTTGGCCGGATTCAGCGGGTAGAAGCCCAGGGTGGAGAAAACGTGCCACGCCGACATCTGCCCGACATCCTCGTTGCCGATAATGCCGTCGGGCTTAGCGGTGTAAAAGTTCTCGGTGATGAAGCGAACTTTTTCGGCCGTTATCCAGGGCTGGCCTACGTAGCTGTACAAATAGGTGATGTGGTGGCCGGGCTCGTTGCCGTGGGCGTACATACCTATCAGGCCCGAAATGTCGGGGGAAGCTTCCTTGCCCATGCTGCCTTTCACCAGAAACAGCGAATCCAGTTTCTGGCTGAACCGCTGCTCTCCGCCCAGCAGGTCAACCAGGCCCTCCACGTCCTGGGGCACCAGCCACGTGTACTGCCAGGCGTTGCCCTCCGTAAAGTCGCTTTTCTCATGCACCGACGTAAACGGATTGAACGGGACACGCCACTTGTTTTGCGCCACGCGGCCGCGCATAAAGCCCACGCGCTTGTCGAAGTAGTTCGCGTAGTTTTTGGCGCGCTTGCTGAAATAGGCGTAGTCATCGGCCTTGCCCATTTTCCTGGCCATCTGTGCAATACACCAGTCGTCGATGGCGTACTCCAGGCCTTTCGATACGCTTTCCACTTCGCTGTCGGCCGGAATGAAGCCTTGCTCTTTCACGGCTTTCAGCCCAAACTCGTCGCGCATGGCGGTGGCCTTCACGGCCTCGTAGGCCAGCCTGGCATCAAACCCCTTGAAGCCTTTCAGGTAGGCATCGGCCACGACGGGCACAGCGCTGTAGCCTACCATACAGTTGGTTTCGTTGCCCATCAGGTGCCAAACGGGGAGCTTGCCCTGCTGCTGATAGATGGCCAGCATGGAGCTAACCATGTCGTTGACCCGCTCGGGCTGGAGAAGGGTGAACAGCGGGTGCGCTGCCCGGTAGGTGTCCCAGAGGGAGAAGGTAGTCAGATTGGTAAAGCCCGGATTTTTACGCACCTGCTTGTCGGTGCCCCGGTAGTCGCCGTTGTGGTCGTTGAAGACGGAAGGCGCAATCATGGTATGGTAGAGGGCCGTGTAGAAGGTTTTCAGGCGAACTTCATCGGCCTGAATGCGCACTTTCTGCAGCTCCCGGTTCCAGGCGGCATCGGCCTGCGCCACTACGCTGTCAAAATTCCAGTGCGGAATTTCGGCCCGGATATTGGCCAGCGCCCCCGCGGTACTCACGGGGGAAATGCCCACTTTCATCCGGACTTTTTCGCCCGCCTGCGTGGCAAAAGTCACCACGCCCTTGATGCGGTTGCCGGTAGCGGCGGGCTTGGTGTTGCCCAATGTGTCCAGCACCTGCACGCTGCTGAAGCGGCGGATAGGCTTCGAGAATACTGCCGCGAAATAGAGACGCTGATCCGCAGCCCAGCCCTTGGAGTTGCGGTACCCAACGAGGGTGCTGTCGTTGAGCTGCTCGATGTGCGTGTCGGTGGCCAGGTCCCAGCCAATGCCCTGCTGCAGATCGAATACCAGGTGCGAGGCATCGGATTTGGGAAACGTGTACTGGTGGAAGCCCACCCGCTCGGTAGCTGTCAGCTCGGCCTTGATATCGTAACGTTTCAGGCGCACGGCGTAGTAGCCGGGCCGGGCCTGCTCTTCCTTGTGCGAGAACAGTGAAACCAGGCCTCGCTCAAGGCTTTTTATCCGGCCTTCGGTCACGCGCACCGGCCCGGTGGTAGGCATCACCGTCACATCGCCCAGGTCGCCAATGCCGGTCCCGCTCAGGTGGGTGTGGGAAAAGCCGACGATAGTAGAATCGGAGTAGTGGTAGCCCGAGCACCAGTCCCAGCCCTCGGTAATGTTTACCGGCCCCAGCTGCACGGCCCCAAACGGCACATTCGCCCCCAGAAATACGTGGCCGTGAAAATCGGTGCCGATATACGGGTCCACGTACTGGGTGAGGCTGTTTGTTGGGTGTTTACTGGCCGTTTCCCGGCTGCTGGCTCGAGGAGAGAAAGCGGCCATACCGCAAACCAAGGCGGCTGAGACAAGGATAAACCGACGGTTGAGGCGCTTCATAGGGGTTGCTTAAGCCAGTAAGAGAAGCGGAAAAGTAAGACGGTAGTCGTATAAAGGCAGATGATGCACACAAAAACGCGTGTTTGCAAAAGCCGCCTCTCAGAGATTCTAAAGCAACCATTGCCCCTGTCCGGAAAACCCTAATCACCTCCCGTTATGGTACTGCCCTTTATTTCCAATGTCTGTAGTATGGCTTTTTGCAATTTTTCCGGTTCATCTTTATGTATTTGATGACCAGAATTTTCAAAGACAAACAGACTCTTTCTTGGGGCTTTGATGACCTGAAAATAGTTTTGTGTAATGGTAGATGATGTTTGAATATCATTTTTGCCAACGAAGAAATAAATCGGGCACTTGACCTTCTTCAACGTCTTCGGCAAATCAATGGCCATTACTTCGTTCCACACGGGCGACCACGTCGCAGACCATTTAAGAAACCCATTTTTGAATTCGTCGCTGGTTGCGTACTTCTTGCCTTCCTTGTAAAAAAGCCACTTTCGGAGGTAGAACAAGTCTTCGTCCTTTTCGAAGGGAATAGTTACACTTGCCAACTCTTTGCTGGCCAGCGGGTCTTCTTTGAAATGAGTTCTTAGAATTTCAAGCAACTCCTGTTCGCTTGCTAATTGGCTGATAACTGGATTCACGGCGAAATAACCATGCAGCAGTTCCGGATGCTTTTCGACCATATAAAACCCCAACACGTTTCCCCAAGAGCTGCCCGCCAGGTATATTTTTTCCTGGTTTAATTCCTTGGTCAGAAACCGGATAACTTGGTACGTGTCCCGTTTCATCTGCGCAACGGACGGTTGGGTTGGCGAAGGATTCAATGCCAAGGTCTTTCCGGCATCCCGTTGGTCCCACTGGACCAGGGTAAATTTGGTTTTTAAAAGGCTGGTAAAGCTACTGGCGGCAGGCATCATCGAGCTTCCGGGCCCACCCGATAAAAACAACAGCACCGGCTTGTTGGAATCATCCGTCTTGATTTCCAGCGCCTGCTTAATTCCCTCAATATCAGGCATTAGAAGAGTGTCAATCTGGCGCGAAATAACAGTGGATAATTGTCTTTGGGTATGCTGGGCGTTACCAGCATAAACTTGAAAAAGAAGAGGCAACAGGAGTAAGAAGGAGCGCTTTTTCACGATAAAAACGGTTTGTCTGTTACAAGGATCTGCAACCACTGGGCGTTGTTGCAGGGGGCCCGCTATTGACCATTGGGCCTGAACTACACCAGCCAGCAGCAGTCACCGGCAGGCGCAGACCTCAAGATTAGCGCGCCTTCACCTGGCTGGCAAGTAAATTCATGCCAATGGCTCCAGGGACTTGCAAACAACAGGTACGCTTACCTTTAGCCCATGCCCCGGCTTCTGCTCTTTTGTCTGCTCCTGCTCACCCTGGCCTCCTGCCACTCGCAGGTGCGCTACGCGGAGGGCGCCGCCGTGTACCAGCTCGGCGACGACCCGCGCTGGGCCGCCCGGCAGTACGACGATTCCGGCTGGCGGCCCGAGCGCGGGCCTGTTGGCGGCCAGGTATGCTGGACCCGCAACTGGCTCACGCTGCACCATCGCAACCCCCACACGCCGCTGGGGTTGCAGATTGGCGCGTTCGGCGCGTTCGAAGTCTATTGGGACGGCACCCTTATCGGCCAAAACGGGCAGTTACCCGCCGGCCAGCAGGCCGAGGTCCCCGGCACGGAAACCAGCTACTACCAAGTGCCGGATTCGCTGGCTCGGCCCGGCCGGCACCTGGTTGCCCTACGCAGCACCCAAACCTACCTCCCCGGGGAGGAGCGGGGCACGCACATCCGCCTCGACAGCTACCCGCGGCTGCTCCAGGGGCCGCTCCTCATCACGTCCTTCATGAACCTCATGGCCGGGGCCTTTCTCATCGCGGCGGTATACTACCTGTTTCTGTTCCTGAACAGCCGCCGGAAAGAGCCGGCTGTTTTGGTGTTCAGCCTTATCTGTTTCCTTTTTTTGCGCTGCTGCTGCTGGAGTACGTTAAGTTCTACCTGGCCATTCCCTACCCGCAGTTCTACTTCCGGCTGGAAGCCATTGGCTGGCTCACTCTTGCTATTGCCCTGCTGGTGCCACTGTACTTCACCATGCAGTTTCGGCTTGCGCGCAAGCGCCTGCTTTCCGTACTGCTGCTAGCGGTGCTCCTGGGCATTTACGTCAGCAACTTTCGTCACTACGACCTGACGGCCCTGTACTTTAGCTACGCAATGTGGCTGGCGTCGATGGCGGTGGTTGTGGTGGCCGTTACCCGCAAGGCCCGGGGGGCGCGTGGTGCTGGCCGGGCTGCTGGCCAGCGCAGTGGTTCATTATTTTCTGTTCCATGATTTTGGTCTGTTTATCTCGTTCACACTCCTGGTGCTGTGTATGCTGTATCTGCACACCCTTCAGGTGCAGGCCATAGAAGCAGAGCGCCAGGCGGCTCAGCTACTCTCTTCGCGGCTGAAACTGGAGCTGCTAAAGAAGAACATTCAGCCCCATTTCATCAAAAACACGCTCACGTCCATGCTCGACTGGGTGGAAGAATCACCCAAAGAAGGCGCCGTGTTCATCCAGGCCCTGGCCCGGGAGTTCGACATTCTCAACGACATTGCCGAGGCCACGCTTATCCCCGTGAGCCAGGAAATAGCGCTCTGCCGCCACCATTTGCAGGTGATGGAGTTCCGCAAGGAAATTCGCTACGAGCTCGAAACCTTCGGCATTGACCTAGGCGACCTCATTCCGCCGGCCATTTTCCACACCGTGCTCGAAAACGGTATTACCCACAGCCTGCCCCCGGCCGATGGCTGCATACGGTTTCAGCTCCGATTTGAGCGCACCGGCCGCACCAAGCACTACACCCTGCTCACCTGCGCCCACAACCGGCCCGAGGCCCCTAACGGCCCGCCTAGCACCGGCTTCCACTACATCGAAGCCCGCCTCCGGGAAAGCTTCGGCAGCCAGTGGGCATTCTCGTCGCACGCCGTACCGGAAGGCTGGCTTACCTCCATCACCATTGGTCCCTTGGTATGAATATTCTCCTAGTGGAAGACGAAGCCCGCATCGCCCGGCGGCTGGAGCGCATGACCCGCGCCTTCTTCGGCCCTCAACTTGCGAGTCTCACCGTTTGCGAATCGCTGCCCATGGCCCTGCGCGCACTCCACACCGCTGCGCCCGACCTGCTTTTGCTTGACCTGAACCTGAACGGCCAGGACGGCTTCGACCTGCTGAAAAGTGTCGCGGCCGGCGCCTTCCACACCATCATCATTTCGGCGTACACGGAAAAAGCCATTACCGCCTTCGCCCACGGCGTGCTCGATTTCGTGCCCAAGCCCTTCACCGAAGAGCGGCTGACCCAGGCCTTTGCCCGCCTGACCATACCCACCGCCAAGCCCGAGAATGCCCTGCAGTTTCTGACCGTGAAGAAGCAGGGTAGCCTGGTATTGATTGAGGTGAAAGAGCTTCGCTACATCAAAGGCGCGGGCATTTACTCCGAACTGCATCTGCTAAACGGCCGAAAAGGGTTGCACGACAAGTCCCTCAATAAGCTGACACAATTGCTGCCCGCTTCCTTCGAGCGCATTCACAAGTCCTACATCGCCTGCCTCACACAAGCCGAAAAAATCATCGTGCAGGAAGGCAGCCGCTACCAGCTGCTCCTCAAAAGCGGCCAGCTACTGCCTATCGGCCGCTCCCGGTACAAGGAACTACGCAGCAAAATAAACTGACCTGGACACTTCGATCAGGAAAGTCCCTAAAGCAATCTAAATACCCAGGTAGTAAAGCAGGAGCAGGCTAGGATAAACGGGCCAAACTGGCTCCAGGAGTAAGCGCTGAGCATTGGCTGGCAACAAGTGTGGCCCCCATAGGTCGGCTAACCCGGGTGGAAACAAGCCAAACCAGCGTTTGACGCTGCAAACCTATCGGGACCTAAAACCCGATTGATAGAAAGTTGACGAACGGTTGAAAATGGGTGGTAGGGTGCAGAAGCCGCACACGAACGACACACCTTTAGCAAGCCAATGGTCCCCCTTCTTTCTTTGCTAGCTGCCCGGGTTTGCCTATCTGGGGTGTTATTAAACAAATAGAGCAAAACCTCCGACTCAGAGAAGCAGCTGCCCTGTTTGCGAGCTTAACATATTGTTATGCAACAAAATACATGGGGTTCTTTTAGTAAGTGGACATAATCCTACGCTAAGCGCCGGTTCTTAATGGCCGTAGTCCGGCCAGGAGCCCGGTTTCGTCGGGCAGGAACGAGTAGCGCCCGAGGCGATTGATGTGCCGGTAGCGCGCCGGCGAGAGGAAACGCAGGTCTTCGGCAGCGACTGCTTCCCCTTCACGCCTCAGCTGGGCGACCACTTCCTGCATATACCGGGTATTCCAGACCACGACCAGGTTGGTGAGCAGGTTCAGGCAGCGCACGGTTTCCTGCTGCTGCTCGTCCTGCTGGCGGCGCAGGGCCCCGTCGCCGCCGAACCAGAGCCAGCTGCGCAGCGCGTGCAGCTGCTCGCCTTTGTTGAGCTGGGCGTGGATGCGGCGGCGCAGCGGCTGGCTTTGCAGGTAGCGCAGGATGAAGTTGGTTTTCAGCAGCCGGCCGTATTCCTGCAGCAGTGTGGTGAGCTGGTGCTGCCGGGGGTAGGCCTGCAGCTTGCTGATGAGCAGCGAGGAGGTGACGTAGCCCAACTTCAACGAGGCGGCCACGCGTAGCAGCTCGTCCCAGTGGCGGCGCACGAATTCGGGGTGGAAGCGGGCCGTGAATTTTAGGGAGGGGTAGACCAGGTCGCGGCCCTGGATTTTGCACAGGCGCTGGTCCTTCAAATCGCGCAGCCGGGGCGAGAAGCGCAGGCCCAGCAAATCGAACAGGGCAAAGACCAGGTCGGTGTAGCCGTGCGTGTCGGTGGTGTGCTCGAGCAGGGGCAGCTCCGTTTCGTTGCCCAGCACCTCGTCGAGCACGTAGGTGGCGTCGCGGACGGTGGAGGCAATCGCCCGGCTGCCGAACTGCGAATACTGGTCGGCCGTGTGGGTGTAAAAGGTGAGCCCCTGGCCGTAGCCGTAGTAGCGCGGCAGCGCCCGGGCGGCGCGCACGTGGCCGCGCACGGGAAAGCGCTGCCCATCGGACGAGGAAAGCGTTCCACCGCCCCAGGCCGCGGCCAATGGCTGGCGGTACTGGTAATTGACCAGGCACGTGGTGGCCTGCTTGAGCGCGTCTTCGCGCAGGTAGTTGCTGGCCACCCACCACAGGGCCTGGTAGTCCAGGGCGGTGCTGCGGGCCATGTCCGTGAGCGGGATGTTGCACGCGGCGGCCAGCAGCGCGGCGTAGAGCAGCGCCCGCTGCGCCGCCACCGGCTCGGGGCCCAGGAGTACGCGGGAGAAGCCGGTCCAGGCATCCACTTCGCCCAGCAGCTCGCTCAGTTCCACCAGCGGCAGGCGCTGGCCGACCTGCGCGGCCAATTCCTGGGCGGAGACCGGCACCTCGGCCGCGGCGAGCGGGGTCACCACCAATTCGCCTTGCGCGTTGAGGCGGATGTCGCCGCCTTCCCGTAGAATCTGCTCCATGCGCGGCAGGTGCCCTTCCAACTCGTGCAGGTGGTCGTCCAATTGCTGCACTGGGACGGCGGGCAAGCCCAGCTGGGCGCAGGCGTCGGCCCGCAGCGCGGGCCATTGGTTGAGCGGAATGAGGTAGCTGTCCAGGCTGGCGTGTTTGCGGGAGTGGCGCACGTACACGTCCCCCGAGCGCAACCGCTCGCGCAGGGTGGCCAGCACGCTCAGGGCGTAGGCCGGCACCGAAAGCGGCCCACCCGTCGCGCCCACAAACGCCTGCCAGGCCGGTGCCATAAACGCCCGGGGCGGCTGGGGCGGCAACTGGCGGCGGGTGCCGGTCAGCAAGTCGCGCACCACCAGCAGGGCGGCGAAGAAGTCGTCGCCGGTGAAGGCGTTCTCCCAGTCCAGGTCGGCCAGCAGCGGGGCCGAAAAGCGCTTGATGGCCGCGTAATGGGCTTCGAGAAACTCCAGGTAGGAGCGCTTGGCGGGCTGCGTCAGGGCCTGGGCGGTGGCCAGGGCCTGCTGCAGTTCGGCCCGGGGGACGCGGGCGTAAATCTGCGCCCGCAGGTCTTCCCCCGGGCACGTGCGCTTCGTCGAGCAGCAGGCCCACGGCGTGGCCCAGCGTGGCCAGCACCTGGTCTTTGGCGCGGGCCGTGGCGCGCTGGTACTCCTCCATTTCCCGGCGCGCCCGCGCCAGGGCCGTTTCCCAGTATTCGTCCGCCATCTTCAGCACCAGGTCGGTGAGTTCGAGCAGCATCTCGCGGCCAAAAGCCAGCAGCAGCGGGTAGCGCTTGGCCGGGGCCAGGCGCTGCAGCGCCTGGTTGCTGCGGTGGCGGGCCAGGCCCGCCAACCGCTTTTGCCGGTTCGGGTGCAGGGCCGCCAGGTTCCACTCGCCCGCCCCCAGCGCCCGCAAAAAGCGCAGCTTGTCCAGCGTGGCGCGGATGGTGGCCGGCGTGCTGCGGGTGGGCGGCTGCAGGAGCCAGCCGTGGCGGGTGCGCCGCTCCGGGTCCTCCACCACGAGCAGGGCATCGAGCTGCGCCTCCACGGTGGGCGTGAGCACCGGGGCCAGCCGACGGTACGTTTCCGTGTGCGCTTGCTCCACGAGCGAGCCAATCAGGCGCTCCAGCTCCACTACGGACGGGCGCACCAACTGCTGCTGGCGCAGTCGTTGGCAGGCCAGTTCCAGCAGCACCCGCTCCTGGTCGTGCGCAAGCGCCTGCTCCAGCAGCCACGCTTCCAGCACCGGCGTATCGAGCAGTGGCTGCCAGCGCCGCCAGCCCAGGTGCCCGAGTACCTGTTGAAAGTGTTCGTACACGGTGGCCTCGCGCTGGCCGTAGGCGGAAAATACGCCGGCATCCACAGCCAGTTGTACCGCCACAAAGTCGAGTAGGACGGCGGGCACCTGCGTCCACCAGCGCTCGGGCAAGTGGGCGAACACGCGCAGCACGACCAACTGCACGGCGCACCCGAGCCGGTTGACGTCCCGGCGTTGCCCGCGTAGCAGGTGCTGGTCGGCCTCCGACAGCTGGCCGTGCTGGCGCAACGCGCCTTCCGGCACGGAGGAGGGCAACTGCTGGTAGCGGAGGCGCTCGGCCTCGGAGAGAAAGGTAGCGGGCATGGGGCGGCAAAAAGGTGTCTCGCGAAACGGCCGTTTTAGCGGCCCACCCGCTTCGGCTTTCTGACGAGTCGAAAAGCTACCAAAGATTGTCTCATTTCCTGTTCTCACCAATCAACGGCTCGCTATCTTCGCCCCCATTGACTTCTTGAGAATAATGGCGATGATTTTCGGCTATGCCCGCGTGAGTACCTCCGACCAGCACCTACACCTGCAGACCGATGCCTTGCAGGCCTACGGCTGCGTGGAGGTGGCCCAGGAGAAAGTGTCCTCGGTGAAAGAACGCCCGGCCCTGCAGCACCTGCTGACCCGGCTGCGGCCCGGCGATACGCTCGTGGTCTGGAAACTCGACCGGCTGGGCCGCTCGCTCAAGGACCTGGTCGCGTTGGTGACCGGGTTTCAGGACCAGGGGGTGCACTTCGTCAGCCTGCAGGACCACCTGGACACGACCACGGCCCAGGGCCGGCTCATGTTTAACCTGTTTGCCTCGCTGGCCGAGTTTGAGCGCGACATCATCCGCGAACGAACCAAGGCGGGACTGACGGCGGCCCGCGCCCGCGGCCGGCAGGGCGGCCGGCCCAAGGGGCTGTCGAAGGAGGCCCTCTCCAAAGCCCAGGCGGCGAAGACCCTCTACCTGCAGCAGGACAAGACCGTAGCCGAAATCGGCCAGCTCCTCGGCGTGGGCCGCGCCACCATTTACCGTTACCTCGCCCACTTGGGGGTCCCCACGGGGCAGTTACCACCCGTGTCTGGCAATTAATTGCTTCCCCTGGCTCATGGAAGGTGCCGAGGTGCAACTAGCCAGCTGCGCGAGGTATCTGATTCTCTAGAAACTCACTTTTTCCTTATGCTACCGCTTCGTTACCTGCCACTCATTACCCTACTCGGGTTGTTTAGTCTGCCAGGAAAGGCGCAATCGCGGGTCAAAAAGTATGTGCAAGCGCACGTGGCCCCTATTGTTTCCATTCAGCCCGACTACAACGACAACGCGGATTTAGCCGTGGTAGGACAGGCCATCGGCGAGGCCCGCATTGTGATGCTGGGGGAGCAGGACCATGGAGATGGCGCGACCTTCTTGGCCAAAAGTCGGCTGGTGCGCTACCTGCATGAGCAGAAGGCCTTCACGGTACTCGCCTTTGAGGGCGACCTGTTTGCGCTAAATCACGGCTGGGAGCAGGTAGCCACGGCGGCTGACCGGCAGGCAGCCTTTTTGCACACCACTATTCACCCCTACTGGGCTGGCTGCCAGCAATGTGACCATTTGTTGTACGAGTACGTGCCCCATACTACGCGCAGCGCACGTCCCCTGCGTATCACCGGCTTTGACAATCAACTCTACTCGGACTACAGTCGACAACAGTTTCCAACTTATTTCCACACTTACTTAGTGCACCACCGCTTGCCCTTTCTGCAGACCACCACTTACCGGCATTTCTTTCGGCCCTTTTTAGACACGCTGCTGGTGTCCAGCAATTTCATCACCGGGAAGCTGGATTTGGATAATCCAGATAAGGCACGGGCTATTAAGGCTATTAAGGATAAAAGAGGCAAATTAAGGCGTTTTGAAACGTGTCTGGATACCCTCACGGCGCAATTGCCAGTGACCGACGGCACGCCCGCCGAAGCGTTTAACCGGCTGCTCCTGCGCAATCTTTATGCCCTTGCGCAGGAAAGCGCGGTGTACACGGAGGACCGCACGGCCACCTACAATGTGCGCGATGCCCAGATGGCCGCGAACCTAGACTGGTTAGCCAATACGCAGTTCAAGAACGAAAAAATCATCGTGTGGGCCGCCAGTGCCCACCTAGTGAAAGGCCGGGGGAGCGACTACTTGGTGCAGTCTCGGTTCACCCCCGCTGAGCAAGCGCAACTGCGCGCCGATAACGAGGCGTTGCATCCCATGGGACAGGTATTCATGGACCTCCCGCACAATCGTCAGCAAACGTATATCGTCGGCTTTATCTCTCGTATGGGCAGCAGCCAGCGCACGGTTGCCGCAACGGCTACTGCGCTAAGCCCACCTGTTAAAAACAGTTTGGAAAGCTGGCTACCTGCTAACCTGGCCTATGGCTTCCTGGATTTCCAACCGTTACGGGCGCAACTCGTGGGCCAACCGCCCGAGTATTTTGCCATGCAAGGCATCCGGCACCAAACGCAGTATGCGAATTGGCCCAATTTCTTCGATGGTATTTTCTACGTGCAGACAATGACCCCCTGCACTAAAACAAATTTTACGCCCAGTAAATGAATGCCAACTGCTGAGCTTACCTGGCTTAGCGTAGAATTATGTCCACTTGCTAAAAGAACCCCTACATGGAATAACGGCGTGAACGATAGCGTAAACGTTCGTTTTCGCTAGCTTCTTTCGATGGCTTTAAGGGACGTGTAAAACTATCGTCCCTCGCTATTTTTACGGCGCATTTGTGCCTTATAAGCAGCATTGGGGCTGCTCCACTTCCGAATCGGAGGTTTTGCCCTAATTGTTTAACAACACCCTAAACAAGGTATCCAGCTGCTGGCGCACGGCGGGTGTGAGCAACGCGGCCAACTGCGTGGTCAACTGCTGCTCGACCGTGCGGAAGGCCTCGGTCACGACGCCGGCCAGCGCAGCGTATGTAGGCACTTCCCAGCGGCGGGCCCGCAGCGTATCCACGGCCGAGCGAAATACGGCCACGGGGTTCATCTGCTGGCGTGCGAAGTGGGTCACCTGCGCGCGCACGGCGGCTTCGACCTGTTCGAAGGGGGCCACGCCGAACTGCTGCAGAATCAACTGGCGGTGGTGAAAGCGGGTGGCCTTGTCGTAGCGCGCCCACTCGACCGCGCCTAGGCGGTAGCGCTGCTGCACGTACGCGCCGTCGGCGGCCCGAAACCGGTCGGTGGAGAAGAAGCGGCCGGTGGCCTGAAAATAGCTCACCTGCAGCACGAAACCGCCCCGGCTGTGGGACGTCACCAGGCTGCCGAGCACCTGGGCGGCCCAGTCGGGCACACTGCAGTAGAGCTTGCGCTGGGCCGCGGTCCACTTGGGCGGGTGGTCGAACGCCCGCCGCTGGGCGTCGTCGAGTAGCGGGAGGTAGCGCACGGACTTACGGGGCCAGCTGGCGCCGGTAGCGCTTGACGCTCGACTCACTGACGCCCGTGGCGGCCACAGTTTGGTGCACCGACATGCCGGCGGCCAGGCAGGCCTGCACCTTGGCCAGCTTCGTGGCGTCCACTCCCGCGCGGCGGCCCAGGTGCTTGCCCTGCGCCTTGGCCAGGGCGATGCCCGCCGTGGCCCGCTCGCGGATGCTCTCGCGGTCGTACTCGGCCAGCGCGGCGAAAATGCCCAGCACCAGCCGTCCGGCCGGTGTGGCCGTGTCGATGCCCAGGTCCAAGGCGACGAAGCGCACCTGGCGCTCGTGCAGGTCGGCCACGACCTGCATGATGTGGGCGCTGTTGCGGCCCAGCCGGTTGAGCCGGGCCACGGTCACCGTGTCGCCGGCGCGCAAGGTGGCCAGCAACTCGGTGAGCACCGGGCGCTGCGTGGTGGTGCCGCTGATTTTTTCCTGAAACAGGCGGTCGACGCCGGCGGCCTTGAGTTGGTCGAGCTGAGTGTCGAGGTGTTGGTCTCTGGCCGAGACGCGGGCATAGCCGAAATGCATACAAACGGGTCAACAAGGTGGGGCCACGAAGGTAAGCAGGTGAACCCACTTTCTGGCCCCAGCTTGGCCTATCCCGCAGTCCTCAATTTGTGGGGGCCGGCAAGGTGTACCTTTCTCGCCCCCACCTAAACGGCGCAGCGGGCGTAGACACACCTATCGAGTGGCCGCTCGTTTAACTTCGTATGATTGCGATGCCTTTCGGTGAAGGGCAGCTGGCGCAGGAAGCAGGGTCACCACGTTTAACCAAACGCGCGGCTGCGGCCTTGACGTTGCTACAAAGAAAGCGTGCCCTGCTTCCGTTTTGCCTGAAGACTGCACAGTATGGAGGGAACCTAAGCCGCGTGCGGGTATCCCGTATTTGTACGAGACAAGTTGTGGCAAAACCCTGGCCGGCTGATGGTTTAATCTGCTTACTGCTTGCCCAATGCCCTCCGCAAAACCCCTGATTCCCCCGCTCAAGTACGTTGTCGGAATCGACATTGCCAAGAGCTCCTTTGTCGCCTGCTTTGGCCAGGTGGACGGCCACCAGCAGTTGCTCTTTGGCAAGGAAACTACCTTTGAAAACACGCTGGGCGGCTTTGCCAGCCTGCTCAGCTGGGTGGCCCGGCAGCAAGCGGTTGCCGTTCCGCTGTGGTTTGTGGTCGAAGCCACCGGCGTCTACTACGAGGAGCTAGCGTACTTTTTAGCCGATCAGCAGCAGCTACTCAGCGTGCTGTTGCCCAATAAGGTGAAGCATTTTGCCCGCAGCACGGAACTCAAAAGCAAGACCGACCAGCTGGACGCGCGCTTGCTCTGCCGGTTGGGTCTGGAGCGGGCGCTGCCTGCCTGGCAGCCGCCCACGCCGGCGCTGCGGCAGCTGCGGGCCCTGGCCCGCGAGCGGCAGGTGCTGACCAAGCAAGGGGCGCAGCTCAAAGCCCGCGTACATGCTTACCAGCATAGCTACCAGCCCGATAGCCGAACATTGGCACGCCTGGCGGCCCAGCAGCAACTTATCCTGCAGCAGTTGGCAGCGCTGGACCAGGACCTGACGGAACTGCTGGCGGCCGAGCCGGAGCTGGCGCGCAAGTTGACGCAGTTGACGAGCATTCCCGGCATTGGGCTGACGACAGCCATCATCGTGGTAGCCGAAACCAGCGGCTTTGCCCTGGTCGAGAATGAGCGTCAACTCGCTTCCTATGCCGGCCTGGACGTGGTGCAGCGGCAAAGCGGCCTCTCGGCGCATGCCACCCGCATTTCCAAGCGCGGCAACACGCGCCTGCGCACGGCGCTCTATTTGCCCGCGCTCAGCAGCCTGCGCCATAACCCGCGGCAAATCGCCTTTTATGCCCGTTTGCGTACGCGTCACCCCAGCGGCAAGCCGGGCGTCATTGCTGTCATGCGCAAACTGCTCGTGCTCTGCTACTCGCTCTGGAAAAACGATCAAGCGTATAATCCCGACTATCCCACGGCCCACCAGAGCAGACATGAAATAGCCCCGGCCACAGAAGTGAGCCGAGGCTACACAGGATGAACGCGCACGCCCTCCTTGAGGAAGTCGAAGATAAATAAATGCGGCCTAGCCCTTGCTTGCCATCACAGTATCTTTACGGCAAACTTTTAACCAAGGCCGATAATGTTAGCCATACTGAAAAACGACTTTTTATCAGTTAAGTGGTCAGTTATTACTGACTGCATGTCGTGAAGCCAAGGCAATCAGCTAGAAGGCACTTGAGTGCGAGCTAGTAGGTAGCATTGACTGATAAAAAGTCGTAATAAGCTTTGGACGTATTTGCGAAGGTTAGTGTAGTAAATTCGTAGGTTGATATGCCGGGTCTATTTCTGAGAAGTAGTTATTTAGAACGGGGAAACGCTAGGTAATAAAAGCACAATAAAGTATTAAAAAAGTGCAATCACATAATGCGGTTTTGAGCTTTTTTGTGCTTTCTGTTTTGTTGCTTTTTCTCCCTTGTTGTGTCGTATATACCACACCTTAAAAGCTATCCTTTTGCTCTTGCGCGCGAATCATCAACTTGTGTATTTTTAGTTATTTGTCTATTTGCAGGGCTCATAACCTATTGATTATATACTAGTTACCGCACTATTAAACGACTTTTTATCAGTTTAAAACGACTTTTTATCAGTGAACTACGACTTTTTATCAGTTTAAAACGACTTTTTATCAGTCATATCTAAATCAAACTACTACCTTTTATCAGTTAAAAACGCCCTATAAAAACAACTGTAGTTTTTCGTATATTTTCTATATTTGTCCCCTATTCCACCTCGCTATGGAGCCTTCTGAATCACTGGAAGTCAGGCAACACAATGCCATTACGACAGCTCGCTACGACTACACTGCTTGCCAGCTAGACCTGCTGTTCTTCCTGCTCTCCAAACTTCGCCGTGAAGACTTACCGAACCAGGAATACCAGATTCACATGAATGAAGTGGTGGCCATGACGGGGCGGGAATGGCACTATAAGCAACTTCGGGAAGCTACTGAATCCATGGGCTCTCGGATGTTCGAGGTAGAGAATGATCAGTCGTACGTACAGCTCTGGATGTTTCAGAAGGTAGAGTACGTCAAAGGTCAGGGGTTCCTGCGTATTCGCCTTTCGGAAGATATCCGGCCCTATTTGTTTGAGTTGAAAAACAACTTCACTTCCTACCAGCTCTTTTCCGCCCTAAAGATATCCAGCAAGTATGCCAAACGCATCTACCAGCTGGCTTCGCAGTGGAAGGACATTGGGGAGACGAAAACCTACGATCTGGAGGAGTTTAAGCTTATGCTTAAGCTCAAGGATCCGAAGGGTAAAGAGCCCGAGCAGTTTCAGCGCATCAGTGACCTGAAGGCCAAAGTGCTGGACATTGCTGTGCGTCAGATAAACGAAAATACTGAGCTAAAAATTGGATACACCTTGCTCAAGCAAGGCCGCTCTTTTCACGCCGTACGCTTCTACGTTACCAAGCAGCAGCCAAAGCAACTGCCGATTCCTTTTGATGAATCTCCTGAACAAGCAAAGATCTTGATGGCCCGCCGCCATCTGGAATCGCTGGGCATCAAAGACGCCAAGCTTATAGCACAGATCATCGGCGACGAGAATCTCGTAAATGAGCTATTCAAATTCATGTATCGTCTGAAGACGGATAAAATCAAGGCGGACAAGAACCCGGCCGGCTTGCTGCTTACTGTCTTGGGGCTAAAGTCATCCGCTAAAACCAGTTAAGCCTACTGCTTCTCCCCTCCCCCCACCATGACACCGCACAGCCAAGAAGCCTACCGCGCACTCCGGGCCTACCTGACGCACTTACTTACCAATCCCCAGGACAAAGCCTTGGACGATGTGCCGACGCCGCTACGGGCCAGCGTAGAAGCCTTTATGCAGGGCAAGACAGTGTACCATGATGCGGCTGACCGCCCTGTCATCTACGCGCACGATCTGGCCGCCTGGGCACATCAAGTGATTCACGTGTCGGGCTTGGAATACCCGGTGTCGCTGGCCACCGTTGACTTGGACACTCTGCGCCAAGCGATAGCGGCATGAGTTGGGAGGAGATTGAACGACTTACGGCTTTAGTACAGCAACTGAGTCCCAAAGAGCAATTGACGCGAGAGCAGTTGAACCACGTGCTGGTCTCAGCTCATTCGACGATGATTGAAGGCTCCCGGGTAACTGTGCAATCCGCCTTTGATTTCCTGGTAGGCGATGAGGCAAAAGTCGATAAAAGTCTTCCTTGGGACGGCTACGACATGCTGGCGGACCACGCGCAGGCACTGGACTTGGCTTTGCGCCTGGCAAATGAGCAGCGCCTGCCCACACCTGACCTATTGCAGGAACTGGCGGGCGCCGTCATGCGCACAACCGGGCTACAGACCCATAGCATCTTGGGGAGCACCGATGCCAGCCGCGGCGACTTTCGTTTGGACAAAGTCTCTATCATGGGAGCGAGTTCATTTCCCAATGCCCAGAAAGTACCTGACTTAGTTGGACAGCTTACTCGGCAACTCAGCGCACGTATGCTGAAGGCATCTACCCTGCAGGAGCAACTACACATAGCTTTCGACGCTCATCAGCAGCTGGTCAGCATCCACCCATTTAATGATGGCAACGGCCGCACCTCTCGCCTACTGATGAACTACGTGCAGCGCTACTATGGTCAACCACTCACCGTGGTCTTCCGGGAGGATAAGGCTGACTACTTTGCAGCTTTGGAAATTAGTAGGCAAACGGAGAACCTGACAGTGTTCAGGGAATTCATGCTTGAGCAGCATGGTAAATCCCTGAAACAGCATTTAATACCGCCCAATACCGCAACTTAATTTACAACTATATCTGCAACTTATACCGCAAGTTATTTTAGTTCTGCTTCTTATTCTCTTTGGCAATCTTCTCCTTCACAGCTGCTACAACGAAATCGTGAATGGAAATCCGGTCGCGCTTAGGTAAGCTATCTTGAATAGCGCGGATCTGAGCTAATTCGCTTTCGTAAATTTTGAAGGTAAAAGACTTGAGCTTATCCTCTTCAGGGGTTGTTTTAGCAGGGGCAGATACTGACGTTTCGAGCACAGAGCCACCCTTGCTGATCATCTCCTGCATGGCGGCATTGGTGAGTCTAGTAGGTGAAGTAGGAGGGAGGCCAAGCTTTGGTTTTTTCATGATAGTAGGTTCCTAAAAGAGTTGTCTTACAGGTTCTAAATTTGCAAGTAGATTTAGTTGTAAATCAGATTGTGATTTTAGTTGCATCTGTAGAAGTACCCATAGCAGCTTGCACACTGGCACACAGCTCCCTTATCTCGGAAGTAGCTTTATCATCTGCTGGCTTCATTTCCAAAACTCCCAATCCAGAGGCGGCGGCGTTAGCAAAGGATATACGATTACCCACAGCCGTTTCCAGAAACTGTAGGTACTCTGAGTCACGCAGTAGCTCTGCGGCTTCTTCCCGGTAGGTACCGCGTGGATCTGCCTTATTAATAAACGTCAGCGAGCGAAGGCCAGCATTGAAAGGGGCTACTTCAGCAATCAAGTTCTCCACTTTGCGCAACGTCCAGATGTCGAGCGAGCGAGGAGCGAAGGGCACTAGGTACACATGGGAGATGGTTAGTGCGGATCGTTGGCTTACCGTATCACGACCACCAGTATCGATAACGATGTCATCACATTTAGTAGCCAGACGCTGTACCTGGGCGTTGAGCTCCCGGCCTGTTACCTTGACTGTCGTATATCCTAAGTCTCCGTTAAGTGTCTGATGGCGGAACGACGTGAAGTCTGTCGATGATTCTTGGTCATCTGCATCAATGAGTATGACGTCTCTACCCTGCTGAAGTAAGTAGACTGTTAGATTCGTTGCTATAGTAGTCTTACCACTACCTCCTTTGATGCCCCCTACCGTGTAGATCATGTTGCTATGGTTGAACTAGTACCGGTTGTTATTTTAGTTGTAAATCTAGTTGTGATTTAAGTTTTAACAATGAAATCATTGGCTATCTTGATCTAAGTATGTCTTTAGCCACTACAATCCACAGGTTAAATGGCATATAATAAACTACATACAAGGATACAACCAAGCTATTTTTTTCTACTCTTTCACTGGCCTTAAACGGTTTCAGTAGTATACTTGATGAAAAAGTATGATTCAGCCAAGTGACTTCATAAATAGAGTTCGTTTGAACATGGCTTCCAATGGCTACTACTTCATGGTATTTACAGGCGGTGTATTTGCTTTTGCTGACGGTTATATGCCGCATTCCTAGTCTACATCGGGCCAGCGCTTTATCGTCCGACTTTCCCTCGCTTTCCCTGGTATGAGACCACCCCAATGGCTGCTGTATGGCCTACTGAGTAGCTGCTTTGCTTGTCAGCAACAGGCGAAAGAGGCTCCAGCCGCGGCAGAGCAGGACCTAGCCCCGCAGCCTGCAGTAGCCAACGCGTCGGTGGCCGCCACGCCGGTAGTCGAGGCATACTTCTCCTGGCATCAGGCCAGCCGGTATATTCTGGATCTAGCCTTTGCGCCCCGCACCTCGGAACTGGCACTGGTGCTGCAGTACCAGCGCCAGCCGGCCAATCACGACGGGCCACCTCCGCCTCCCTTGCCGGCCAACGACCGTAGTGAGGATCCAACCATTAGCCTGCTGGGCACCGATACGCGGCAGCTTACCCAGGTTGACTACGGCTGGACACCGGCCTTTTCGCCCGATGGGCGGATGTTGGCCTATAGCTACCAACTGCGGCCGATGCCCAACCTTCGCGCGCTGGCCTCCACCTTTACCGGTAATCCCATCCGGCTGTACGACCGCACCACGCGGCACATCACCACGGTAGCTCGCCCAGCACGGACGTTTTTGATCGAGCCGCAGTTCACGGGCCCGCAGGAATTGGTGTACCAAATTGGCGATACGACCAATGGCAGCTACGCAGGTGGCGTGGGGCTGCTGCAACTGAATCTGCGTACGCGACGCACCGATACGCTGTACGCGGTCCAGCGCAGCCATGGGCACTACCATTTACTAGGGGGCGTCTGGCCAGGCTCGGGGCAGCTGTACTACTCGGTAGCCGTACCTCAGGATCATTCTCTGTGGATGGCCAATACCTACGAACACCACCTGTATACCCCGCGGGGCATAGCACAAAGCTTCGGGCTCAGCAGCGAGGCGTATGTTGACGAGCTGATCGGTCTGCGGCCTTCGGGGGAAGCGGTGCTCGTGGGCCTGGGCCAGGACCCGGACGATACCCGCTACTACCTGAGCTATTGGCGCAAGGGGAGGGGCCAGCGGGAGCGGGCCTTGCCGAGCCCGTTTTCGAAGGCGGTGCTCAGCCCCGACGGGCAATACCTGTTTTACCTGACGGAGGAAGGGCAGGCCTTTGTGCTCAATACCGACACGTTTCAACAGACGCCGCTAACCATCGGCGATGGGGAGGTTCAAACGGTGCAGTGGTCCGCCGATTCGCGCCGCTTGGCGCTGATACAGCCCCATGATACGCGGACCGCTACCGACGTGCTGCACCTGTACCGGCTGCGCTGACAAGCGTTGCGCACTATCTTTCCTGGCTTAGTCCCAATGTGATCTGGAAGTCATTTAATGGCATACACCGAATAGCATTTTGGGGGCCGTTTGGAAGCGTAAGCAGGAAGGCGCGTTCGCGGAATTATTTCTTAACATAACAACAGGTATAAGCGCCCTCTTGGAATAAGTGCAGTTTTAACCTCCCTGCGCGGCCGGCCGCTAGCGTGGTACTTTATAGAGGCAAGGAATTAATTTGAAAGCCCTGACTGGGTTGAGGTCAATACCACTACAATAAAACTAACAAGGTCATTTCGGTTAGTTATACTTATAAGAAAACGTCCTTTTTGTATGACTAAAAGAGAAAATGTCTTCTGCGAAGGTTTCTATTAGGCCAGTAGGAGTGTAGGTAAATTCTTCCATTCCAGTGGTAACCTCTTGGCCCTGTTTGAGCGTGAAATGTCGTCGGGACAACAACTGGTTATTACTTCCATAGATATACTCTACTCCGGTCGTCTCCCTAGGCTCCACAAATGTTACCTTGCTCTTCTTTCCATTAGGCTGATATTCTATCAATTTAGTAAAGAAGAGCTTTCCTTTATCAGAAAGTTGCTCTTTAATGGGACGGCCCTGCTGGTCATATGTGGTTTTTTTGACTCGTCCTGCAATGCCGCTACCGTCTATAGTAGACTCTACTTCATTGCCTCTGTTATCGTAAGTAAACCGTTCATCACTAATAATTTGCCCTGTAGGGGCAACCAGCGATTTACGCACCAATTGGCCGGAAGGACTATACTCCAAGTGCTGTACCTCCTTCCCCGTATACCCGTCGGTTACAGACGCCAGTTTATGGTTTTCATTGTAGTGATAACGCCAAAAGGTCGTATCCTTCATAGAGGAATGAGTGCTTTTGGAATACAGTACTTGATTTTCTGTGTTGAACTGCTGGACGCGGGAGTGCTTGATTGTTTCAGCTAAAAAACTGTCGTCTGAGGAAGCAATTGTATTCCCGTTTATATCATACCGTTCTGTAGCGGCTAGCCTAGAGCCCAGATAAGAGCGTGTTTGGGAATTTGAAAAGAACGTCATGCTGAGCCTGCCGAAGCATCTCTACCGCTTCGTTTGGGGCTTTTTCAACGAAGCGGTAGAGATGCTTCGGCAGGCTCAGCATGACAGAAACGACGTTTTCATAAATTCCCAAACACGCTCTAAATCTTAACCTGTGTTACTTTCTGGTCTTTGAGAAGCGATGCTTCATTCGTCTGGGCAGATGCTTAGAGCGTGTTGGGGAATTTAGGACCGATTGAGCGACATGGTGATGTTGGCCAATAACAGCCACGTGACATGGCTAGCGGGGGTAAATTCGTAATCGACTACGACGCGGCGAAAGCAGGCCAGCCAGGCGAAGGTGCGCTCGACGACCCAGCGCCGGGCCAGGGGTACGAAGCCGTGCAGGGTAGGCGGCCGACTACTAATTTGTTGGACTAGGCCCAACCGCAGCAGTTGCTGGGCAAAGCGCCCACGGTAGGCCGCATCGGTCAGCACAAGCTGCAGGCGCCGTGCCCACCAAGGCCGCTGGGGCAGCAATGCCAGGGCGCCGGTGCTGTCGTGGCGGTGGGCCGCGTGCACGTGCGCGGCCCAGATACGCCCGCCGGAATCCACTAGGAGCTGGCGTTTGCGGCCGTTGACGAGCTTGTGCGCGTCCAGGCCGCGGTGCTCGTAGATGCGCGGGGCCAGCTTGACGCTTTGGCTATCTATGCAGGCCAGCGCCGGAGTCGGTTCGCGGCCGTGTGCGACTCGGTCCAGGGCGTTGACGACCGTATTGAGTTGCTGCCACAGACCCAGCCGTTGCCAGCGATAGAAATAGTAGTAAACCGCCGTCCAGGGTGGAAACTGTGGGGGCAGCGCCCGCCACTGGCAGCCCGTGCGGCACACATACAGTAAGGCGTTGAACACCTGCCGCAAACACAAGCGCCGCCGTCGTTGCGTGGGCAGCAGCGACTTGATAACTTGCCACTGCGAGTCAGTAAGGGGTTGGTAGCCATCAACCATAATGCCCGTGGAAGCCTAGGAACTCCCCGCGCAACTTACTGACTCGTCTCTTTTTAGCCCTTACTCAATTCCCAAACACGCTCTAAAGCTGGTAAAATAGCAAACAAGCAAAGAAGCTTCTTTTTCATAATGTGTTCTTGCGTCCTAGTTATCGATGGAAGTCAAAGGTAGAAATCTGACGTTCCTAGGCATAACCCAATCTCCTTTACGCGTTTATTTAAACTGCTTAGAGAAACAATAAAGTGCTTTAGGGCTAGGTGCTTCTGAAGGGCTACGGGGGCACGTCGAGCTTTGTGAGGCGATACTTCGCTTGCGCTTCACGGAGGCGGTCGGTTCACTAGAAAGATACGGGTATAACCTTCTATAAACGTTCTTTCAACGAATGTGAAAGGGACTCGCCTCAGCTATACGACCATCAGCTCTCTTCTCATACGAGTTCAGTTCGTCGAGTCGGGGTAGAGGGTTTCGTCTAAGCACTGGGCTCAGCGCATTGGGTAGGGCAATATTAGTTACGTTTCGAGAGGGACAATTCGTCTTTTAAGAAGCAATTTGCAAGCTAGTATATCTGAGAACCCTGTACAGACGAGTCCAGTTGCACACCGCATGGGCTTTTTGCCTGCTCCATGTTGCTTACTGCCTTTCTTCATGACCTACTGACCACGGGCGGCGTTACGCTGGCCGGTCAGCTCGGCCCCTTTGAGCCAGACGACCTGCACGCCGCCGACATTGCCCTCCGCGCTTACCACGCCGAAGATGTGCTGGAACTACCGCATGCCGCACTTGCTTTCGATGCTCCCTCCGGGCTTTGGGCCGCTCTGTTCCTGTACCACAGCGTGCAGCTAGCGGTGCGGCGGGAGCTGGATGAAGCCGTTATCGGGCAGTGCCTGACGGATTTCGCCGGTGAAATCACGCCCGAAGCTATTTATTCGGCCGACCTCACGTTCCGCTACCTGCCGGATTTGCTGCGGCTGGCCAAAGGGCTAGCGCCCGGCGATGCACTGGTGTCCCGGCTGCTGACCGTGGCCCGGCAATGGCCTTTTTCATTTGTGGGCACCGCTCCTGATGCGACGGAAGCGGAAGCTGCCGTACTGGCGCACCCAGTACTGCGGCAAGCCTACATCGACCGCATTATTCAATTGAAGGACCGGGCACGAGCTAGCCAGCCGCACCTGGTACCACTAGTGCAAGCGGTGTTGGGTGGCCACGCGGCTACCTTATGGCCCGATTTTGCGGACTTCACTATCCTTGCTTAGATGGAAAATTTACTAACCGAAGAATGGCAGCTGGTTGAGAAGCTCAACCTCGTGGCCCGCCACCTTAAAAGTACTTTTGTAGGTAAGGATGACATCATCGACTTGATGAGCCTTTGTCTGGTTGGGCGCGAAAACCTGTTTTTGTTGGGCCCGCCCGGCACGGCCAAAAGCGCCTTGGTGCGCGCCCTGGCCCAGCGGCTACAAGGCAAAACCTTCGAGTACTTGCTCACCCGCTTCACCGAGCCCAATGAGCTATTCGGGCCGTTCGACATCCGCCAGCTGCGCGAGGGCAACCTCGTGACCAACACCGACGGCATGCTGCCCGAAGCTCACCTCATCTTTCTCGATGAGCTGCTGAACGCCAACAGCGCCATTCTCAACAGCCTGCTGATGGTCCTGAACGAGCGGGTGTTTCGGCGTGGGCGCGAAACCCGCGCCCTGCCCGCACTGCTCATGGTGGGAGCCAGCAACCACCTGCCCGAAGATGAGGCCCTGCAAGCCCTGTTCGACCGCTTCCTGGTACGCGTGCACTGCGACTACGTGGCCCCCGATGCCCTGGCCCAGGTACTCGAAGCTGGCTGGAAACTGGAGCGCCGCGCCGATGAAGCAGCGCCCACTATCACGGCGGAGGAAATCCTGCTCCTGCAAGCAGCCCTGCCGCTGGTCGATCTGGGCCCCGTGCGTCCGGCCTACACTGACCTAGTGCGCAAGCTGCGCCTAGCTGGCGTAGCCGTATCCGACCGCCGGGCTGTGAAGCTGCAGCGACTGCTAGCGGCCAGCGCGTTGCTGTGCCAGCGCACCACGGTTATCCCCTCCGATATGTGGGTGCTGCGCTACATCTGGGACACCGACGAACAGCGCGAAGTAGTGGTCGGCATCGTTGATGCTGTGGTGCACGCCGACGCGCAGCCCGCTCAACATCCCCGCGCCGCCGGCCACGACGCTCCGGATGCCGACGCCCTGCTGCGCGAGATAGGCACCCTGTCTGCCCAGTGGGAGCTGCCCGAAACTTCGCCCGCCGAGCGCACCGCTATCAAGGACCAGCTGCGCTACCTGCACGGCCGCGCCCAGTGGCTCACCAACGAGGTGCAGCGCAGCTACGTGCAGGAGCCGCTCGATGCCCTCTGGCAAAAGGTGCTACAGGCATGATGACGGAGCGCGTGCTCATGTTGGCAGCTTCTTACCGCGAAGTCCTCGGCGGGGTGCGCGCCGTGCCCGGCCTGCAAGCGGCCGAGGCGGCCGGTGAGCTATGGCTGCGCGGCTTGCCCGCTACCGGCGAGCTGCCGCTGGCCGTGCGGGCGCTGCCCGCCACGGCCGCCTACGTGCTGGATGCGCAGGGCCGGCTGTTTCCGTCGGGCAGCCGCACGCCCACGGCGCAGCTGCCGGCGCTGGCCTGGCAACCCATTCGGGCGTTTGTGCCGCTGGAGTTGCCTACGGCTGCCCTGCCCGCTCAAGGCGCGCCCCGCTACCGCGTGCGGCTGGTGCCGTCAGCCCGGGCCGAGGCGGGCACGGCGTTGCTCACCACGCTGGCGGTCTGGCACGAATACGCCGAAACCGCTCCCGCAATCCGGCTGGAAAGTCTGCACTTCGCCGTCGCGGCCGACCAGCGGGTGCTGCTGCAGGGCTCGCCGCTGCCGCCCATTCCGGGCCAGGAGCACTGGCTTCGGGAGGGACTGCTGTTGCCGGCGGGCTTTGACTTTGAAGCACCCTTGCTGGCGCCCATGCTGGCCCGGCAGCTCAATGCCCATGCAGATGCCGTACTGCTGTTTGCTGCCGATGGCAGTTGGGAGCGAATTCTGAAAGAGAATGTATTGCCCGTGACGCGCAGTGCGGTGCGGCTCACAGCGAAGGGCTTTCGGGATGAGTGAGGTAGACGACGCCGTAAAAACGGTGCCCGAGCTCGCACCTGACTATTTCCGTAACCCCAGTTACTACTTCTGGCGGTGGGTGGAGAAAGGCCGATTTGTGGAATGGCGCAGTGGCGACACGCTCTGTTACCGGGAGGAATTGGCCCGTGTACTGCGGGGCCTGACGGAACAAGGCTTGCCGCCGCTTGCCTCGGTGCTGCTGCTGCTGGCGGCCTGTGCCGATGCCTGGCCGGAGTCCTATGGCAAGGCCGCGCAAGCCTATCATGTGTGGAAAAACCTGCCGATTGGTCCTGAAGATCCAAGTAGAGAACAGCTGGACTGGCAAATGCGCCATGTGCTCCTGTTCCTGGACGTAGTGCGGGCATTGCCTGCTGACCTACGAACCGGCCACTCCAAGTTGCATTTGTTCCGGGAAGTTTTCATCACCCAGGCTCCGCAGATCAGCGCGGAGTTGGCTTCCACTCTGCTAGACGAATGGGAAAGTGGCCGCTCTGACGTAGCGCTGCATTTCAGCCGGGGACAGATAACTCGCCGGGAGCATTTTAATGAGCTGGCAGTGCTTGCTCAGGCCATTAACCGCTTTCCCACCACCGAAGCCCTGGCCCTACATCTACGGACTGGCCTTGATAAGCTACCCGAGCCGCTGCCCGAACCGGAGCCGCCAACCCCAGAAAACCCCACGCAGCCCCTCGACCTGTTTGAGCAGCTGGCCCAGGACCCGCGCACGACTGGCCTGGCCCGCCTTGCCCAGCACCTGGGAGCGGCGCTACGCATTCCCCTGCACACGCAGGGCGCCAGTGACCAGCCCCTGGGCGGCGTGTCAGACGTGACCAACCGGGGCAACTTCGACCGGCTGCTACTTAGCGAGCTGGCCCACGACGACCTTTCCCTGATGGCGCGGCTGGTGAACAACGAGGCGCTGTATCTGCGTCGCGAGGAGCCACCGCGCCAGGATGCGCGGCCGCGTTTTATCCTACTCGACACCACTTTACGCATGTGGGGCGTGCCCCGGGTGTTTGCGCTGGCCGCCGCGCTGGCCTGGGCCCGCAGCTCGCGCCAGGTCCGCCCACCGGTTCCGGTAGCGGCCGTGGCCTTAGGCGGGAAGGCATTCTCAGCCCTCGACCTAGAGTCGTTTGAGGGCGTGGTAAGGGCGTTGGAGCTGCTCGATGTGGCGCCGCACGGTGGCGTGGCGTTGCAGGCATTTGCGCGGGTTGCACAAACGCAGGCTGCTGCCGACACCCTCCTTATTACCGATGCGCAGCTACTGCACCAACCCGAATTCGCCCTGGCGCTGGCTGAAGTCAAACCGGCTCTACGCTTCCTACTCACGGTGGACCGTAGCGGCGAATGGCAGCTCTACGAGTACCAGAACGGCCACCGCGTGCCGCTCAGCTCGGCGCGATACGATTTGGAAGAGTTGCTGTTTAAAGCCAGCGCCCCGGCTCGAAACCTCCCTCCACTACCCATAAGCGACGTCGCCATTCCGGCATTTTTGCAGCAGCAACCCACCCCACTCTGTTTCCCAACGTTGGGCTTACGGGTCTCAACCAGCAACACGTATTTTACCAGAAAAATTGGCGTATTGAGTGTCAATAACGTGCAGCGCGTACTGTATTGGTCTAATAATAAGTATGGAGCCCGAGAGCTGTTGCCGGTGATTGAAGAGGGCAACTACTATTTTGGGGATGATGAGCGAACTATTTACCTACTGGTGAGCGGCAAAAGCCAACTGGTCTTTTACGCGCTGACCGTCGATACCGGAGCGGTGACTCGCGTTGATTTATCGGCAGAGCTGCCAGACGGCGCTACACCGAACAAAGTGGTATATTTTTCCTCGCACTTTTATCTGTGGATTCCGGACCGGACGAGTGAACCAGGCAGCCAGGTAGCGGGCATTACAGTTGTTGATTGCAGACGTCAGCAAATAGTGGCCCGGGGCAATACCAGCGGCCCTACTGGGCGGTCTGTTACGCTCAACCATCAGCATGTAAAGCACCTCATTAACAATGGCTACAATGTGCTGCAGCGCGTAACCCGAATGGGTCTCAATGACTTGGGCGAGTTGGTAATCGAGGGGCAGGAATTGCGGGTGATGAGCCGGGGCGTCAGCGGTGAACTGATACATGAGCTTCGCCTGAAAAGCAAGCGTTCCGAAAGCCAGGTGCGCGCCTTGGCACAGGTCAGTAGTGAAACGTTTACTCTCACGGCCAACAAGCGGCTGCCATTTCGGCTGTTTCGATGGCCCAACGGGAGCGAAGCCGTTCTGGACTCGCGCGGCCTGCTGCATCTGCGCAGCGCCAATGCCAGCGTGCCGGCAATTACACTGGTGCTCATTATCAACCAGCCCACCGCCGCCTGGGCCTACGATGATTCGGTGGGTGGTACGGTATGCGGCTCGGCTTACTTCACCGGTCCGAATCCAAGCCGACAACTGGCGGTACCGGAGTTCTACCAGTTGTATATTCAACGCTTTATCGAACACCTCGTCTAGTTATGCTCCTCACGCTTCGCTATCAGGAAATGGCCCAACGCACGGCATGTGCGGCCTTTCTGTGCGGAACTGATGCAGCGGTTTGGTTGCGCGAAATCGGGCGCTGGGGCCTGAGCGCCGGGCAGCTGAGCTGCTACCTGGTGCCCGAATCCATTCGCTCGGTGCGGCCGGCGGGCCTGTTTGTGGTCGTGAAGGACGGCAGCCCGCTACCCGCCGATTTGCTCGAACCCTACGGCGTGGTGGCCGGAGGTCTCTACGTGCCCGTGCAAGCCACGCTCTGGCCGGCCACCACACCCGATGAGCTGGCCGGCGCCTTGCTCTGGCCTCGTCAGCTGCTGCACCCCAGCATTGGCCTAATCGGCTTCGAAACGGCCGATGAAATCGACCTGACGGCCCTGCTGGACTGCGTAGCGCCGCGCTCCACCGACTGGGGCCTCGCCCGGCCTGGCCTGGCCCCCAAGCCTCGGCTGGAGCGGGTGCGCGTGCTGGCACCGACGGTAGCGGAGGTGGTAGAGTCGTTTCAACAGGAAATTGGGACGGTGCCGCTTACGGCGCTGCCGGGTGCGTCCGAGGCCCATCCCGGTATGCTTCAGCGGGCACTTGACAGCCTGCGCCGGGGGATGCTGACGTTCTTTCTGGCTTTGGTGCGGTGGTTGCCCACGCCTGCGCTGGGGCAGGTGGGTCGCGCCATTGGAGTCGTGCTGCTGCTGGTGTTGGGTATTGCGCTTTTGATAGGACTCATGGGTAAGATGGGAAGCGGTAGTGCCGGTGGGCTGCTTGTGCCCCTGATCATTCTGCTTGTGCGGCTGTTGATAAGCCTCACAGACAACGCAGGGAATGCTCCCCACCGCCCGCCGGCTATGCACCGCCCGGCGTCCAGCCGGCCGGGCGTGTTTCAGCGCCTGGAAAACTGGCTGGGAGGCCGCATCCACCACCTGGAGCAGAAGCGGCAGAACGAGATTGAGCGGCTGCTGCGCCTGTTCGGCGATAACACAGAGGAGGCGCTCAAATACGCCATTCCACTGAACAGTCCTTACATGAACCGGGGCCAGGCACCACCGTCGGCCTGGCTGGGCCAGCGCCTCGCTGATTTCAACCTCGGCGGCCTGGGCGGGGGCGGCCGGGTTGACGTGTGGGATTTGGGGGCTTACCGGCATAACCTAGGCTTGCAGTACCGTGCCGCGGCCACTCGCGAGATGGAGGCCGGCCGCTTCAAGAAAGCCGCCTACATCTACGCGCACCTGCTGGGTGATTACCAGGCTGCCGCCAACGCGTTGGACCAGGGCGGTTTCTACCGCGAAGCCGCTGCCCTTTTCAAAGACCACCTGCACAACCTGCCCGCCGCCGCCAAGTGCCTCGAAAACGGCGGCCTGCTGCTCGAAGCTGCTGAGCTATACGCCGAACTCAAAGAGCACGAAAAGGCCGGTGACCTGCACCAGCGCCTGGAGCAGCCGATGCTGGCCGCCCGCCACTACGAGCGCGGCGTGAGCCTCTTCCTCGACAACGACGACCGCCCCGCCGCCGCCCGCCTGCTGGCCGACAAGCTGGCCGCCCCTGACCGCGCGCAACAGGTGTTGCTGCAGGGCTGGGCCAGTTCGAAACAGCCGGAATTGTGCCTTAAGCAGTATTTTGACGTGCTGGCTGCCGCGTCCGAAGCCGACCTGCGCCCGCACGTGCAGGACATTTACCGCAACCACACCGCCGCTTGGCGGCGCGTGCCGCTCCTACATGTCCTCTCCACCGTCAACGAAAAGCACGCCACGCCGGAGCTACGGGCCGCCACGCTGGAAATTGCGTACGAAGTGGTGAGCGCCGAGGCCGAAGCGGGCAACGCAAGTCCCCTGGCCCTGTTGCGCAACTTCCTGCCCGACGACCGGCTCCTTGCGGCCGACTGCAGCCGCTATGCCACCCGCCAGCCGCGCCCGGTGGCCGCCAGTAGCGTGTCGGACCCGTTAGTCGGCATGCAACTCGATGCGACCATTGAATGGATAAGCGCGGTGACGCATGGCCACCAATGGGTAGCCATCGGCATGCGGGATGACCGGTTGCACCTGGCCCGCGGCAACTGGTATGGCCAGGTGGAATACTACTCCTGGCTGGCCGATATGAACGGGGTGTACGTGCTGCTGATAGCCGATGAGCAGCACGGCAACCGCATTTTGCTACGAACGTCAGCGGTAGTGGGCCTGGAAACGAAGTACCTGCCTAAAAACAAGCATTTTCCCATTGCCCTCACGGTAGAATGCCCGACCTGGCTGCCCCCCTGGCCTGTGCGTGTGACATTGATGCCGGGTGGGGTTACGGCCGCTGCCTGGAGGGAGGATACTACCATTACGGTACAGCGGTATCTAGCTGGTGGTCAACTGTTGACTCCTTTTACGACTCAACTATCGGCTCCCATCCGGGCCGAAGAGGAGGGATGGCCAGCTGAGTTGCTATATCGAGATGGAGAATACTATAGCTATTGGGGCAACAAGCTGGTGAAATGGGCTGATAGCGGTTGGAGCCGGGTGTATACAATCGAGGAAGGCTCCAATGGATTTTATATGACCTCGTCGGCTTATTCACCCAAGCTGCAGCTAGCGATTTTCACGCCGTTCAACCTGCTGTTGTGGGAGCCGCAGAAACGAATCAGCAACGAGCCGCTACCTGTTTTCTCCCCCAACTTCACGGCTATCGGCGACATGAAGTTTGTGAGTGCGCAACACCTGGTCTTGCTGAATGATTCGAGGGCGGCACTACTTCAAAAGCAGGAAAACCGCTACGTAGAGGTTCGAAATATCGAATTGAAAAATGAGCCGGTAGCCGTTTTGCCCACCATCAACCGCCAGCAATTTGCCCTGCTGGAAATGACGGGGCGCATTTCGCTGCATCATATTGACAACAGCTAAGCGGCAGGTCCTAACAACCGTATAGGCAAACGCCCAGGGGCCTATCAAAAGCCGCTTACAGGGTCTTTCAAGTTTGGTTCAGCTCGCTGAACCCTCACTCAACAGATCTGCAGCGAGTTCTGCAACAGCCACATTCTTTTAACGAATGGGGAAAAGCCTCGCCTTTGGGATACAGCGTTTTCGTGCCTTCCTATTTACCCTGAGCAATCTATGCCTAGCCTGATCAGACAACCCCTCGTAGCATTGGCAGTTTCCCTACTAGTGGTTGTCAGTGTGCAGTATTGCCTGACCAGTGCTGTCATCTTACATGCCGCCTGTGACTCGGTGGCAGGCAACGGCGAGTGGCTGGAGTTACGGGCCGACGGCACCTTCGACCATACCAGCGCCGGCCTGTTCTCGCAAACTATTACTCACGGCCGCTATACCCGAACCGACAGCCTCCTGCACTTAGATCGGCTACCGGAATTTGGGTCACTACAGCGCAAAACGCTTCGCATAAGTGCGTCTTCCCTCTTTGAAACGGGAAAAGGGCTATGGCAAGTTGGCCCTACCGGCGAGATTGATTCTACCTTATCTCGGTTAATCATCGTTTACCAAAAATAACCGTGGCTTAAGTGGTTACCGGTTCTCGGATATTGATAAGCGTAATCGAGGTAGCCCTGCAACCTCGATATCCAGCAAACGGACGATTACTGGCCACTTTTCCGACCTAGCCTGACGGCCCCGAAAACGCGGTTTTTCGGGTCTGTTTTTTACCCCGTTTTTTGGACGCAATTTGCCCCTATCGAATCCCATTAAACCCCGTAGGATGAAGTTAGCAGATCATTATCAGCTTGTACAAACGGCATTGGACTACCTAGGTGCAACCGTCCTATCGGAGTCATCTGTACTTGACGAAGAACTACGAGCGCATTATCAGAAGCTGCGTACAGACGCAGCTGAGCTATATCAGCAAAAAAAGCTGGCGCAGCTAAAGCGGTGGTTTAGGGATATTTCAGCACCGGCACTCGCTACAGATGCTACCGGCTTTGCGGCCTATGTTAAGAAAGCGACTGGGCTAACAATTGATGTAAAAAGTGATTTTGAGCAACGAATTGAGCACATATGTAAGCGGAAGCGCATTCGAACGGAGGAAGAATACTATGAGGTAAAAACCATGATCGATGCGCTAGATCCAACGGCGCCAGCGGATGAGGACCGGTTACAGTTGCTCTACGATTTAGTAGCGGAACACGAAGGGCTCATCCAAGCAAAAGACGTAGACAAGCCTCGAAAGCGCGTAAAGGTTGTCCCTCCCGTAATGAAGGAAGTGGTGCGTGCGCTCTCTCCGGATGGAACCAAAGCACTCACAATCACAGAAAGGAGTTACGAGCAAAGTCCGGAATGGACCGGAACGCAAGTGATGCTAGAGTTTCTTAGCGAGAGGAGTGGATCTGGTGTCAGTCATTACGATGCCCTTGACCTAGGTATGACGGCGTACTGGAAGGGCAATAACACTTTGGTGGTGGAGTTGGGCAAAGCACCCTTCGATAGACAGTGTGCCAACAAGCTGCATTACTGCAATGGCGACACGGTAAACATCACGTTTATAGCGAATGCATAATCGTTGCCATTTCAAAATATCCCCTGTAGTTACACTCGGTAAAAAGGATCGCAAAAGGTGTTCGAAATAGAGGCCTTTGCTGAACGGTTTTATACCCGCCGCGGCAAGGAGCGAAAACGCTATTTGTTAAGTCGCGTTTTGAGCAGGTAATCTGAACCCCTTGGCCGCCGTAGGTAGTAGCCATCTTATGAACGACCTGAATAGAGAGCCAAAGGCCGATGATCTGCTTGAAGGACAAGCGTTGATTCCCGGTATTGATTACATGTCCGGCATCGATCTAACGATTACAAGTCAAGAGCTGCTCACGGAAAAAGAGGGCTATGAAGCCTTTCTCTACACGTTGCTGCGCTACTGGCAGATGTCGCGTTGCACGGACCTGACGGACATTCTCAGCGGGGGAGAGTATGTGGCCCCTGGGCGGCCCATGGACACGGCCTTCTGGTATTATTGGCTTGATGCGTTAACCTCCGTTAGAACCCTGGGGCCGCCTGCCTTGCCCCAGGTGCCCCGACACTTGGCGCCCGCTGACACGCGAATTGCCATCGCGGGAAACGAACCCTTGACCGAACAGGAAGGCTATGAAGCGCTGCTCTACACGCTGCTGCAGTACTGGGAGAACACGGGAAAAGATGACTTGACAGCCATTTTGAGTGCCGGCGCTTATGTCGAACCGGATACGCCTGCTGACCCGCTCATTTGGTATGCCTGGCGGGAAGCTATCGCCACCGTGCGCCGACAAGGGCCTCCACCTGTGAAAGAGGTACAGTAACCTGCCCGGATGGTGTCTGGACTGACGCGTATGCCCTCTTTTCTTACGATCCTTCGCGCGCGTAATTTTGGTGCCACCGCAGCCGCACCGTGTCGTTGGTGACGGCGTTGCAGCGGTTCACCCGGCCTTTTTGCGGGCGTCAACGTAACGGGTAATCTTCATCTCGATATCATCGCCCACCCACTGCACGACTTCGCCCTCGAGCAGCGTGCGTTCACCCATAGGCAGCAAGCCACATTGATAATCGATGTAGACGCGCAGGCGGGCACCTGGCGGCAACGCTAGTTTCTCCGTGATGAGTAGCTGAGCATTGTGAGCCCGTACCGAAGAGTCCTGCCGCGCCTGTAAAGTGGCCCGATACATCGGGTCGTTTTCCCAGCGCTGCGTGTGTTCGGCCGCTGCTTGCCAGTAGGCTTGGTAATGCTTGACCTGCTGGTCGAGCTGCCAGTCCTGCTGGCGCAGGGAACGGTAAAAGCAGGTGAGCAGGATGCCCGACATGTCGTCCGGGTGGTAGATGCCCAGCGTGTGAAAGTACTCTGCAAGGGCGCTGCCCCGCCACAGTCCCCACTTGTTTCGCATCCACAGTCCCAACCCGAAGTGGGCGTGCGCGAGGAATGCTTCTTCTGTTTGGGAGACAATCTGCTGCTTGAGCGAGTCGCTATGGATTTTCTGCAGCTGCAGAACTGCCTCCACAAGGGTCCGAGGTTGATACGTTCGGTCGGCTTTGGAGAGCGATTGGCCCAGCGCCGTGACAGCAATGAAGCAAGCCAGTAAGAGCAGGGCGAGGTGTTTCATGGCAGCAAGAAAAGCCTAAAGTACAGGGAAGCACATACCCTTCCCCTCTCTGATACCCTTCCCCTCTCTGAATGGACCGTTTACTTGAACCTCTTAGCCGTCCACACCAAGTGTAAAAAGCAACTAGGTGTTCACGACGTAAAGGTCAAGCTGTGCTGACTGGCACAAAGTCTAATCGCGGTCACTCGATTATCGGCCACTTCAGCCAGGCTGTTAAAGTCATAATCGGCATCAATGGCAAAGTGCAGGTCCAAGTCGACAATGTAGACTATTTCATTGTCAAAGGTGACCTCGGGAAAGGCCCGCTGCACGTCGCGGACCGTGCTGCCTATGCCAATGCCCCGCACTTTGCCTTGGTAGGCGCCGGTTACCTCAATCTGGACGATGAGGCCGGTATAAAGCAGCGAGTAAATGTGGATGGTGTCCTGGTAAGAGAACCGAACCCAATCCGGAAACACGGCCGCCATTTCCCACGCTCCTTGGCGCAGGGAGTTTGGCTCAATCAGGGGTTCTTCTTCCAAAAGGGCGGATTTACACGCTAAGCCATCGGGTCGCCGGGATGGCGGAGTGGACGGCGGTGTAGCGGGTCCAAGTGAGCCGGGTTGGTAAAGGAATATTTACCGAGGCGGTTGATGTGCTCGTAGCGGCTGGGGGAGAGGTACGGGAAGTGGGCCTCGTCGACCGGATAGCCTTCGGCCCGCAACTGCCGGAGGACTTCCTGCATGTAGATGGTGTTCCAGAGCAGCACGCAGTTGGTGAGCAGCGTCAGGCACCGGGCCGCCTCGGTCTGCGCCTCCTGCTGCTTGCGGCGGATAACGCCTTCGCTGCCAAACCAGAGCCAGGCCCGCAGCGCGTGCAGCTCTTCGCCTTTGTTCAGCTGGGCATGGATGCGCTGGCGCAGGGGCTGGCTTTGCAGGTAGCGCAGAATGAAGCGGGTCTTGATGAGCTGACCGTAGGCCTGCAAGACGTAGGTGAGGTGGTTTTGGCGGGGGTAGGCTTGCAACTTGCTGAGGAAGAGCGAAGCCGTGACCCGGCCGGATTTGATGGAGCCGGCCAGCCGCAGCAGCTCGTCCCAGTGCCGCCGGATGTAGTCCGGGTTGACCGTGCCCGTGAACCGTAGGTCGGGATACGTCCAGTCCTGGCCCCGGATTTTGTAGAGCCGCTGGTCGGCCAAATCGCGCATCCGGGGACAGAAAAACAGCCCCAGCAGGTCAAACAGCGCGAAGATGATGTCCGAGTAGCCGGCCGTGTCGGTGGTGTGCTCGGCCAGGGCCAGATCGGTTTCGTTGTCGACGATTTCATCGAGCACCACCGTGGCGTCGCGCAACGTGGCCGGCACGACTTTGCTGCCGTACTGCGCGTACTGGTCGGAGGAATGGGTTTGCATCGTCACGCCCCGGCCGGTGCCAAAATAGGTGGGCAGGGCCCGGGCGTTGCGCACCTTGCCGCTGACGGCAAACCGCTGGCCATCTGAGGAAGAGAAGGTGCCATCGCCCCAGTAAGAAGCCAGCCACTGGCGGTGGTGCTCGTTGACCAGCAGGTTGCCCGCGGCTTTCAGTGTGTCATCCCGCAGGTAGTTGGTGGCCGTCCACCACAGCGACTGATAGGGGATGGCGGCACTACGGGCCATGTCGGCAAGGGGAATGTTGCAGCCCGTGGCCAGCAGCGTCGCCAGCAGCCGCGTGTCGTGCTCGTCGCCGCGCGGGGCGTGCTCCAGTCCGGGCAGTTGCGCCGTAAAGCCCAACCACGCGTTGACTTCGACCAGGATATCGGTCAGGTCCACGGCGGGCAGACGGCGGCCGATTTCCTGCTGCAAGGCCTGCGCGCCGGTGGGCACCTCCTGCGCGGCGGACCGCGTGACGACCAGCTCGCCGGCTTCCAGGCGCACCTCGCCGCCGGCATCGAGCAGCGTTTTCATCGGGCCCAGCAAGTCGGCCAGCTCCTGCACACGCTCGGTGAGGCGGTCCGTGGTCACGGGCGGCAGTCCCAGCTGGGCACACAGCTCGGGCCGCACCTGCTCCCCACTCCGCGGGGGGGATGAGGTAGCTGCTCAAGTCGGCGTAGCGGTGTGAAGGAGCCACGTAGACGTCGCCCGAGCGGAGCCGGTCGCGCAGGGTGGCCAGCACGGCCAGCTCATAGGCCGGCCGTTGCTGCTCGAAGCTGAGTTGGTCGCCCAGCACGAACTTGCGCCAGGTCGGTTTTAGGAAGCCGGTCGGGGCCTGTTCGGGCAGCTTGCGCCGCCTGCCCGCCTGCAATTCGCTGACCAGGTGCAGGGCGGCCCCGAAGTCGTCGCCGGCAAAGCCCTGCCGAAACCCGAGCTGCTCCAGCAGCCGGGGTGTGAACTGCTTGAAGAGCGGGTAGCGCTTGGCCAGGAAGCTCAGGTGCGAGTGACGGGTCGGGTAGAGCATGGTTTGCACGGCCTCCCAGGCCAGCACCAAATCCTCGCGCGGCACCTGGTCATAGATGCGCGGCCGCACCTGCCCGGCCGGGGTCTGGTCCTCGTCGAGCACGATTTCTACGGCCTGGGCCAGCGTGCGCAGGGCCGTATCCTTGGCCGCGACGATCTGCTGCTGGTACTGGTCGTGGGCCCGGCGGGCCTTGGCCAGGCTCTGTTCCCAAAAGGCATCCACCATGCTCAGCACCTCGTCGGTCAGCGTCAGGTAGCTCTCGCGCACAAACGCCACGAGCACGGGGTAGCGTTTGGCGGCCGGTAAGCGCTCCAAGTTTCGATTGGAGCGACTACGGGCCAGCAGCGCCAGCCGTTTCTGCCGGTTCGGGTGCAAACTGCTCACGTCCCAGCTGGCCACGCCGAGGCCGTCCAGGTAGCGGAGCTTATCCAGGGCCGTCGTAATAGCGACCGGATTGCTCACCGTAGCCGGCTGCACCAGCCAGCGGTGCCTGGTCAATTGCCGTCCCGTTTCGGGCAGCAGCAGCGCATCCAGCTGCTGGCGTACCGCGTCCGTGAGCAAGGGGGCCAGCCGCCGGTAGGTTTCCTGGGTGGCCAGGTCGCTAATGCCGCCCACCAGGCGCTCCAGCGTGCCGATGGCCGGGCGGGCGATGCGGGCCTGGTGCAACTTCTGGCACGTCATGGCCAACAACACCCGGTCGCCGTCGTGCTCTAGGGCCCGCTCCACCAGCCACGGTTCCAGCCACGCCGCATCCAGCGGCTCCCACTTGCGATACTCCAGGTGCCGGAGCACGGCTAAAAAATAATGGTCGCTGCGCGTTTGCTGCCGCGCGCCGTAGTCGGCCAAGTGGGTCACTTCCGTTGCGAGCTGCGTGGCCACGAAGGCCACCGCTTCGGGTGGCAGCTGGCTGGCCCAGGCCTCGGGTAGAAAGCCCATCAGCCGCAGCACACCCAGCTGCAGGGCCAAGCCCAATCGGTTGGCCACGCCTCGAAACGACGTCAAAAAGGTGCGGTCGGCTTCTGTCAAATGGAAGTGCTGGCGAATGTCGACTTCGAGCAGACTGGACGGCACGGTCTGGTAGCGCAGTCGCTCGGGAGTGGTGAGGAATTCCTGCGGCATGGGCTATCAAAAAGGGTAGGCAAAACGACCCGCGTTTTTCGGGGCGGCAAGGCCGATTTTACGCCCCAAAAAGTAGCTTTGCAAAGGAACTCCTTTTTGATAACCCTCGATGCCCGCCAAACCGACCGACCAACCCAAGCGCGTGGCCCTCTACGCCCGCGTCTCGACCCTTGACAAAGGGCAGGACCCGGAAACGCAGTTGCGGCCGCTGCGCGAGTATGCCCAGCGCCGCGGCTTCGCTGTGGTCGAAGAATACGTCGACCAGGCCTCGGGCACCAACGAAGACCGGATCCAGTACAAGCGGATGATGGCTGCTGCCAAGAAACGGCAGCTCGACGCGGTGCTGGTCTGGCGCTACGACCGCTTCGCCCGCTCGACCCAGGCGCTGGTCAACGCATTGAAGGAATTCCAGAGCCTGGGCGTGGACTTCATCTCCTACCAGGAAAACATCGACACCACCACGCCCACGGGCGAGCTGATTTTCCACGTCATGGCCTCGCTAGCCCAGTTTGAGAGCGCCCTCATCAGCCAGCGCGTGCGCGCCGGCATGGCCCGGGCGAAAGCCCAGGGCAAGCACGTGGCCCGCCCTCGTTTGGCGCAGGCCAAGCAGGAGGCCATTGCCCAGCTGCTGAGCGAAGGCCTGTCCATGAATCAGGTCAGCAAGCAGTTGGGCGTGGCGTATGGTACAGTCTACAATTACGCCCAGAAGCAAAAGGGTTCGAGCAACGAAAGCGGTGCTCTTGTACAACAACTTTAAGGTAGCTGCCTCACTATGTCCATGGATACTCTTGTCCCCCTGCTCCGGTCGCTGCCCCTTACCCATCAAGCGGTGTTTGCGGCCTTGACCTGTGAGAAAATGCTTCCCTCTATTGTTCGGTTTGATGAGACCGAAGAGTCGCCTGGAGCATCCATTTTCCGCCGGGCCATTGATGCCCTCTGCGCCTTTGGGGCACACGAGCCCATTAGCAAGGACGAGTTTGCCCATCTGCAACAGCAACTGGAAGAATTCTGGCCTGATTTAGACGAAAGTACCAACCCGGTTGCTTCGTATGCATTCGACGCCTGCGTAGCGCTCGGCGAGGCCTTGGCCCTGGTCCAAGATGCCGAAGCGGAACATGTTGTGCAATGTGCCACCGCTGCCCGGGACACGGTGGATATGTATGTCCAAGACGTGACCGACATCGACCTGCCACCTGTTGAGCTAAATGAATTCATTGATGCCACGCCTGTCATGCAGCGAGAAGTCGCGCGGCAGGCAGCAACGGCCCAGGTTTTAGCTACAGAAGCGCACTTAACGACGGCTTTTATAGACCAGCTGCGCCAGCAGAACCGGCAGGAGCCTTTAATAGACTTTGCAATGGTCTAAACCACGTAGCTCAAGAAGCAGGGCCTTAGCGTGTAAATCCGCCCTTTTGGAAGAAGAACCCCTTCCATCGGGGGACGACCAGCCCCTCCCCTCCCCCACCGCCCAAAAAACAAAGCCAGCCCCCAAAGAGGCTGGCTTTGTTGGTTCAGCTCTTTCTACCCCTCCCCTACTTGGCCGGCGGCAGCTTGCCGGTTTTGCGTAGCTGGGCATCGAGTACCCGGTGCGCCAGTTCCAGGTACTGCTTGATGTTCGAGGGGTTTTCGGGGCTATCCGGCAGCAGGGCCAAGCTGAGCTTAATCTGCTGGACCACGGACCGGGGAAGCTTCACGGAGTGCTCCTGCTCCGGGCTGGCCGCCGGCGTAGCCGGCACCTTAGCTGCCCGCGGCCGGCGGAGCGGTGCTGCTGTGGCGAGCAGCTCGGGCGATGAGGCATCCAGCACAGTGGCTACCGGCGCTGCCATCTGGGGCGCTGCAGCGGCCGGCGTCTCCACAGCAACCACGGCAGCGGCTGGCGCAACCGGCATAGGGGCGATTCCCGTGGCCCTGGCTGTCTGCTCCCCTCCCATGCCGGCGCGGGCTTCCTGGCGCGCTTCTTCGGATACTGGAATACGCCCCCGGCGTGATTCGATTTTAGCAGGCTTGAAGGCAGGCATTAGTTGGCGGCGGTTGAGGTGGAGGAAGTGGACAAGCTGGTCGGAGCCCCAGCAGGCTTGCGGGCGGGCAGGCCCAGGCGTTGAATAAGCTCTTCGCAGAGGCGGCGGATTTCATCGGCCGTTTCCTTGTTGCCGCCGGCATAGCGCAGCCAGGCCGGGTTGAGCAGGCTGTAAAGCGTGGAGGCCCGCGAATAGGCTACCCGGTTGCTCAGGTAGGAATTGAACCGTGAGAGCCCCAGATTGTCGATGTAATCGTCCATCTGCTTTTCTTCCCGACGGCCCGCAATCCGCTTGGTCGAGAGGCCAAAGTACTGGAAGTCGATGCCATGGGTATCGGCCGACTTCTTAATGGCCTCCAGAATGCCCATAAACTCGGCCGTGGAGGCCCGATCCAGGTAATCTGATACCAGCGGCACGATGACAGCGTCGCAGGCGGTGAGCACGTTAAAAACGTCATCCCCATCGGCCCGGCCCGGCACGTCGATGATGATCAGGTCGTAGTCCTTCTCCGGGTCGTCGATAAAGGTGAAGACCTGCTCCAGGCTTAGGGCAAAGACGTCGTAAGGATACCGGGCATCGGGAACCGTCTTGAGCAGTTCTTCAAAGTTGTCGGCGTCGACCTGCTCGCGGGTTTTAACGATGCTCTGCTGGTAGTCACAGTCCAGCACGGCGATGCGCAGACCGTACTCGGTGGCCAGCGGGGCCGCGAGCACCAAGGCAAGGGTAGATTTTCCGGAGCCTCCCTTCTGGGTGGCAAAGCTGATGATTCTGGCCATGGGCAGGTATGCTGGGAGATAAGGAGAAGCCGCCGCGGACGAGAAGCGCCCTTACTGGCAAATGTAGAGGAATTGTGGAGAAGTACCTAAGTAGAAAAAGATAAAAGAGGATTTAGATAAAAAGATAAAAGTAGAGAAAGGGCGATAGGATAAAGGATAAAAGTAGAGAAAAGTAAAAGTAGAGACGACCTACTATTAACAGGTAGAGAAAGCCACTAGTGGAAAGTAATACAAGTAGAAAAAAATAAAAAAAATACTTATCTATAAGTAGAGAATAATAGAAGTAGAAAATATGCGAAAGGGAATAAGAGAAATATTTTAGTGAGTAGAATAGGGTAGAAGTAGAGAAAGGTAATTGTGTAGTGAGGTGTTATAACGTCTGCTTGTGGTCTGGATAAAAGTAGAGAAGAGTCTTTATAGAGAAGGAGAAAAGTAGAGAAAGCGTATCTTGTAAATGAACTGCTAAAGTAAAAAAAAGATATAAGTAGAATAGTATGCAAGTAGAGAAGTAGAGTCAACTCACGAATAGCCCACTGACTTCCGGGCACACGTGAGATAAACGAAGCAGAAAATAGGTGATGTGTACAAGTAGAGAAAGGGAGAAGTGTAACGACATGTCTTTCTCGTCTGAATTACCACAGCTGGAGCTGGATAAATCACCTCAGAACGTAGCATAAGCCAGGAGTACGGCCGAGGATTATACGCCCTAAAACGATGGTCTACCCACGCGGCAACAACACCTGATAACCTGTCGGCTATAACTGCGTACTATCTTCTTACTAACTTTTTGCTAACCATAGAATAGTCTCAGCAAGAAGTCGCCTCTTTTCCGGACTTGAATTTTTTTAGGCAGCTAGCCACGCATTCCGGTGAGTACATAAGAAGTAAATAGAGCATATCAGAGGGAAGTTACGTCCTTCTTCTGTTCGGCCACATTAGAGTAACCCAAGTTGCGGATTAGGTGCCTAATTCGGCGAGGGTGTGGGTGAAGACGAAAAGCCGCAGTTTAAGGACGAGACCTTGCCTCGTGGCGGCGTGAATGGACTTGGGAAACCGCTCGGTAATCTGGCTGATGGTGGTTTCCATGCCTTTGCGGAAATGCTGAATGAGGTACTCCGGCCAGGGCTCGTGCGGGCGCTTGCTATTCTTGCGCTGGTTGGCCTGTAGGCTCACCTGCTCGGCTTGCAGCCAAGCGTCTTCCCAGTCATAGTCCGTTTAGGCGGCATTGGCGTAGAGCACGCTACCTGCGGGCAGTTGTGGGCCCAGGGCCCGCATTCCCGGGATGTCGGCCTGGCAGCCGGCATGGATGTAGAGTTCCACGGGCAGCCCGTCATGGATCATGACGAACTGGACTTTCACACCGTAGAAGTAGCGGCGTTTGCTGGACAATGCGCCGGGGCAGCGCGGGTGTAGTGCCGGCGAATGAAGCGGTCAAGTGCGGCCTGCGCAGCCCGGGGTGCCAAGGCATCCAGGAGAGTTACCTCGTAGTATTGCAGCGGCTGACTCATGCTGAAAAAGCGCGTATCCAGGCCGGTTAATAGCCGGTGATTCAGCTCTGAATCGACTAGGTTTATCTGCGGGGAAATGGGAGGAGCACACCTGCCCAACCCGGTGGCTATAACTACCATTAGCACGCTTGCAGCGCAGGTGCGAAGCCGGGAAAGCAACAACGGGCAGCGCGAGCTGCTAGAGAAGACGTTCATAAGGTGCTCACAAGGCCACCAGCCGCAGCTCACCAAGCGAAGCCGTGCCGTAGCACAAGGCGAACTTAGCGGAATAATCACCCACCCCAACCTTCCGCCAATCGCGCCCGAATACGGAAGGAATTTATTGTTCAGCCCCATGTCGAAAGTCCCTGTCGCCTTGCTGTTATTCGGCTGCCTGAGTGTGGCTGCTTGCCGCCCCGAGACTCGGGCCGAGCACCCGGCCGGGCCGCTCCGGCTGGTGCAGCGCCTTTCCGACGATGCCTGCGCCTACGTGTCGGCGGCCGGTGATACCGTGATTCCCTTCGGGCGCTACGCCAGGGCGGCCACCGAACGGTTCGACAAGGTAGCGCTGGTTCTCCAGCCCGGTGGGAACTGGGTGGGCATCGACCGGCAAGAGCGGGTGCTTTTCCGCCCGTTTATTTTCGACAACGGCCCCGACTACCCCGCCGAGGGCGTGCTGCGCATCGTGGACGCCGCCGGGCTGATTGGCTACGCCGACACTGCCACGGGGCGCGTGGTGCTGGCCCCACAGTACGAAGCCGCCTTTCCCTTCGAGCACGGTCGGGCGCGGGTAGGCCGCCGCTGCCAGCTGGTACGCGAGGGCGAACATTCGTATTGGGCCTGCGCGGCGTGGCAGTCCATTGACCATGCGGGCCGCCCCGTGCCCGATGCTATTCCGTAATTTCCGGCAACGCTGCCCAACCATGACTCTCTCGCAAACTCACCGGCTTCGCCACGAGCAAACTGGTCAAAGCAGCACGCTTACGCTGATGAACAGCCAAGTCAGCACGGAGACGACCCGCGGCGGCAAAACCCGGCGCACGGAAAAGCTTTTTGCCACGGTGGCCGAAGCCGCTGCGTACGCCGAGCGCCAGGAGTGGGCATTGTTGAAAAAGGGGTTTGTGCTGCACCACCAGGCCGCAGTTCCCGGCGAGCCGCTGCTGCACTGCTTTATTGGGGGCGGCTACACGGGCAGCCTGGCCTTTGCCGAAACGCCCCAGGGCCTGTATGTCTATAAAAATGGCTGGTTCCGCTCGGCTACTGACCAGCAGGATTTCCTGCTGCGGCTGGATGTGGCCGGGCGCGTACACGATACCGTGGCGCTGCCCACCATTCTGGCTTGGGACGCGCACTACCAGCCGGCCTGGCAGGCGCTGGTGCTCGACCTCGACCATACCGTGTACGAGTACCACCTGGCCACGGGCCGCTTCCGGGCGCTGAGCAAGCCCGGGCAGTGGTCGTCCAGCTTCGTGGCCGTGGCGGCGGGCCGTACGGCCTTTGCGGCCAACCATGAGCTGGTAGTGCTGGGGCCCGATCGGCAGGCGCTGTTCCGGCAGCCGTTCACCACGCAGCTGCTTAAGGGCTCCCCGGTTTTCGCAGCGGCGCTGGGGCGGAATGGAGAGGTATTGGCCCTGCATACCGTGCCAGGGGAGGTGCAGCTGCGCAGCACCCTGGACGGCACCTTGCAGCACACGCTCACGGGGGATTTCGGGCTGGTGCGACAGCTGGAGTTTATGTGCAACGACCAGCTGCTGCTCTTGCTGGAGCTACACGGCACCGGCCGCCTGCGATGCTTTGATTTGGCGCAGCACGCGGAAGTCAATTTTACCTTGTTCAGGGGCGAAGACGGGCCCTCGTGGGTAAAAACGTGCTGCCTCAACGCCGACCAGTCGCGCCTAGCGGTGCTCAACGGCAGCTGGGTCGAGCTGTTCGATACGGCCACCCGGCAGCTGGTACACCGCTTCCGGCTTCGTCACTGCGTGAAAACGGCGCGCCTGCGGTTTATTGGCAACACCCTTGGGGCACGCACCGATTACGGTTGTTTCAGCCTCTATCAGGGCTAAGCTGGCGCCTCGGCGTAGCTTACCGGGGCATCGTCGGGAATGCTGCCTTCGGCGTTGGTATGGCGCAGCTTCAGCACAGCCCGGGTGGGAGCAGACCAGCGGGCTTCGACAGGCTCCCGGGCGGTAGGCTTGCGCTGCAAGAGCCGGCGCGGACCGTCGGCCGCTATCTGCGCCAGGCCCAGGGTGTTGGCCTGGTCGCCGCCATCCAGGCTGGTCCCAGCGCAACCAACTATCAGCGCTCCAGCAGGATTTCTGTGCCCAAAATCACCAGGTCTACCCGGCCTTTCAGCGTTTGGTCGATGAAGGGTGTGTTCTGGGATTTGGATTTCATGAATTCCCGCGTGAAGGTGGTTTCCGCATCGGTATCGAACAAGACGCACTCGGCTTGCTGACCAACTTCGATGGTGGGTACCGGCAGGCCCATCAGACGGCGGGGCTCGGCCGAATAGCGCTTCACCACCAAGTCCCACCCGAATTTCCCGGGCTCGACGAAGAAGTGATAAAGCGACACCAGAGCTGTATCCAGGCCGGTGATGCCGTTGGGGGCGCTGATGAAATCCTGGGCTTTTTCGAACGGCGTGTGCGGCGCGTGGTCGGTGGCAATGAGGTCGAATACGCCTTCAATAAGCCCCTCGAGCAGCGCATCACAATCGGCCTGCGTCCGCAGCGGCGGGTTCATTTTATAGTTCGTGTCGTAGTCTCCGATGTGTTCGTCGGTGAACAGCAGGTGGTGCGGGGCCACTTCCGCCGTCACCTTCACATCGCCGCGGGATTTCCACCAGCGGATGGTTTCCATGCCGAGCTTGCTGGAAACGTGCTGGATGTGCACATGCGCGCCCGCCGCCCGGGCCAGGCGGATGTCGCGGTCGATGATAATTTCTTCCGCGCACGCCGGTGAGCCTTTGATGCCGAGCCGGTAGCTCATCACCCCTTCGTTCAGGGCGCGCGGTCCGGCCAGCTCCGGCACCTCGCAGTGGCTGGCGAAAAACATTCCAAACTCGGTGGCGTACTGCATTGCCCGCAGTAGCACGGCGGGGTCGCTGGTGGTATCCCCGTCGTCGGTGAGCATTTTCACCCCGAGCGTACGCATTCCTTCGATTTCCGCCAGTTCCTTGCCCTGGCGGTCTTTGGTGACGCAGCCGGACGTGTATACCGGAATGCGGGCCTTGCGTTTGGCATTGTCCAGCACGGTGGCCACCGAGGTTGCCGAGTCGAGGGCCGGGCGGGTATTCGGCATCATGACCACGCCGGTAATGCCGCCGTTGATAGCCGCTTCGCTCCCCGTAGTGATGGTTTCCTTGTTCTCAAATCCGGGGGCGCGGAAATGGACGTGGGCATCAAACATGGCTGGCATAAGAACCCGACCACGTGCGTCGATGACGCGGGCGCCCTCGGGAATGGTTAGGCTTTTGCCGATGTCTTGAATTTTTCCTTCAACAATCAGAACATCACTCTCGACAAGTACGGGTGAATTTTCGGAGGCGATGCGGGCGTTTTGAAGGAGGAGCATGGGTGAGAGAGTGCTGTAAACCGGCAAGGGGGAGGGGGATATTCTGGCTGTTAGAGATGAAAATACACGGGCGGGGCCAGCCGTAGCGACCGGCGTTTAGGGCAAAATCGCCGTTGAGCTGGCTTGCTGCCGTGCGATATACGATTCCTGCTTCGGGAACTCCCCGCCCGGCGTGAGCCAGTCGAGCACGGCCATGCGAATGGAAATACCGTTTTCGACCTGGTTGGTGATCAGGCTGCGCTCGTAGTCCATGACGGCGTCACAGAGTTCAACTCCCCGGTTCACGGGGCCGGGGTGCATGATGTAGAGGCCCCGGTCACGGATTTCCGCTAGCCGGGCGTTGGTGATGCCATAGACCCGGTGGTATTCGCGGACGTTGGGGAAAAACTGCACGTCCTGGCGCTCCATCTGCACGCGGAGCAGATACACGATATCGGGCTTCCAAGCCATAGCCGCTTGATAGTCGGTGAAACGAGGAATGGTTGTCGGGCCGTACTTGGGCACCAGCGAGCCTGGGCCTAGGTAAGCGACTTCGACGCCCAGCTTTTGCAGCAGGGTGCTGGTGGAGCGTGCGACGCGCGAGTGGAGGATATCGCCGATGATGAGGACTTTTTTGCCCCGGGGGTCGGGAAATTTTTCCTTAATGGTGAAGGCGTCCAGCAGGGCCTGGGTGGGGTGCTCGTGTGCCCCGTCGCCGGCATTGATGACCGACGCTGTGGTTTGGCGAGCTATCATGCCGGGCAGGCCGGAGTGACCGTGGCGGACGACGATGTAGTCGGTGCGCATGGCCTGGAGCGTCTCGATGGTCTCGCGCACCGATTCGCCCTTGGTGATGGAGGAGTGGTCGACGTCGAAATTCGTCACCTCCGCCGAGAGGCGTTTGGCGGCCACCTCGAAGGAGGAGTGCGTCCGGGTGCTGGCCTCATAGAACAGCATGAGTACGGACTTGCCCTCGAGAGCAGGAATTTTTTTCACCGAGCGGGTGAACAATTTTTTAAAAGACGTGGATTGGTCGAGCAGGAACTCGATTTCCTCACGGTGGAGGGAGGCGATGTCGAGCAGGTCTTTACGTGCCATACCGGAGTTGAGGAAAGTGGGGTCGTCTAGCTAAAAAGAACAGAATGAAGTCTTAGTCTACCACTCCCCATGACGGAGAGACGAGCTGTTGGTATGGGGCGAGGCGCTGGTGGCAGCAGTCACGGTTGAGGAAAGGGGTAGAGGTGTCCGTGAGCGGTATGAAGCGGTGGCCGGGCGGCAGCCCACGAACTCAACGGACATAAAAAAACCGTTTCGGAATCCGAAACGGTAGCGAAGTAACACCCAGAAAAGACAATGGAAAAAGCAGAGGCAAAATCGAGAGAATCGATGGCGGCGAAGACCTCTCGGGCCACTCGCGGTTCCTCGCTGAGCAGGGTCCCACGCTTCATCAACAGATTTTTGGGTTGAAGCATACTGCAAAACTACGGCATTGTTGCGCCCGGTAACACAGCGTCGATAGTAATTTTTTTCATACTGACTTTCTCGCATTTCATTTCAGACCCAGCGGGCTAACCGACGCAGGTTCTGTCAGCTTTCCGTCACCAAAAAAATATGGCTTGCATACCCATTCGCTTTGCCAGCATAAGCCACCTTCCGGCGGCAAGCAGCCCAAGTCCCCGGGAGGTCTTGGGCTGCTTCATTTTCGATCGATACAATTGGTGTTGCGGTGGTCAGGCTAGCTGTAGCGTGCCGTATGAGGTGGGCCGGCTCCTGTGTTTTGCAGCTCAAGAGAGGTGACTAAGCCAACATCGATGGTAAGAAACCGCATCGGCAGTATGAAAATAACGCCGCAGTCTGCTATTCCAATTTGGTAAACTTCCGTGTCTGGCGGTAAGTGCCATTGGTGAGAGAGACCTGGTAGATTCCCGCTGCCAGATGCGCCAGGCGCAAACTGTGCTGCGGCCCGCCGGTGTACTCCTGCAGCACTTGGCGGCCCTGGCTGTCGAATAGTGTTACCTGGCTATGTTCCCAGCCCGGGGCCAGACGCAGCGTGAGGCGGTCGGTGGCCGGATTGGGGTACACCTGCACAGGCGGCTCGGTTGCGCTCCGGGCCGTGCTCGTGGACAGGGCGCGTGCTCCGCTAGCCGCGCCATACACCTCAAATTCAAACAAGGAGAAGCCGTAGGTGGTAGCGCGGTTGATGCAGTACACCTTCACGTAGCGGGCCGGGGCGCTGAGGCCGGTGTGGTCGTCGGCCGCGGCCGATGCTTTGCCCCACACGTCTTTAACCGTCGTCCAGGTGGTGCCGTTGGTGGAAACCTGCACCTGGTAGTCGCGGGCGTAGGCGGCCTCCCAGGCCAGGCGCACCCGATTGATGGTGTACGTAGCGCCCAGGTCCACGATGATGTGCTGGTTGTTGGCCGCCGCGCTGGCCCAGCGGGTGGTGCCGTTGGCGTCCACGGCTTTGGGGCCAGTGTGGGTGGTGTTTTCCGAGGACGATACGGTTACCGGGCGGTTGTAGGCCAGGTTGGGCGCCGTGGGCGAGGCGCCGCCCCAGCCGGGCATCTCGCCGCGCACCAGCACGTTGCTGGCGAAGTAAGTATTCTGGATACTGGTGTTAGAGTTGGAATTGGGGTTGAACACCAGCTCCGCCCAGCCCATGAAAAAGCCCCAGCGGGGCTGCTGCGCCAGCAGGCTGGGCGAGGGCAGCACCTCACACTCGCCAATAGCAATGGGCTTGCCCCCTGAGGCATTCACCATGGCATTGTACTTGGCCGTGGTGTAGCCTTGCCCATCGGAGTAGTACATATCCAGGGCCAGCACGTCCCAGTAGGCGCTGCCGGGGTTGTAGTTGGTGAGGTCGGAGGACAGGGAGCTGAAGTCCTGCAGGTCCCAGACCCAGATCAGGTTGGTCAGGCCCTTGGTGTTGCGCAGGTAGTCGCGGGTAAGCTGGAACAGGCGGCGCGTGCCGTTGGCACCGGGGCGGCCGGCCCACCAGAAAATACCCTGATTCATTTCGTGCAGGGGCCGGAAGTACACTTCCACCCCGTTGTTTTCCAGGTCCTGTAGGTAGGTAGCAATGACGTCGAGGCGGGCCTTCCAGTTGTTGTTCAGCGTGGTGCCGTTGGTAATCAGCTCGTTCCACTGGCTGTCGTTGAGGTAACTTTTCACCCCGCCTTCCCACTGACAAGGCTCGGGCTGGGTGGGCGGGCAGGCGTGCCACATCAGGTTGATGATGGCCCCGCTGGCCCACTGCGCCTTGGCTTCGTTGATCATCGTCCAGCGGTTCGACACGTCGGAGCCCGCAAACAGGAAGTCTCCGCTCCACAGGCCGGGGTACTGGCCCGTGATGGAGTAGATACGGTTGGTTTGCACGGCAGGGGAGGAGTTGGGCTCCCGGTTGTGCTGGCCCGCCACCGTGCGCTGCCCGGCGTTGGCATAGAGGTAATTCAGGCTTTTGAAGGAAGTCTGGGCCAGCGCCTGAGTGCCGGCCAGCAGCAGCAGAGCCATTGCCCCGCAGAGTTTGAGGTTGAACATGGTAAGTGAATTGGTGGGTTGGAAAAGAAGGGACAGAGCAGAATGGCGTGGCACCTAAAATCAGGCAAAGCGCGGCCCGCACCGGCCCGGGAAGGGGGGACGGCTGGTCAGGTGGCAGTAAGCAATAGGGCGGGGCCAGGGCGCCGCTCACAGCAAGCGGGCCGGCCGGTAGGCGGTTGGTGTTGCCAATCAACCGGAAAAAAGCAACGAGCCCGCCAGGTCGTTAAAAATTGGCAATAAAACGATAAGAATTAGGAGGTTGAGCGAGGCTTAAGCCCCAGCTCAGATAAACAGGCGCGTGCCCGAGAAGCTCTGCCGAAACTCCTTGGGCGTGCAGTTCTTGCGCTTCTTGAAGATGCGGTTGAAGTTGGAGATGTTGTTGAACCCGCACTTGTAGGCTACTTCGGCCACGCTGTGGGTGGTGTCGATGAGCATGCGGGAGGCGTGGCCCAGGCGGATTTCGTTGAGGCTGTCGATAAACGTGGTGCCGGTGCGCTTCTTGATGAAGCGGCTGAACGACACCTCGGGCATGTTGGCCACCTTGGCCACCTCGGCCAGCGTCACCGGCCGGCTGTAGTGGGCGTTCATGTACTCAAATACCTTCTCGATGCGCCGGCTGTTATAGTGCAGCCGGTCGTTGGTGAAGGAGGAGTCCGAGAGGATGCGCATGTTGCGTGAGGCCGACAGATCGTGCAGGATGGAAAGCAGCTCCAGCACCGAGTCGAAGCCGGTTTTGCGCTCCAGCGACAAGATCCGGTCCCGGATGCGCTCCGTGGCTTCGCGCGAGAACAGGATGCCCCGCTGCGCATTCTCAAACATCTTCTGAATGAAGTTGAGCTGGCTGCGGCGCAGGAACCGCTCGTCGAGCAGGTCCTTGTGAAACTGAATGGTGACTTCCCGGATTTCCTGGCTCTGGCACTGGTGCGTAAACCAGGCGTGGCTCAGGTTGGGCCCCACCAGCACCAGCTCCAGGTCCTCCACTACCTCGATATGGTCGCCCACGATGCGCTTGGCCCCGGCCGCATTCACAATCAGGTTCAGCTCAAACTCCTCGTGGTAGTGCAGCGGGAAGTTGAACTCCTGCTTGACGCGGGAGAAAATCATGAAGCAGTCGTTCTGCGTCAGCGGGGTTATTTCCCGCATCATCTGGTGGGCCATGGGAGAAAACAGTAGTGGGATGCGTTAAAACTACAAGGTTTTGATAAGATAGTATCTGCCATGTATCAGGCGCTGCTGACCATAAAAACACCTAATAGAGGATATAGAGGCCATATTTAATAGACATGATCCTGTGCTAGGCTATTTAAGTATCTGATTATGCTAAAACATCATTAATAAAGGCGTGGAGGGCACGGTACTTTTGGATCTATTCGGCAGGCAGGTTGGCACCACCTGCTCAAGGGTGTTCTACCCGCTGCGTTTCTCACCTCCCACCATTCCTGTATGCGTCTACATCTGCTCGACCTGCTCATCATTGCTGCCTACCTGCTCACCACTGTCTTCATTGGGTTGTGGTACCGCAAAAAGGCCCGCGAAGACAAGGACAGCTACCTGCTCGGCGGCAAAACCCTGCCCTGGTACAAGCTCGGCCTGAGCGACGCCTCCGACATGTTCGACATCAGCGGCACGATGTGGATGGTGAGCCTCTGCTTTGTGTATGGCATGAAAAGCATCTGGATACCGTGGCTGTGGCCGGTGTTCAACCAGGTGTTTCTGATGATGTACCTCTCGCGCTGGCTGCGCCGCTCCAACGCCTCTACCGGGGCCGAGTGGCTGGCCACGCGCTTTGGCACCCGCGGGCCGGGCGTGGCGGCCTCCCACCAGGTGGTTATTGCCTTCGCGCTGCTCAGCTGCCTGGGCTTTCTGGCCTACGGGTTCGTGGGGCTGGGCAAGTTCATCGAAATCTTCGTGCCCTGGACGCTGGTAAAGGACTACGTGCCCTTCGCCGTGGCCCCGCAGTACGTGCCGCACATGTACGGCATCGTGTTCACGCTCTTTGCCATGTTCTACTCCATCATCGGGGGCATGCACAGCATCGTGCTCGGCGACCTGATCAAGTACGCCATCATGACGGTGGCCTGCCTGGCTATTGCCGTCATTGCCTACCTGGAGCTGCAGGGCAAGACCTTGAACGTGCCGGATGGCTGGTATAACCCGTTTTTCGGGCAGCGGCTCGACCTCGACTGGTCGCGCATTATCGGGCAGGTCAACCAGAAAATCGACAGCGACGGGTACTCCCTGTTCAGCATCTTCTTTATGATGATGGCCTTTAAGGGCGTGTTTGCCTCCCTGGCCGGCCCCGCGCCCAACTACGACATGCAGAAGATTCTCTCGACCCGCTCGCCCGAAGAGGCCAGCAAGATGAGCGGGTTCGTGTCCATTATTCTGCTGCCCATCCGCTACTCGCTTATCGTGGGCCTCACCATTCTGGGCTTGCTGTACTACGACCAGATGAACCTGGTAGCGCCCGACGGCACCATGGACTTTGAGCGGATTCTGCCTGAGGCCATCAACCGGTTTCTGCCCGTGGGCCTGATGGGCCTGGTGCTGACGGGCTTGCTGGGCGCCTTTATGGGCACGTTCAGCGGCACAGTGAATGCCGCCCAGGCCTACATCGTCAACGACATCTACCTGAAATACATCAACCCCAACTCCAGCACCGGGCAAATCATGTCCATCAACTACCTGGTGGGCGTGGTGGTAGTGGCCGTGGGCGTGCTGCTGGGCTTTCTGGCCAGGGACGTGAACAGCGTGCTGCAGTGGATAGTATCGGCGCTGTACGGGGGCTACATTGCGTCCAACGTGCTTAAGTGGCATTGGTGGCGCTTTAATGCCACCGGCTTTTTCTGGGGCATGCTCACCGGCATTGTGTCGGCGCTGGTGGCCTCGCGGTTTTTTGAGGGTGTGGAGTTTCTCTACTTCTTCCCCGTGCTGTTTGCCTTGTCGATGGCGGGCTCGGTAATTGGGACTTACCTCTCGCCGCCTACCGACGTGGAAGTGCTCAAGGCCTTTTACCGCAACGTGCGGCCCTGGGGCTTCTGGGGCCCGATCAACGCCCTGGTGGTAGCCGAAGACCTCGCGTTCCAGCCCAACCGCAATTTCCGGCTGAACATGTTCAACGTGGTGCTGGGCATTATCGCGCAGCTCTGCCTCACCATCCTGCCCATGTACCTGCTGCTTTCCCAGAAGGTGCCGATGCTCGTGGCGCTGGCCATCCTGGCCGTGGTAGTGGTGATTTTGAAAAAGACCTGGTGGAACCGCCTGTCGGACTACTAAGTGACGGGTTTCGACGGGTTAATTTTCTACCAGACAACGCTAAGAATTCATTACACCGGCGGGGCGGGCACCAGGTATCTTTGATTATGGCGTTTGCCCCGGCAGCACAAGGGTAAGGGGAAATTACTGCTGCCTGCCGCAAACGTTTTTCAGCCCGTTTTGCAGCTCCCCCGCGCGGGGAGCTGCAAAATAGTATCAGCCGGTTGCTACTCTGCCCGCTTTTCTGAACTCCCATCCCATGCCTGCTTTTTCTACATTTTTTTCTACTGTCCGCCCAGCCCGGCAGTGGCTGGCGGCGCTGTTGCTGCTGGCCGCCGGGAGTGCCGCGGCCCAAACGCCGCTCAAGTCGCTCAACTACCTGTACAGCATATCCGGCAAGAAAACCATCGGCGGCATCCATAACAAGGAGCCGCTGAATGAGCCCACGTTCTACACCGACAAGTTGCAGTTTGCCACCGGCAAATATGCCGGCCTCTGGGGTGGGGACTTCCTGTTCCAGGAGTACAACAACCGGTGGCAGATGATTCTGGAAGCGGAAAAGCAGTGGCAGCAGGGGGCTTTGGTTACCTTGACCTGGCACGCCTGCAACCCCGCCCAGAACGTGTCGCCCTGCCAGTTTTCGGGCGGCGTGACCAGCACCATGTCCGATGCCGACTGGACGGCCCTGGTCACCGAAGGCACCGTGCTGAACACCCGCTGGAAAACCTGGCTTGATGAGCTGGTGCCCTACTTTCAGTACCTGAAAAGCAGAGGCGTGGAAGTGGCTTTCCGCCCCCTGCACGAAACCAACCAAAGCGCCTTCTGGTGGGGCGGCCGGCCCGGGGCCAACGGCTCCCGCAAGCTCTACCAGATAACCCACGACTACCTGCGCAACACGAAGGGCCTGTCGAACATCGTGTGGGTGTGGAACATCCAGGACTTCCCGACCCTGCCCGCCGACGTAACCGACTACAGCCCCGGCGCCGACTACTTCGACGTGGCTTCGCTGGACTTCTACAACGGGGACGGGCTGACCGCGGCCAAGTACGAGGCCATGCTGGCCGTGGCGGCCGGCAAGCCCATTGCCATCGGCGAGCTGGGCCAGCTGCCCACGGCCGCCCAGCTGCTGGCCCAGCCTAAGTGGACCTATTTCATGGGCTGGTCGGAGCTGGTGTTCTCCCAGAATTCCCCCGCCCAGCTCCAGGCCCTGTACTCCGCCGCTAACGTGCTGACGCGGGAAGAAATGCCCGGCTGGAATGCTGCTACCCCCAACGCGGGCAATCTGGCCTACCAGCGCCCGGTCACGGTGTCCTCCACCGAGGCCCCGAATGAGGCCCGCTTTGCCGTGGATGGCGACCCGACCACCCGCTGGAGCTCCCTCTACGCCGACCCGCAGGAGCTGGTCGTGGACCTCGGGGCCACTTACCTGCTCAGTTACCTCACCATCCTGTGGGAAACGGCCCTGGGCAAGGACTTCGAGCTGCTGGCTTCCACCGACCAAACCACCTGGACCTCGCTGCGCAAAGTAGCCGGCAATACCAGCCTGTTCAACGAGTACACGGACCTGAACGCCTCGGCCCGCTACCTGAAGCTGCGCGGCACGGCGCGGGGCACGGCCTACGGCTTCTCCATCCGGGAGCTGGCCGTGTACGGCAGCGTGGCCACCGCCGCGGCCGAAGCCACCGACCCCGCCCTGCGCGTGCAGGCCTACCCCAACCCGGCCACCGACCAGCTCACGGTAGCGCTGGGCGCCGCCTGGCCGGCCGCTACCCAGCTCACCCTGCTCACCAGCACGGGCCAGACAGTGGCCACCTTCGCCGGCTCCGGCAGCACCCGCCGGTTGCCGCTGGCCAGCCTGCGCGCCGGCCTGTATTTGCTGCGCGTGCAGAGCGCCCAGCGGGTGCATACTCTCAAGATTACCAAGCAATAAGACTCGCTTCACCCAGTCGTTTTCTGATGGAAAACTTATTTCAACAACGCCTCCACGCGCTGGAAAACCACCAGTCGTCGCTGCTTTCCCGCCCCAACAAGCCACAGCCCCTGGGCAACGGCATCTTTACCCGCTACCAGCACCCGGTGCTCACGGCCGCCCACGTACCGCTGAGCTGGCGCTACGACTTCAACCCCCGCACCAACCCCTACCTGATGGAGCGGCTGGGCGTTAATGCCGCCTTCAACGCCGGCGCCATCAAGCACGAAGGCAAATACTTGCTGGTGGCCCGGGTGGAAGGGCTGGACCGCAAATCCTTTTTTGCGGTGGCCGAAAGCCCCAACGGCCTTGACAACTTCGTGTTCCGGGAGCGGCCCATCACCATGCCCAAAACCGCGGAGCCCGACACCAACGTGTACGACATGCGCGTGGTGCAGCACGAGGACGGCTGGATCTACGGCCTGTTCTGCACCGAGCGCAAAGACCCCGCCGCCCGTCCCGGCGACGAATCGGCGGCCGTGGCCCAGTGCGGCATTGCCCGCACCCGCGACCTGGTTTCCTGGGAGCGGCTGCCGGACCTGCGCACGCCCTCGCCTCAGCAGCGCAATGTGGTGCTGCACCCCGAGTTTGTGCAAGGCAAGTACGCCCTCTACACCCGGCCCCAGGACAGCTTTATTGAGGCGGGCGCCGGCGGCGGCATCGGCTTCGGGCTGACCGATTCAATGGAAAACGCGGTGGTCGACCAGGAGTGGATTGTGGACGGCAAGCAGTACCACACAGTGTACGAGGCGAAAAACGGCCAGGGCCCCGCACCCATCAAGACAGCCCAGGGCTGGCTGCACCTGGCTCACGGCGTGCGCAACACGGCGGCCGGCCTGCGTTACGTGCTGTACGTGTTTTTGACCGACCTGCAGGAGCCGGCCAAGGTGCTGCACAAGCCGGGCGGCTACTTCATTGCCCCGGAAGGCGAGGAACGGGTAGGCGACGTGTCCAACGTGGTGTTCAGCAACGGCTGGATTCTGGACGAGGACGGCACCGTGTTCATTTACTACGCCTCCTCCGACACCCGCACCCACGTAGCCACCACCACCGTGGAGCAGCTCGTGGACTACGCCCTGCACACGCCCGCCGATGAGTTTAGCTCCGCCGCCTCGGTCCGCCAGATCAACAACCTCATCGACCAGAACCAGGCGTACCTGAACCGCGCTCCGCGTACAGCCACCCCGCATTATAACGGCGTAACGGTATGAGCCCGCACACCCTCCAGGTACGCTTGCAGCAGCTGGCTGCCTACCAGCAGGAAGCCGAAGCTGAGCTGGCGCGCCTCACGGATTTCTGGCTGACCAAGGCGGTAAACCCCGCCGGGAACTTCATTGGCCGCATGCACAGCAATGGTGAAGTAGATGCCACAGCTGGTCGGGGGGTATTCTGCAGGCCCGCATCCTGTGGTCGTTTTCGGCCGTGTACCGGCATACCGGGCAGGAACAGCACCGCGCCGCGGCCGCCCGGGCCCTAGATTACCTGTTGGCCCATTTCCTCGACCACGAGTACGGCGGCATCTACTGGTTGCTCGATGCCCAGGGCCAGCCCCTGGACACGCGCAAGCAGATCTACGCCCTGGCCTTTGCCATCTACGGGCTCAGCGAATACCACCGCGCCACGCAGTGCCCGCTGGCCCTGCAGGTAAGCCAGGAGCTGTTTCGCTGGATTGAGCAGCACAGCTTCGACCCCGGGCACGGCGGCTACTTCGAGGCCTTTGGCCGCCGGGGCGAGCCGCTGGCCGATATGCGCCTAAGTGAGAAGGACCTGCAAGCGCCCAAAACCATGAATACCCACCTACATGTGCTGGAAGCCTACGCCAACCTGTACCGCGTTTGGCCGGACGCCGGGCTGGGCGCGCAGCTGCGCGGCCTGCTTTCCACGTTTCTGCGCCACATCGTAGACATGGAAACCGGGCACCTGCGCCTGTTTTTCACCGCCGACTGGCACCCCGTAGCCGAGCTGGAATCCTACGGGCACGACATTGAGGCCGCCTGGCTGCTGCGCGAGGCCGCCGAGGTGCTGGGCGATGAGGACCTATTGACGCCGATAAACGCGGCGGGCCGGCTCCTGACCCAGGCCACGGCGGCGGCCCTGCTGCCCGACGGCAGCCTGCCCCACGAGCTGAACCGGCGCACCGGCCACCTAGATCTGCACCGCGAGTGGTGGGTGAGTGCCGAGGCGATGGTGGGATTTCTAAATGCCTATGAACTGAGCCAGGACGAGCTGATGCTGCGCCACTCGCGCCGGGCCTGGCTTTTTGCCCAGCAGCACCTGCTGGACTATGCCCAGGGGGAGTGGCACTGGGGCGTAGAGGCCGACTATCAGCCTATGACGCACCAGGACAAGGTCGGCTTCTGGAAGTGCCCTTACCACAATATGCGGGCCTGTCTGGAAGTCATTGAGCGCTGCAAAAAGGAAGCGGCCCGGCTGCACCTGCTAAAGGAATCAGTGCCCGCTTAGTGCAATCGTGTGCGGACTACCAGGAATCGATTGAGTGAATTTAAAATCGTCTTAGCTCGCTACTATAAGAGAAAAGTGGTTTATGAACGGCAATTATTTTATTGTGATAATTAATTGATAAAAAAGTATTATTTACTTGGTTAACAGGCTGATAAATTTGAGTATTATTTATAACCAAGGATTAGATAAGCCAATAAATAAAGTATCAGCTTTTGCCGCAGTTAATACTATACCCTAGATGATGATATTTTTTCTGCCTGAAGTAAATCCCACTCTTTTTAAAAACACCTGATCCTACGCATATGCGACAACACTACCCTTTCCCACACCGCAGCCCGCAACCGCGGCTGCAATGGATTTCTTGGCCAGCCGGCGCCGGGCTTGGGTGCCGCGCCTTGGCCGGCAAGCTGCTCTTGCTGCTGGTGCTGGCGTGTACCGCGACTGTTGGTACGGCCTACGCCCAGACTGGCTCGGTGAGCGGCCGCGTGCTGGACGAGAAGCAGGCGGGGATACCGGGTGCCACGGTCCTTGTGGAGGGCACCTCGCTCGGTAGCTCTACCAATGCCGATGGTACCTACACGGTGCAGAATGTGCCCGCCGGGAGCCACAACCTGGTGATTTCCTTTGTGGGGTTCAACACCCTGAAAATGGCCATAACGGTAGTAGCCGGCCAGAACCTGGCCGTGGCCGATGCGGCGCTGCTGGAAAACGCCAATCTGCTGAATGAGGCTGTGGTCATTGGCTACGGCACTGTAGCCAAGAGCGACGTAACCGGCTCGGTAGCTTCCCTGAAAGGCAGCGACCTGAACAAAACCCCGGCCTCGTCCGTGGACCAGCTGCTGCAGGGCAAGATTGCGGGCGTGCAGGTGGTGGTGCCGTCCGGGGAGCCCGGCGCAGGCGCTACGGTACGCATCCGCGGGGCCAGCTCCATCAACGGCTCCAATAGCCCGCTGCTGGTGGTGGACGGCTACCCATGGGGTGAGGCCGGCAACCTCAAGCAAATCAACCCCGATGACATCGAAAGCATTGAGGTGCTGAAAGATGCCTCGGCGGCGGCCATCTACGGCTCCCGCGGCGCCAACGGCGTGATTCTGGTGACCACCAGAAAAGGCAAGGCCGGCAAAACCCGCATCAACCTTAGCACCCTGAACACCATTTCCACCTTGCCCAGCAAGCTGGACGTGTGGTCGGACCCGGTGGACGTGGCCGTTATCGACAACGAAGCGCGGCAGAACGCGGGCCTCACGCCCCTGTTCACCGGCCAGGACTACCTGGGCACCTACTACCCCTCGGTGGCCGAGCTGCGCGGCGAGGACCCCAACAAGCCCAAGTGGCCGACCCGCACCTACTGGCCCGATGAGGTGTACCGCAACCCCTTCTCCCAGAGCTACACGCTCACGGGCAGCGGCGGCAACGAGCAAACCAAGTTCTCGGTGTCCGGCAACTACTACCGGGAAGAAGGCCTGGCCATCAAGAACTACTACGACCGGTACAACGGCCGCCTGAACCTGGAGCAGAAGCTGCTCGACAATGTGACGACCGGCGTGAACCTGATTCTGACCCACACCCAGCGCAACGGCGGGGGCTTGTCGGCTGACCGCTCCCCGGTATTCCCGATTTACAACGCCGACGGTACCTACTTTAAGATTGGCCCGCGGGATTTTGGCAACCCCATTGCCTACGCCAATGAGGTACTGAATAAAAGCAAAACCATTGATGTGCTCGGCACGCTGTTCGTGAGCTGGGATATTGCCAGCTGGCTGAATTTCCGCACCCAGGTAAGTGATAAATACGGCAACTCGGTGGGCGACGTGTACGAGCCCCGGGATATTACCGGCACCGGCTATTTATTTAATGGTTACGGCGTAATTGATAACTACAATGGCAATGAATTATTGAATGAGAATTATTTCACGTTCAATAAAAATATTGGCACCGTGCACAATTTAAATATTGTAGCCGGCTACACTACGCAAAACTTCACGGTGCGCACGTCCCGGCTTGAGGGCCGCGGGTTTATCAACGATGCCCTACGCAACGAGAGCCTGAACACGGCCAAAACCCAGTTTGCCACCAATGGCCAGACCAAATCCCTGCTGAACTCCTTTATCGGGCGGGTGAACTACTCCCTGCTCGACCGGTACCTGCTGACCTTCACCGGCCGGGCTGACGGCTCGTCCAAGTTCGGAGCCAACAACAAGTGGGCGTTTTTCCCGTCGGCGGCCCTGGGCTGGAAGCTGCACGAAGAAGGCTTCCTGCGCGACGTGTCCGCCGTGACGGAAGCCAAGCTGCGCCTGAGCTACGGCCTGACCGGCAACCAGGGCATCAGCCCCTACCAGACGCTGGACCGCCTGGGCTCGGGCCGCTACTTCACCGGCGGGGAGTTCCAGACCGGCTTCGGGCCCGGCACCTTCGGCTACGACGGCTACAACAAGATCTGGGAGGGCGTGCCCAACCCCGACCTGCGCTGGGAAACCACGTCTCAGCTGAACGCCGGCCTCGACCTGGCCTTGTTCAACCAGCGCCTGACGCTGAGCGCCGACTACTACTACAAGCGCACCAGCGACCTGCTGCGGCAAACTTACATCACCCCGTCCTCCGGCTACGACCGGCTGTGGATCAACGACGGGGAAATTGAAAACAAGGGGTTTGAGCTGGGCATGAGCACCAACATCCTGGAAGGGCCGGTGCAGTGGAGCGTGGGCGGCAACTTCACCCTCAACCGCAACAAGCTCCTGAGCATGGGCGAAGACAACTTTGTGTGGAACGGCAGCAGCATTGAGATGCTGCGCGCCCCGCTCAACGCCTTCATCGTGAACGAGCCCATCAACGTCTTCTACGGCTACAAAACCGACGGCATCATTCAGACGGTGGAGGAAGGCCAGGCCGCCGGCCTGACGGGCGACATGGCCAAGCCCGGCGAAATCAAGTACGTGGATTTGAACAGCGACGGCGTGGTGGACGACAAGGACCGCACCATCATCGGCGACCCCAACCCCAAGTTCCTCTACAGCCTCAACACCAGCGTGAGCAGCCACGGCTTCGACCTCTCGGCCCAGCTCTACGGCGTGCAGGGCAACGACGTGTTCGACTTCCGCAAGTTCTCACCCAGCGCCCAGCTCCAGCGCTGGACGCCCGACAACCCCACCAACGAGTACCCCAGCGTAAACGCCAACCGCGCCTACTACGGCTCCGACTGGTTTGTGACCAAAGGCTCGTTCCTGCGCGTGCAGAACGTGACGCTGGGCTACAACTTCAAGTCCAACTTCGTGAAGGGCATTGAAAGTCTGCGCATCTACTTCTCGGGCAACAACCTCTACAACTTCACCAAGTACCACACCGGCTTCGACCCGGAAGTGCCCGCCAACGGCCAGCAGTGGGGCTCTTACCCGCGCCCCCGCGCCTTCTCGCTGGGTGTAAACCTTGGTATCTAAGTTTCGCAACTGCCTTCCCCATGAAACTCCCCCAACAACTTTGCCTGGCCGGGGCGCTGGCTTTGCTCACGGCCTGCTCCCTGCAGGAAGAGCCCTACGGCTTCAACTCCACCGACAACTTCTACAAGACGGAGGCCGACGCCAACGCGGCGCTGATTTACGCCTACTCCATCCTGCCGGAAATTGAGTACTACTCCCGCAACTTCATCCTGGTCACGGAGCTGCCCACCGAAAACATCACCCTTAAGCCCGACGCCGGCGCCAGCAACTTCGAGTTCGACAAGCTGGCCGTGCGCGCCGACAACCCCGAGCTGACCACGGCCTGGCGCTACGCCTACATCGGGGCCAACCGCGCCAACGCCGTCATTGCCAACGTGCCCGGCATTGCGGCCATGAGCGAGGCCAACCGCAACCAGATCGTGGGCGAGGCTTACTTCCTGCGCGCCCTGCACTACTTCAACCTGGTGCGACTGTTCGGCGAGGTGCCCCTGAAAACGGAGCCCGTCACGTCCCTCGACCAGGCCAACTCCCCCAAAGCCAGCCTGCAGGACATCTACGCGCTGATTGAGGCCGACCTCAAGAAAGCCAGTGAGCTGATGGACGCCACCCGCCGCGACGGGCGGGCCAACAAAGTGGCTGCCTGGGGCTTGCTGGCCAAGGTGTACCTCACCCAGGCCTCGGGCAAAAGCACCAGCTCCCCCGGCTACGAGTTCGTGGGCAATGCCGACGCCCTGTACACCCAGGCCAAAACCTACGCCGGCAACGTGCTCAGCGGCGGGGCCGGCTACGGCCTCGACCCGGACCTGAAAGCCATTTTTGACGTGGACAAGAAGAACGGCCCCGAGCACATCTTCGCCGTGGCTACGGACCGCTCGGGCCTCTCGGAGGGCAACTTCTCCAAGCTGCCGCTGATGTTCATTCCCTACATCGACGGGGCCGTGTTCAAGCTCAACGACAGCACCAGCGTCCGCTCGGGCTACAACCATTTCGTGACGGAGCCGGCCATCTACAACAGCTTCGCCGACACCGACAAGCGCAAAACCGAGCTGATTCCCTCCAAAGTCTACATCGGCAAAAAGGAAACCACGCTCAGCATCACCGGCTACAGCCGCCCGTTCACCCGCAAATACCTTGACCCCAAGCAGGTGGGCGAGCAAACCAGCGCCAACACGCCGGTGCTGCGCTACTCCGACGTGGTGCTGCTCTTTGCCGAGGCCAGCGGCCCCACGGCCGAGGGCTACGCCGCCATCAACCAGATCCGCCAGCGGGCGGGCCTGCCCAACCTAACCGAGGGGCTGAGCCCGGCGGCCTTCCGCGCCGCCGTGCTGCAGGAGCGGGCCTGGGAGCTGGCCTTTGAGGGCAACCGCCTGTTCGACCTGCGCCGCACCCACCAGATGGAGCAGGTGCTGGTGCAGCAGTACGGCAAAACCATCCAGCCCGGCAACGCCTACTTCTACCCGATTCCGACCCGGGAAACGGACCTGAATCCCAACCTCTAATCACCCTCCACCATGCATATATCCGTAAATTTCCGGCTCTGGGCCGGTTTGCTGCCGGGCCTGCTGCTGCTGAACAGCTGCACCCAGGACCCCTTTGAAGGCGTGGAAAGCAACGAGCGCGCCATCACCAACTTCACCCTGGACAAAGGCCAGATCGGGGTGGCTGAAATTACCCGCACGCCCACCGAGGGCACCGTGACGGTGTACGTGGTGAAGGGCACCGACCTTTCCAGCGTGGTTCCCCGCATCGAAACCTCCTACAAAGCCAAAGTAGACCCTGCCTCCGGGGTGGCTACCAACTTTGCGGCCAGCAATGGCATCCGAACCTACTCCGTGACCTCCGAAACCGGCCAGGCCCGGGAGTGGAAGGTGCAGATCAAGGAGTACGAGTCGGACATGGACGGGACGTGGAAGGTGACTAACCTGCAGTTCCAGTACTTCATTGGCGAAGGGGAAAGCTGGGGCTGGAGCGGCACCAAGAAAGTGGCCGACAACATTGCCGATGCCAGCAAGGAAAACGACAACACCATCGAGTTCAAGGTAACCGGCGTGCAGCCCGACGGCAAGCTGGAAGGCACCTACGACCATAAGGCCGGCCCCGACAACGCGTACGCCGACTTCAACTTCAAGGGCACCGACTACAGCTACAAGTTCCGGCGCTTGCCCAAGGGCCAGGGCACCTGGGTGCGGGACTTCACCGACAACACCATCACCTTCAACCCCGGGCAGGCCGGCCAGACCAAAACGGCCACGCTGGAATTCAGTTTCGACAAGTCCGTGATGAAAATGCCCTTCAACGTGCAGCCCTACGACATCGACTGGAACGGCGAGGGCAACAAGATGGAGCTGGGCGGGGCCAAAACCACCTGGTACACCCTCCAGAAAATCTAGTTTTCGGTTGGGCGGGGCCGGGGGCCGCGCCCAACTTTTTTTCGACTTTCCCCGCCGGGTTCTGCTATTCTCCGGTCCTTTCTCATCTTTCAGTTCATGCATTCTGTTGTTCGCACTACGCTTCTTTTTCTGCATCTGACCCTACTGGCCAGCTGCGCGGCCCAGGCCCCGCGGGTGCTGCCCTACTTGCAGCAGATTTCCGGCCAGCAGACGCTTTCGGGCCAGCACAACAAGGAGCCCACCGCCGAGCCCACCAAGTGGACCGACTACGTGCACCGCGTGACGGGCAAGTACCCCGCGCTCTGGAGCGGGGACTTCCTGTTTGCCCAGAGCGACATCGACCACCGCTGGGACATGATCAAGGAAGCCGAGCGCCAGTACCAGCAGGGGGCCGTGGTGAACCTGATGTGGCACGCCTGCCCGCCCACCACCGGGGAGCCCTGCGGCTGGGACCCCGGCCTGCTCAACCAGCTGCTTACCGATGCCCAGTGGACGGAGCTCATTACCGACGGCACGCCTCTGAACAAGGCCTGGAAGCTGCGCATGGACGACGTGGCCCGCTACCTGCAGTACCTCAAGGACAAGAAGGTGGAGGTGCTCTTCCGCCCCCTGCACGAAATGAACCAGGGCAAGTTCTGGTGGGGCGGCCGCCCCGGCCCCAACGGCACGGCCCGCCTCTACCAGATTACCCACGACTACCTGCGCAACACCAAGGGCCTGACCAACCTCATCTGGGTCTGGGATATGCAGGACATGAGCCGGGACTTCGCCGCCTATAACCCCGGCCCCCAGTACTGGGACGTGTTTGCCTTCGACGTGTACGACCAGGGCTTCGACAAATCCTGGTACGACTACATCCTGCCCATCGTGGGCGACAAGCCCATGGCTATTGGGGAGTGCGCCAAGCTGCCCACCCCGGAAGTGCTGGCCCAGCAGCCCCGCTGGACGTTCTTTATGGCCTGGGCCGAGCTGGTGCAGGAAAACAACGCTGAGGACACCATCAAGCGCCTCTACAGCGACCCGCGCGTGCTCACTCGCGACGAACTGCCGAAACGATAGGGCTTCTAGTTGCTTGTTTCTGGTTGCTAGTTGATCAACCAGAAACAAGCAACTAGAAACCAGAAACATATTTTCATGAAAAACTGCGGTTTATTGCTGCTGACGCTGCTTGCGCTGCTGTCGGCCCGGCCGGGCTATGCCCAGGGCGTACTCCAAGGCGCGCGGCTGCTGACGGCCCCCGTGCGCCAGTACGAAAAGGCGGAGTGGGACATTACGGTGGCCGAGCAGTTTCGCAATGCCTATGACCAGCGCGAGGTGACGCTGGATCTGGTGCTGACCTCGCCCACCGGCCGGCCCGTGGTGCTGCCCTGCTACTTTGAGCGCAACGAAGGCACGGGCTCCACCTGGAAAGCGCGGTTTGCTCCCCAGGAAACCGGATCCTACGCCGGGATTTTTCGCCTGACGCGCAAGGCCGGCACCGTGGAATTGACCGTTAGCCCCTTTTCGGTCGGGGCGGGCCGCAAGCCGGGCTTTCTGCACCCCCACAACCTGTACACGTTCCGCTTCGACGACGGGACGCTGTTTCGGGGCGTGGGCGAGAACGTGGCCTGGGAGTCACGCTCGTTTGAAGACCAGAAGTTCACCTACGACTACCTGCTGCCCACCCTGGCCCAAAACGGCGCCAACTTTTTCCGCACCTGGATGTGCTACTGGAACCTGCCGCTGGAGTGGCCGAACGTCAGCTCCACCAGGCGCTACGCCAACAGCCCGGCCTACTTCCACCCCGGCGCCATCAAGCGCATGGATGAGCTGGTGAGTCTGACCGACTCGCTGAACTTGTACTTCATGCTCACCCTCGACTGGCACGGGCACCTGATGGAGCAGGGCGGCTGGAAAAACAGCCCCTACAACCAGCTGAACGGGGGCCCGGCCCGCACACCCACCGAGTTTTTCACCCTGCCCGCCGCGCGGGAGAAGTACAAGAACAAGCTGCGCTACGTGGTGGCCCGCTGGGGCTACAGCGCCAATATTGCCGCCTGGGAGTTCTTCAACGAAGTCGACAACGCTGCCTTCACCCAGCAGGACAGCGTGCTGATTCCGCACGAGGCCATTACGCTCTGGCACGGAGAGATGAGCCGCTACCTCAAGGACATTGACCCCTACCAGCACCTGGTGACCACCAGCATCTCGCACCGCGACATCCTGGGCCTGAACGCGGTGGCTTACTTCGACTTCCACCAGAAGCACATCTACAAGCACACGGAGAAGATTCCGGCCATCTACCCCAACTATATTCAGACCTACGGCAAGCCCTACGTGGTGGGCGAGTTTGGCTACCGCTGGGAAGACGCCGACCCCGCCTACAAGGACGGTTTCAACTACGACTATCGGCGCGGCCTCTGGTACGGCCTGTTCAGTGCCACGCCCATTCTGCCCATGACCTGGTGGTGGGAGCTGTTCGACGACCAGCAGATGACGCCCTACTTCCGGGGCGTGCGCGCCATCAGTGACCGGATGCTGGCCGCCGGCCAGGGCGAGTTTGAGCCCTTTACCGTGGCCGCGGGCGGCCTGCAAAGCTTCGGCATGCGCTGCGGAGACCAGTATTTCGTGTATTTGCTCAATGCCAGCCTGGCTCCCATTACCGCGGCGCCCACCCTGCCCGAGCCGGCCGGCCGGGGGCTTACGGCCCAATCCTTCGAGCCCACCAGCCGGCAGTACCAGCCCGTAAGCGGGTTGCGGCGGCAGGCGGGCACGCTCACGCTTCCCACCCTCACGCTGGCCCCCCGGCAGGAGCGCGTGCTCATCCTCACGGCCAAGCCCAGCGGCAAGACCCAGCGCCACACAGCCCGACGTCATTCTGCGCCCGTGCCACCAGCCGCCCCCGGCCCGTCGGGGCCCACTCCCAGCGGCTCAGCCGCCGTACGCTGATGGTAGCGAGTGTATCCAGGCGCTGCAACGCCTGGGAGCGAAGTGTCGGGCTGCTGGCGGGCTGGTTGCTGCTGGTGCCCGCCTACGCCCAGCAAGGCAAGCTCAACCACGGCCTGACCGCCCCCCAGGACCCGGCCACGCTGCCCCGCTCCCGCACGGCCGTGGTGATGCCCGTGCGCAAAGCCAAAGTGCCCGCGCGGGCGCTGCTGACGCCGTTAGCGGAAGATGGGTTTCAACTAAACGAGGGCTGGGAACTGGCTTCGGCCAACGATGTCAGTACCCCGGCGGCGCAGGTGAGCCGGCCGGGCCTGAATACGGGCAGCTGGTACAACGCCACTGTGCCCGGCATCGTGCTGACCACGCTGGTAGAGCAGGGCGTATACCCCGACCCGTTTTTTGGCCTGAATAACCTGGCCATTCCCGACACGCTCAGCCGCCAGGCGTGGTGGTACCGCCTGCGCTTCCGGGCGCCAAAAGGTCCGCGCGGCCGCCGGGCCTGGCTCGTATTCGAGGGCATCAACTACGCGGCCGATATCTGGCTGAACGGCCACCGGCTGGGTTCCATGAAGGGTGCTTTCCGCCGTGGCCGCTTCGACGCAACCAAGCTGCTCCGCGCCCACGGGGAAAACGTGCTGGCGGTGCGCGTGCAGCCCCCGCCGCACCCCGGCCGCCCGCACGAGGAGTCGGCCCGGAGCGGGCAGGGGCCCAACGGCGGGGTGCTGGCCCAGGATGGGCCCACGTTCATTGCCTCGGAAGGCTGGGACTGGATGCCTGGCATCCGGGACCGGAATACCGGCCTCTGGCAGCCCGTGCGCCTGCGCTTCACTGGTTCCGTTACACTGCTCGATCCGCAGGTCATTACCGACCTGCCCCTGCCCGACACGACCCGCGCCGAGCTGACCGTGCGCGCCACCCTGCACAACGTCAGCCGCCGCGCGCAGCGCGTTACGGTAACGGGCCAGCTGGAAGGCCGCTCATTCAGCCAGCACGTGACCGTGCCGGCCAGGGGTAGCCAGCAGGTAATTTTCCGCGCTGCCGACTTTGAGGCGCTACGCCTGACGAAGCCTCGGCTGTGGTGGCCCAACGGCTATGGTCGGCCCGCGATGTACATGCTGCCGCTTACAGTCACGGAGGCCAACGGTACTACGTCTGACGCGCAAGCGGTGCGCTTTGGGGTGCGGGAGCTGAGCTACGAAATGACCGTTGACATGCCCACCGAAATCGGCCAGCGGGTGGAGTTCAACCCGTTGCGGGCACAGGCCGGGCAGGTGCTGTTCGACAACGCAAGCCGCCGGCAAGTGGAGCCCGAAGTGTTCGTGGCCCGCCTGCGCCCGGGAGCCGACCAAACGGCTTTGCTGCCGGTGGCCCAACCAGCCGCCGCGCCCTACCTGGTGCTGAAGGTAAACGGGCAGCGCATTTTCTGCCGGGGCGGCAACTGGGGGATGGATGATGCGCTCAAGCGGGTGTCGCGCGACCGGCTGGAGCCGTACTTTCAGCTGCACCAGCAAGCCGGGCTGAACATGATCCGTAACTGGACCGGGGAAAGTACCGAGGAGGACTTCTACGCCCTGGCCGACGAGTACGGGCAGCTTATCTGGAACGACTTCTGGCTTTCCACCGAAGGCTATAACCTGGAGCCCACGGATAACGCCCTGTTCCTGGCCAACGCCCGCGACGTGGTGCGGCGCTTCCGCAACCACCCCAGCATTGCCCTCTGGTGCCCCCGCAACGAAGGCTACGCCCCCGCGGCCCTGGAAGACAGCCTGGCTCTGCTCGTGGCCAACGACGACGGCACCCGCTACTACCAGCCCAACTCCCGCAACCTCAACCTGCGCCCCAGCGGCCCCTGGCACTACTTCCACGACCCGGCCGACTACTTCCGCCACAACGCCCGGGGCTTCACCACCGAAATCGGCACCTTTTCCGTGCCTGGGGCAGCGGCCATCCGCCGGTTTCTGCCGCCCGAGGATGAGTGGCCCATCACCGATGCCTGGTACTACCACGACCTGCACGCCGAGCACCAGCAGCCCGCGTATCTAGCCGACGTAGCCCGGCGTTACGGCGCGCCCGCCAGCCTCGACGATTTTGCCCGGAAAGTGCAGCTGCTGAACTACGACAGTCACCGCGCCATCTTCGAGGCCTGGAACAGCCGCCTGTGGCGCAACACCAGCGGCGTGCTGCTGTGGATGAGCCACCCGGCCTGGCCCAGCATGATCTGGCAGCTGTATTCCAGCGACTACTCCACCCACGGGGCGTACTACGGGGCGCAGAAAGCCTGTGAGCCGGTGCATATCCAGCAAAACCTCGATGATGGGCAAGTAGTCATCGTCAACACGACGCTCAAGCCGCTGCAGCACGCCCGGGTGCAGTACGCCCGCTATGATGCCCAAGGCCGCCAACTGAGCACCGAAACCCGCGCAGTAGCGCTTGCCCCGGCCAACCAGCTGACGCCAGTTTTTACGCCCGCACCGCCCGCTACCTTGCCGCCGGTGTATTTGACGCGCCTGCGGCTGCTTAACGAGCAGGGGCAGGTGGTGTCGGAAAACGAGTACTGGCAGCACGTGGCCGGCGCCGACTTTCAGGTGTTTAACACCCTGCCCGCCGCGCGGCTGCAAACCCGCCTGCTGCCCGCTCCGGCCAATACGCACCCGCTGACCTACGAAGTCAGCAACCCCGGCACTGTACCCGCCGTGGCCGTAGCGCTTAGCCTGCAGACGACCCAAGGCCGACCCGTGCTGCCCGCCACTTACTCGGCCGGCTACTTTACCTTGCTGCCGGGGGAGCGGAAAACCGTGATCCTGCAAGTCAAGGATTTGCCGCCTTTACTTGGTCTGCAGCTACGCGCCGAAGCCTACAACCACTGATATGCTTTCTTCCCTGTTTCACCTTCCTTACCTACTAAGCCGCTTACTTATGGTACCCCTGCTTGGGCTTGCCGTAGCCGCACTGGCCGGCCCGGCGAAGCCCGCTGCCCCGGCGGCTAAAACCACGCAGGCGCTGACCTCGGGCTGGCGCTTTCGGCAGGTAGGCAAAGAGGCCTGGACCCCGGCCACCGTGCCGGGCTGCGTACACACCGATCTGCTGGCAGCCGGGCAGATTCCGGACCCGCTCTACCGCGACAACGAGCTGCAGCTGCAGTGGATTGGCAAGGTGGACTGGGAATACGAAACCACGTTTACCGTTACCCCCGAAACCCTGCAGCAAACCAACCTGGAGCTGGTTTTCCAGGGGCTGGACACATACGCCGACGTCACGCTCAACGAAGTAGCCGTTCTGCACACCGACAACATGTTCCGGGAGTGGCGGGCCAGCGTGAAGCCGCAGCTGCGCGTGGGCCCAAACCGCTTGCACGTCCGGTTCCGCTCCCCCCTCAACGAAGTAGCCGGCCTGCCGGCTAAGGCAGGCTTTTCGCTGTATGCCGGCAACGACGAGCAGTCTATGACGGTGGTGGGGGAAAAAGGCCCGCCGCTGAGCCCTTACACCCGCAAAGCCCCCTACCAATACGGCTGGGACTGGGGCCCGCGCCTGGTCACGTCCGGCATCTGGCAGCCCGTGCAGCTCGAAGCCTGGACGGAGGCCCGCCTCAAGAACCTGCACCTGGTGCAGCGCACCCTTACGCCCAAGCTGGCGGAGCTGACCACGGAAGTGGAATACGAAGCAGTGGCCGCTACCACCGCCACGCTGCAGCTTGAAGCCCGGGGCGCTGACGGCCAGCTCGCCCATCCCGCCATCACCCAAACCGTTTCGCTGACCCCCGGCCGCCACGTGCTGACGGTGCCGCTGCAAGTGGAAAAGCCGCAGCGCTGGTTTCCGGCCGGCTACGGGGCCCAGCCCTTGTACACGGTCACGGCGCAGCTGATCCTCAACGGACAGACCTTGGATAAGACCTCGCAGCGCATCGGGTTGCGCACCCTGGAAGTGCGCCGGCAGGCGGACCAATACGGCAAGTCGTTTGAGTTCGTGGTCAATGGCCTCCCCATCTTTGCCAAGGGTGCCAACTGGATTCCGGCTGATATTTTCCCGAACCGCGTGACGCCCGGCAAGTACCGCCAACTGCTGCAGGCCGCCAAGGACGCCAATATGAACATGGTGCGCGTGTGGGGCGGGGGCATCTACGAAAACGACGTTTTCTACGACCTCTGCGACGAGCTGGGCCTGCTGGTCTGGCAGGACTTCATGTTCGCCTGCACCTTTTACCCCGGCGACGACGCTTTCTTCAGCAACGTGCGCCAGGAAGCCACCGACCAGGTGCGCCGCCTGCGCCACCACCCGAGCCTGGCTATCTGGGTGGGCAACAACGAAAACGAGGTAGCCTGGCAGGACTGGAATATGCCCGCCATCATCGGGGCAGCGCACCAAAAGCAGGTCTGGGGCGACTACCTGCGTCTGTTCAACGACCTGCTGCCCACCGTGCTGCGCGAGCAGGACCCCAGCCGCCTGTACTGGCCCTCCAGTCCCTCGGCCAACTACGAAGATCTGGCCAGCCGCCAGCGCAACGGCGACATGCACTACTGGGCCGTTTGGGCCGGCACCGAGCCGCTTTCGGCCTACGAGCAGCAGGTGCCGCGCTTCATGAGCGAGTATGGCTTCCAGTCGTTTCCGGAGCTGAAATCCGTGCAGCAGTACGCCCAGCCCGCCGACTTCGACCTTGCCTCGCCTGTGATGCGCCAGCATCAGCGCAGCCAGGCCGGCAACCCGCGCCTGCTCGAATACCTGCGCCGCGACTTCCGGGAGCCCAGGGATTTTCCCGCGTTTCTGTACGTAAGCCAGGTGCTGCAGGCCCACGCCATCAAGCTGGCCGCCGAGCACCTGCGCCGCAACCGCCCCCGCGTCATGGGCTCACTGTACTGGCAGCTCAACGACTGCTGGGGCGGCGCCTCCTGGTCGTCCATCGACTACTACGGGCGCTGGAAAGCCCTGCAGTACTACGCCCGCCGCTTCTACGCCCCGGTGCTGGTCAGCCCCCACGAAGAAGGCGACACGGTGCGCTTCTACGTGGTATCCGACCGCACGGCCGCCGTGCCGGCCCGCCTGCAGGTGCGCCTGCTGGATTTCAACGGCAAGGTGCTGTACAAGCAAGCTCGGGCCCTGCAGATCGAGCCGTTGGCCAGCAGATCGTACCTCGATATCCCCCGCACCAAGCTCCTGCAGGGCCACGACCCTAAGCAAGTGGTGCTGAGCTGTGAGGTGCAGGGGGCGGATGGCACGATGCTCACTGCCAACACCCATTATTTCGCCCCGCCCAAGGATATGAACCTGCCGGCGGCCCGCATTGCCACCACCTGGAAGCAGCTTAGCGACAGCACCTTTCAGCTTACCCTGAAAAGTAAACAGCTGGTCCGCGACGTGAACCTGACGCTGGCGCAGGGTGACGGATTTTTTGAGGACAACTACTTCGACCTGCTGCCCGGCCAGGCCCGTCGGGTAATCTTACGCCCCGCCGCCAGCACCTCTGCGGCTGAGCTGCGGCAGCGCCTGCGCGTGCAGTCGTTGGCTGATGCATTCTAGCCTCCGGCCGCATTGTCTTCTCTTTGCCTTATGCACACGTTTTCTTTTGACAACCAAGGCTGTATGTCAAAACCTTGTTTCCTGCCAGTTGGATTTTTGTGCTCATCTAAGGTGTGGGGGTTGAGTGGCTTGTTGCTACTTGGCAGCCTGTGGCCCGGGAGATCCAACGCCCAGACATCCACGACGAACGACCTGCGTCAGCACCGGGTGCGGATAGCTTCCGGTCTGCTCGAAGGCGAAGCCGGGACGGCGGGCATCCACGTTTTTAAGGGCGTACCGTTTGCCGCCCCGCCCGTGGGCGAGTTGCGCTGGCGGGCACCACAGCCCGCCGCCAGCTGGACAGGGGTGCGACCAGCCCGTATATTTGGCTTCAAGCCCATGCAGCTGACCGTGTACGGCGACATGAATTCCCGCGCCGCCGGTATGGCTGAAGACTGCCTCTACCTGAACGTCTGGACGCCGGCGCGCAGCAGTAGGGAGCGGCTGCCGGTGCTGGTGTACTTCTACGGGGGGTGGGTACGTGGCCGGTGACGGCTCCGAGCCGCGCTACGACGGGGAGAGCATGGCCCGCCGCGGCATTGTCATGGTCACCGTCAACTACCGCCTCGGCGTGTTCGGCTTCCTGGCCCACCCCGAGCTGACACAGGAGCCCGGTGCGCAGGGCTCCGGCAACTATGGGCTGCTCGACCAGCAGGCGGCCCTGCGCTGGGTGCAGCAGAATATTGCCGCGTTTGGTGGCGACCCCGCCCGCGTGACCATCGGCGGGGAGTCGGCGGGGTCCGTGTCGGTTAGCGCTCAAATGGTGGCGCCTGGCTCGCGGGGCCTGTTTGTGCGGGCCATCGGGGAAAGCGGCTCCATGCTCAGCCAGGGCCGCAGCCCGGAGCCGCAGCCTGATGCCGAGCGCAAGGGAGCAGCCTTTGGCAGCAGCCTGGGCGCCGCCTCGCTGACGGCGCTGCGGGCCTTGCCCGCCCTGGAGTTACTGCAAGCGGCCGGACAGCCCGGTGCCCCGCGCTTCGGGCCGGTGCTCGACGGCAGTTTTCTCCCCCAAAGCCCGGCTGCCGTTTTCGCCGCCGGAAGTCAGGCCCGGGTGCCGCTGCTGGTGGGCTGGAACTCCCAGGAAGTCACCTACCATTCCCTGCTGGGTACCGATCCGCCCACGGTAGCCAGCTTTCAGCGGGCCGTGCAGCGCCTGTATGGCCCGCAGGCCGCCGAAATATTCCGCCTATACCCCGCCACCACCGATGCCGAAGCCGAGCAGGCGGCTACCGACCTGGCCTGTGACCGGTTCACCGTGTACAGCACCTGGAAGTGGGCCGACTTACACGGGCAGACCAGTAGCCAGCCGGTGTACCGCTACATCTTCGCCCGGCCCCGGCCGGCATTGGTGGCCGAGCTGAGCGACGTGACGCCTGGCCTAGCGGGTGGGCTGCTAAAAAATACGGTAGCCCCAAAGCCGGCCCTTTCACCCGCGCGTGGGGCCGTGCACGCGGCCGAAATTGAGTACGCCCTGGGCAATCTGGCGACAAATAAGGCATTTGCCTGGGAAAAAGCCGATTACCAGGTCTCAGAGCAGTTTCAGGCCTATTTAGTCAATTTCATCAAAACCGGTAACCCCAACGGCCCTCGCCTCCCGGCCTGGCCCGCCGCCAATTCTCCCAGGCAAGGTGGGCAGGTGCTGCGCCTGGACGTGCGTCCCCGCGCTGAGCCCGAGCCTCATCGGGAGCGGTACCTGTTCCTGGATCAGGTAAATCGATAAGCAAGCAACCTCGAGACATTCAACTACATGCAAGACCCATTAACCTCCAAAGAACAGCTTTTCTCTCAAGTTGAGCAGCAACTTAGCCAACAAGGGTTCATTATTGAGCGACAGGACTACACGCGGCCCTGGGGTGGCTTCTTTGTCATCGACGAAAGTCAGGCTCAGCAGTTCGCCGATACTTACTTTGATGGCCTGGCCGCGGACTCGCTGCGTATTGCCGGGAAGCTAAGCCCCAAAATTCTCGTCGTGGCACCGCACCAGCGCCTTTCGTGGCAGTATCACCACCGGCGGGCCGAAATCTGGCGCGTGGTGCAAGGGCCGGTAGGTGTGGTAACCAGCCCTACCGATGAGGAAGGCCCGCTGAACAGCTACTCAGTTGGGGAGCAGATTATTCTGAGCCAGGGCGAGCGGCACCGCCTCGTGGGACTCGCTACCTGGGGCATCCTGGCCGAAATTTGGCAGCACACCCACGCGCAGCACCCTTCCGACGAGGATGACATCGTGCGGGTACAGGATGACTTCGGGCGGTAAGCCGGCTTTGTCAGTAAAGCCATCAGGCAGCACTCAGTAGGATCATAAGACCAGTATTGTAGAACGCGACACATAACTTAGTACCGATAATCATTAATTGTCGGTACTAAGTTATTTTTGTTATTTTAGCACTAAAATCTTCTCATTACTCCTTATTTATATAGGTGCATGGAAAATTCGTCTTCACTGCCCGTCGTCGTGCCTACCCGCCACCACTCGTTGGTTGAGCTACCCCCTTCGGTCGCTCGCTACGTCGAGGCTGGCTTGCATGGGGCCGAGAATACCAAACGTGGCTATGCGGCCGACCTGCGCAGCTTCCAGGATTACTGCGAGCATCACCAGGTACCTCACTTACCGGCCGAAGTGACGACGGTGGCGGGCTACGTGTCGCAGATGGCAGACCGCGGCCTGAAGCTGGCGACCATCCGGCGGCACGTGGCGGCTATTGCCAAGCTGCACCAGTTGGCGGGTCAGCCTTCGCCCACCGGCCATGAGGCGTTGCAGGTGGTGCTCGATGGTATTGCCCGCGTCGTGGGCAAGCGGCAGCGGCAGGCGCCGGCCTTCACCGTGGCGGAGCTGAAGCAGGCTATCCGGGCAATGAATGTGACCACGCCGACCGGGCTGCGGGACCGCGCATTGCTGCTATTGGGCTTTGCGGGGGCTTTTCGCCGCTCGGAGCTGGTAGCGCTTAATGTTGAGGACGTGGAGTTGACCCGGCAGGCGTTGGTGATTCACCTGCGCCAGAGCAAGACCAACCAGTATGGCTTGGAGGAAGATAAAGCAGTATTTTACTCTCCTAGTGCGGATTTCTGCCCTGTACGGGCAGTGCAGGAATGGATTGAATACCTTGGTTGGAGTACCGGACCTTTGTTTACGCGCATGAGTCGGGGAAACAAAGACCGCCCCGCTCAACCCAGCAACCATCGGTTAACGGACCAAAGCGTAAATGATCTGGTCCAACGCCATCTTGGAGTAACGTATACTGCTCACTCTCTTCGCGCATCTTTTGTAACGATTGCCGTTGAGGCAGGCCAGTCAAACAAGGCCATCAAGAATCAGACAAAGCAAAAAACGGATGCAATGATTGAGCGGTATGCCCGCCTCGATGACGTGAAACGGTTTAATGCAGCACAACACCTGGGGTTATAGTTTACTGCTGCATTAATCTAAAAGCCTATTGGGTATTTGCCATACTTCATCTGACCTCCGCTTATCGAAGCATGACGGAAACGATATTTTTGTAATACCCCAAACGGGCTCTTAGAAGCTGTTTAAGTTAGCTTGGTGAGTCGTCGGATGTTGGCTAGGTAGAGCCAGGCGTTGGCATGCTGCGTTTTCCGTTCGTAGTCTTTGGCCAAGCGGCGGTTGTTGCCGGCCCAGGCAATGCTGCGCTCCACCACCCAGCGCTTGGTGTGGATAAAAAAACGGCCTTTGTCGGCCACTACGCCCTTGGGTACCTGCGCCAGTACACCCCGGCCCGCCAGGTGCTGGCGAAAGCAGCGGCCAAAGCCGCCGTCCACGAACACGATCTGCAGCCGGTCAAGTAGTTCGTTGTCCAGCGCCAGTGCGTCCCAGAAGCGGGCCGTGCTGGCGCCGTCGTGGCAGTGGGCGGCGACCACGCAGCAGGCGAGCAGGTTGCCCAGCGTATCCACCAGGAAAAAGCGCTTGCGGCCCTTGATGCATTTGCCCGCGTCGTAGCCCACGCAACGCGTACTGGTGGCCGTGTTTTTCACGCTTTGGCTGTCGAGGATGGCCTCGGTGGGCTGGGCATTTTTTTTGCCCGCTCCCGGGCCTCAATCGTCAAACAAGCACTGACCCGTTGCCAGCTGCCATCCGCTGTCCACTTGGTGAAATAGTAGTACACCGTCGGCCAGGGTGGAAAGTCCGCCGGCACGTCGCGCCACACGCAGCCGTTCTTGAGCACGTAGAAAATGCCGTTTACTACCGCTCGCAACGGCCACTTGCTCGTGCGCTGCACCACCAGCAACGGCGCCAGCTTTGCCCACTGACGCTCCGTTAGATCCGAACTGTAACGCTTTTGCTGCATCCCCAAAGCTACTCGCTAACTTAAACAGCTTCTTAGACGCCTTGCATAAGGAGACGCGCCGTTGTCAGCTGGCCTGCGGTGGTTTCCCGCTGCAGTTACCCGATTCTATTTCCTGGTGCTTAAAGGTTTGCAAAGCAGTTGAGCGTATGTACCCACCGGAAGCTGCTCCTGGATGAACTGCTCAGGGAAGAAAGCTGAACCGGCTGAGTGGCACTTTTAACACCGCAACCGTACGTGCAGAACTTGGGAACTGCCAGCATTTATCCTGACCCTGTTTATTGCCGCAACCACTGAAAAAGAACGGAACCACGCTGCCCGGGCAAACAGCTCTGCGGCTCACAAGAGAGACGAAGAAGATGAATCGTTTTCCGTGTTACCCTGGCGGGAATGAATCTGATTCCCCTAGCTTTACTGTGCCGAATAGCAACTCGGTTAATTTTATTGGCTTACTTGCTGTTATGTCTACTTTGCCGCTAAACTTGGTCATCAGGGAAGAGCCCTGTTTCGTTCTATTGTACCCTCTATCATCGAAGTAGCATAGCTGCTGGAAGCTTTAAACGAAAGCATTACCAGCACACTGGCGGCCGCGCTGGCTTACTCCAGCCAAACCAGCCTCCGGGCCTAGTTGCAGTTGACGACGCGCCTGCCTTCTCGGCGTTAAATGTCTAAGCTCAACCCTGAAACACTGGCACCGGGATAAATCAATACCCCGGCACAGGCCCCGCATTTCACCAGCGAATATTTCTACCGTTTCTTTCGCTTTCCTTCAGCCCATTCCTCCTATGTCTTCGCTTGATGCCTCGTTGTGGGATGATTTCCGTACGGGCAATGAACAAGCGTTTGAGCGCATTTTCCTGGGCTACTACGAGGACCTGTATGGCTACGGCATGCGGCTTAGCCGAGACGAGGAGCTGGTAAAAGATGCCATCCAAAACCTTTTTCAGCGCCTCTGGCAGCGCCGGGCGCAGCTGGGCACCGTTGCTGTGCTCAAGCCGTACTTATTTAAGGCCCTGCGCCACCAGATAGCCGACGAGCTGGCCGCCGAGCAGCGCCGCAGCAAGCTATCCGACGACTATGAAGCCGAGTTTCAGGTGCAGTACTCACCCGAAGACTTCCTGATTGCGCAGCAGCTCTCGGCCGAGCGGCAGGCGGAATTGCTACTGGCAATCAATCAACTCAACAACCGCCAGCGCGAAGCCTTGCACCTCAAGTTTTTTGATGGCTTTGCCTACGACCGGATTGCCGACATTATGGCCCTGCATCCGCAGTCGGTGCGCAACTTGGTTCACCAAGCCATTACGCGGCTGCGGCAAGCCCTTCCCCCCTTGTGCCTGGCGGGACTTTCCGGGCAGTGGCTGTTCGTGAATAAGTTGGAAATTATAAATTTATTGTTTTGCTAGTCAGTTAGTTGTAATAATTATTGGAAAAATTCCAGCGTGGCATGAGTACAAAAAGCCCCGGGGCCAGTGGTTGAGGTAAAGCAGTCAACTTTCTCCCCTCGGCTATGGATTTTACACGCTACTCAGTCGAAGATTTCGTACTCGATGAGTCGTTCCAGGAATTCGTTGCCGATGCCGACTCCGAGGCGGGTATCTTCTGGCAGGCCTGGCTTACAGAGCACCCGCAGCAGCAGGCTGCTGCCGGCGAGGCATATGCCCTGGTGCAGGCCCTGAGCCCGGCAAAACCCTACCCGGTGCCGGCTGGCTTAAAGCAACAGGAGCTGCTGCGTCTGCGCCTGCGGTTGCAGCAAGCGCCGGTGGTTCGGCCCCGGCTGCGCGTTCAGCGGCGGGCTCGTTTGCTCTGGCTCAGCACCCTCACCCTGGCCCTGCTGACAGTTGTTGGCTGGTGGCAATGGTCACGGCCTGGCACAAGCGCCGATTCCCTGGCGCGTTTCACAACGGCCAACGGCCAGCGCCGCACCATAATCCTGCCCGATAGCTCGGTGGTGACGCTGAACGCCAACTCTACCCTGACAACTGCGGGCCAGTGGGCGGCTAACTCTCCGCGCGAAGTGTGGCTCACCGGTGAAGCCTATTTCCAGGTAAGCCACCGGGCAACCCGCCTAGTCAGCGACATCCGGTCGGCTCCGGCCAACGTCAAGTTTGTCGTGCATGCCGGGGAGCTGGCTATTTCGGTGGTGGGCACTCAGTTTGATGTAAACAGCCGGCCCGGGGCCACTAAGGTGGTGCTTCGGTCGGGTAAGGTAATTGTGGACCGCCAAGCCGGTCTGACTCGCGAAAACCTGGCCATGCAGCCCGGCGACCTGGTAGAAACCTCCGATGCCCGGCCGGCCCTGACGCGGCGCCGGGTAAAGCCCGACCACTATTCGGCCTGGACCCAGGACTGGCTGCGGTTCAGGGCCACTCCGGTACGCGAAATCGTGCAGCTGCTGCGCAGTTCCTACAACCTGCGGGTAGAGGTCAGCGACCCGTCCATTCTCAGTCAGGAAATCACGGGCGACGTGCCGGCAAACTCGCTCGAAGTGCTGTTGCCGGCGCTGGCGAAAGCGCTTGATGTTCAGGTTACCAGAACCGGAAACACGGTGCGCTTTCATCCATCAAATCACTGATTTCTCAACCGTTTGTTGCCCATTTTCACCTTTTCCCACCCCCTCTTCATTTATGGCAAACTTTACTCGTTATGTATGCCAGGCGCTGCTGTTGGGCATTGTAACCAGCAGTGCTAGTCGGGCTCAGGGAGCCCTGGCCATGGCCTCGGCCCGCTCGGCTGGCTCTACGCAGGCCAGCAGCCATGCCAGCCTGGAAACACTGGAAGAATTTCTACAGGAGCTGAAAGCCACTTACAAGGTCACTTTCTTATACCGCAGTCAACTCACTGTTGGAAAGTCGCTGCCCCGGTACGATTTGACCGCGGCTTCGCTGCCCCAGGCGCTGGGCCACGCCACCAAGCATAGTGGACTGCGCTTTGAGCCGCTTGAGGGCGCTGTCTACGTTATCGTTCCGGATGGTGCCGCAAGTCAGGCCGCAGAACAGGCGCCTACTACTGCCTCCATGCCGCAATCGATTCCGGGTACAGCTCTTCCGCAGGATACCCGTGCTACCAGGTTTGCCGCAGTGGCGGACGTAACCGTATCGGGCCGCGTTACCAACAGCGCGGGCGAAGGGCTGCCGGGGGTGACTATCGTTGTGAAGGGTACCACCCAGGGACAGGCGACGAATGTCGACGGCAGCTTCTCGCTGACCGTGCCCGAGGGCAGCGTGCTGGTTTTCAGCTCCGTGGGCATGGTCAACCGTGAGGTAACCGTCACCGGTCCGGTTTCGGACATGACTATTCGCCTGGAAACCGACAGCAAAGCGCTGGGTGAGGTGGTAGTGGTGGCCTACGGCACGCAGCAGAAGGCCAACGTGACGGGCGCTATCAACACGGTGTCGGCGGCAACGCTGGAAAACCGGCCAGTGACGACGGTGGCGCAGGCCCTGCAAGGCTCGGCACCTAACCTGACTATTCAGCAAAGCAGCGCCGAACCGGGCGCCGGGCTGAATATCAACATCCGGGGGGTAGGCACCTTGGGGAATGCCTCACCGCTGATTATCGTCGACGGTATTGCCGGCTCGCTCAACGCGCTCAATCCCAACGACATTGAGAGCGTGACGGTGCTGAAAGACGCCGCCTCGGCCGCCATCTACGGCTCCCGCGGCGCCAACGGCGTATTACTGGTTACGACCAAGCAGGGCGCGCTGAACCAGAAGCCCGTGGTTAACTATAATACGCTGGTGGGCATGCAGGCCCCAAACTTTCAGCGCAAGCCGGTGAGCGGCCTGGAGTTCATGCAGCTCAAGAACGAGGCCCTGGTTAACTCCGGGCAGTCGCCTCAGTTCTCGCCCCAAACCATGCGCGACTTCGCCGCCCGCGGCGACTACGAGTGGCACCTGAACCGGGTAATCCGCGAGCAGGCCCTGCAGCAAAACCACAACCTGAGTTTGAGCGGCAGCGGGGGACAAACGCGCTACCTGCTTTCGCTGGGCTATGTGGACCAGAACAGCCTGTTCTACGGCGACAACTACGGCTTTAAGCGCCTGAACACCCGCCTCAACCTCACGACCCAGGTAACGGAGCGGCTCAAGGTGGGCGGCATCTTTACCTACGCCCACGTGGGTACCCGCGAGCATGCTTTTGACTCACAGTGGATTATCAGCGACGCGGCCCGCATCCCGCGCATCTACCCCGTGCAGGACGAGCAGGGCAACTACGTAACGCCGGCCACCTCTACCAGCAACTCGGTGAACCGCCTCGTGAATGGCGGGCTGCGCACGAATTCCAACGACAACGGCTACGCCAACCTGAACGCTGAATTTGAGATAATAAAAGGCCTGAAGCTGCGCGGCTTAGTCGGTGGCGACCTGTGGAACTACCAGATGGACGAGTTTCGGCGCAGCCTAGAGTACGTGACGCTTGACGGCTCGCCCACGGCTGGCGGCGACGGCAACAACGCGGTGCGCAACAACCACGAGCGTACGCTGCTTACCAACTACCAGGCAACGCTTAACTACGACCTGAACCTAAGCGAAAAGCACTCGGTACAGGCCCTGGCAGGCTATTCGACTGAGAATTTCAACGTAGCCCGCTCAGGTATCAGCGTGCTGAATGTGCCGGGCAACAACTTTGGGGTAGTCAGCAATGGCACGGCCTTCGCCGGCAACGGCGTGTACGGCAACAATGAGGAGTGGGCCCTGAACTCGGTGTTCGGCCGCCTCAACTACGCTTTCGCCGATAAGTACCTGCTGGAAGGAAGCTTCCGCTACGACGGCTCGTCGCGCTTTGCCAGCGAAAGCCGCTGGGGCTTCTTCCCGTCGGTTTCGGTGGGCTGGCGCCCGCTGGAGGAGAACTTCCTCGACTTTCTGCAGACCTCGGTTTCGGACCTGAAGGTGCGCGCCTCCCTGGGCCAGCTGGGCAACCAGAACATCGGCCTTTACCGCTATTTGAGCACCATCAGCCTGGCGCCGGGCATTTACTCCTTCGGCGGACAGGCGGTACCGGGCAACTTCTTCAACACTGCCAACCGCGACATCACCTGGGAAACGTCCACGATGGGCAACATCGGCCTCGACGCCGGCTTCCTGCAGAACGCGCTGACGGTTAGCGTGGACATGTTCGACAAGCGCACCAGCGACATTCTCATCGACCTGCCCGTGGCCGGCGTGTTCGGCGCGGGTGCTCCCACCCAGAACGCGGCTAGCGTGCGCAACCAGGGCTGGGAAGTCGCCCTGACGTACCGGCAGCGTACGGACCGCGGCTACAACCACAGCCTTACCCTGAATGCCGCTGACAGCCGCAACACCGTCACCAATACCCGGGGCGTAGAAACGATTCGTGGCGGCGATGCCACCAACATCATCCGCGAGGGCTTCCCGATCAATTCCTACTTTGGCTACCGCTCGGCGGGCCTCTACCAGACCCCAGAAGATGCCGCCTCGGGCCCTCAACCCGACTTCGTAGCCCCCGGCTCGGTGCGGCCCGGCGACATCCGCTACGTGGACCGCAACGGCGACGGCCGCATCAACCAGGACGACCGGTTTATTCTTGGCAACCCGTTCCCGCGCTACACCTTTGGGGCCACGTACTCAGCCGACTACAAGGGCTTTGACCTGCTGGTATTCGTGCAGGGCGTGGGCAAGCGCAGCCTCTACATCCGCGGCGAGGGCGTGGAAGCCTTCCACAACAACTGGGAAAACGTGTACACCCAGCACCTGGACCGCTGGACGCCTACCAACGCCGACGCCTCCTACCCCCGCCTGACCATTGGCACGGCTTCGACCAACAACATCCAGGGCTCCGACTACTGGCTGCGCAACGCGGCGTATGCCCGTCTCAAGAACGTGCAGCTGGGCTACTCCCTGCCTGCGACGTTAACCCAAAAAGTCGGCATTCAGCGGCTGCGGCTCTTTGCCTCGGGCCAGGATCTGTACACCATCAGCAAGCTGAAGAAAATCGGGTATGACCCCGAAGTCTCGGAGTTCAGCGAGAGCATCGGCTTCGGTGGTGGCGGCGGCAGCAGCAGCGGCCGTGTGTATCCGGCCGTGCGGGTGGTTTCCCTGGGCCTCGACGTTTCCTTCTAATTCCCTTTCCCACCTCTTCCCGATATGAACCGTAATTTTCGCTACTCGCTGCTGCTGGGATTGGGGCTGAGCATGGGCCTGTCGTCCTGCCAGGACCTGGACATAGCCCCGACCGACCGGCCCACCGACGCCACGTTCTGGACGCAGCCGGCCGACGCGGCCAACGTGCTGGCCACCGCTTACGAGAACCTTTACAACAGTGAGTACTTCTTCTTCAACGAGGTGCTGTCTGATAATGCCTTCAACGTCAGCGACGTGAATGGCTCCAACTCGCGCAACATTGCCCAGGGCGCTTACGGCACCAACCAGCAGCGCATCACCAACGAGTGGGGCTACCACTACACCGGCATTCGCAAGTCCAACGTGCTGCTGGCCCACATCGATGAAATTCCCAGCATCGACGCCGGGCTCAAGGCCCGCTACATCGGTGAGGCCCGCGCCCTGCGCGCCTTCCACTACTTTCAGCTCCTGACCTGGTACGGGGACGTGCCGCTGGTAACCACGGAAATCGGCGTGACCGAGGCCCAGCAAGTCACCCGCACCCCGCGCGCGCAGGTGCTGGACTTCGTGCTGAAAGAGCTGGATGAAGCCGCCGCGGCGCTGCCCGTGAATACAGCCTATGCCGTCGCCGACCGGGGCCGCTTCACCAAGGGAGCCGCCCTGGCCCTGAAGGCCCGGGTGCTGCTCTACGAGAGCCGCTGGGCCGAGGTAACCACCCTAACCGAGCAGCTTATGAGCGGCGCGGTGGGCACCTACAGCCTGTTTCCGAGCTACACGGGGGTATTTGCGCCCAGCAACGAGGGCAACAACGAAGTGATGCTGGACCTGCAGTACCTGGTTCCGACCCGAACGCACTCCGAGCAACGCTTGTTTATTCCGCGCACTGAGGGCAAGCTCATTACCGCCATTGCCCCCACACAGGAGCTGGTGAACGACTACATCATGGCCAATGGCCAAGCCATATCCGAGGTCGGCTCCGGCTACAGCGAGGAAACGCCCTACGCAGGGCGTGACCCCCGCTTCGGGGCTACCATCGTGCATGACGGCTACGTGTGGCGGCGGCCCGATGGGTCAACCATTACCATCCGCACCGTGCCCGGCACCGGCGACAACTCCGTGGACCGCTCCGACGCCAGCCCGACCGGCTACTACTCGGCCAAGTACTTTGACCCCACCGCTGATGCCAACCTGAACTCCGGCCTGAACCTGATTCTGATTCGCTACGCCGACGTGCTGCTCATGCACGCCGAGGCCAAGAACGAGCAGAACCAGCTGACGGCCGCCGACTGGGACCGTACCATTGGGGTACTACGACGTCGGGCCGGCTTTACGGCCGCCGGCGCCCTGAACTTCCCGGCCGGCAGCCAGGAGAGCCTGCGTTCCATTGTACGCCGCGAGCGGCGCACTGAGCTGGCGATGGAAGGCCTGCGCATCTTCGACATCCGCCGGTGGCGCACGGCCGAAACCGTTCTCACCGGCTATGTACACGGCATCAAGGCCGGTAGCTCTGGGGTAGACAACGGCTACCTGCGCGTCGATCAACGCACCTTCGACCCGTCCCGACACTACCTCTGGCCGGTGCCCCAGCGGGAGCGTGATATCAACCCCAACTTAAGTCAAAACCCGGGCTGGTAGTCCGCCCCGCTTCTTTTCTTCTTCTTTTTATCTGATTTCTTAAAAATGAAAAGGCTCACCCACCCTTTGCTGTTCCTGCTGCTGCTGGCCAGCGGTCTGCTCTCCGGCTGTAAGGACGACGATAAGGCCCTCGATGGCACTATCACGCCGGTATCGAACTTTATTGCGCCCGGCGACAATACCTTCGTGCGCCTCGACCCTGCATCCAACGCCGCCATCACGTTCGAGTGGAGCCAGGCCCGCGCCGCCGACGGCACGCTGGTGCTCTACGAAGTAATGTTCGATGAGGAAGGCGGCGACTTTTCCAGCCCGGTCTACACCAGCACATCGGGCACCAACGGCCAGGACACCAAGCTAGTGCTGACCCACGGCGACCTGAACCGCATTGCCAACCTGGCCGGCATCAAGGCGCAGGACAAAGGCAAGCTGAAATGGACCGTGAATGCCTCCAAAGGCGTGAACGTGTTGCCCGCTACGGCCTCACGCGTAATCGAGCTGGAGCGCCCAGCCGGTTTCGCCACTATTCCCGCTAACCTGTACCTGACCGGCTCGGGAACCGAGGCGGGCACTGACCTGAGCAAGGCCATGCCCTTCAAGCGTATCTCGGCGGGCGTATTTGAGCTCTATACCCGCCTGAGCCCCGGCGAAGTGAAGCTGGTTGACCAGACCACAGGTACGCCTACGGCCTACTACATGGAAGGCAACAAGCTGCGCGAGGGCGACCAGGCGACCAGCCCGGCCGCTACGCCTGCGGTGTACCGCGTTCAGCTCGACTTCAACAACTCCGCCGCGACCCTAACCGAGATTGTGTCGGTTGGCCTGTGGGTGTCTGCTGAAAACAAGGTAAAGGCTGATCTTCCCTACGTGGGCAATGGCGTTTGGAAAGCGGAGAATACGCCCATTGAGTTCTTCCAGGAAAGCTGGGGCCGCGATGAGCGCTACAAGTTTTTGCTGACCGAGAAAGACGCCGCCGGCGTGACCAGCAAACGTTACCTGGGCAGCACCAACTCCGACAATCAGCGCGCCACGGCCAGCAGCCCGGCCTCCTACTTTCACCTCGTGCCCGGCCCGGACAGCCAGTATGACTATGCCTTTAAGTTTCAGTCGGAGGCCGATGGCAAAAACGCGGATATCACCGTCATGCTTCAGCCCGACGGCCCCTACACGCACCAGGTAACTATCCGCTAAGGGGTGAGGTGAAACGCCCGTTCGGCTACCAGTGCTCATGCTGAGCGGGCGTTTCGCACTTCAACACCCAGGCTGATACCTGACTACCACTTACAATTCTGCCGCTCTCGGCAATATTTCGCTTTCCTGATGGTTTCACTTACCGCTTCCCGTATTGCCGGTGCGCTTCTGAGCCTAGTGCTGCTGTGCTCCTGCAAGGAGCCCATCGACGACGTAATCACCAAGCCCCCGACTCCGCCGGTAACGGCGGCTCCGGCCAACTGGGCCGCCCGGGCCGACTCGGCGCAGAATGCCCTGCGGCAGGGCTTTTTCACGGCGGGCCAGTACTACGCCAAAAACAACGCCGGCGACGCGGGCTTCAACTACTGGTGGCAGGCCCACGGTCTGGACGTGCTGATGGACGGCTACAAGCGCACCAGCAGCTCCGACTACCTGACCCAGGCGCAGCAGCTGCAAGCAGGTGCCAAAGCCAAAAACGGCAACACCTACCTCAACGAGTTCTACGACGACATGGAGTGGCAGGCGCTGGCCTGCCTGCGCGCCTTCCAGCTTACCGGCGACCCGGCCTATAAAGCCACTGCCAAGTTGCTCTGGGAAGACATCAAAACCGGCTGGAACGAGCAGCAGGGCGGCGGCATAGCCTGGAAGAAAACCCAGCGCGACTACAAGAACACGCCCGCCAACGCACCCGCCGCCATTCTGGCCGCCCGCCTCTACCTGCTCGACAAAAACCCGGATGACTTAGCCTGGGCCGAGAAGATCTACCAGTGGCAGAAGGCCAAGCTGGTGGACCCAGCCACCGGCCTGGTATGGGACGGCATCAACCGCACCGGCGACGGGCAGATCGATAAAAACTGGCGCTTTACTTACTGCCAGGGCGTGTACATCGGAGCGGGACAGGCCCTTTATCAGGCCACGAAAAAACCAGAATACCTGGCCGATGCTACGCGCACAGCCAACTTCGTGCTCGGCGATGCGGACATGGCGCCCGGGGGCATCCTGAAAAACGAGAATGCCGGCGACGGGGGCTTGTTCAAAGGCATTCTGGTGCGCTACCTGGCCCAGCTGGCCGTGGAGCCCGACGTGAGTGCCACCAACCGCACGAGCTACATCAACTTTCTGAAGTTCAACGGCGAGTCGTCCTGGAAACGTGGGGCCCGCCGCCCGCCGGGCCTGTTCAACACCAACTGGACCACTCTGCCCCAGGGCGCAGTGGAGTCCTCCACGCAGATGAGCGGCGTGATGCTGATGGAAGTAATGGCTGATTTACAGGCTCGCAAGCTCCTGTAGGCAGCTTGAAGAGCATTGCCCTGTAGGCCAAGACCTATAGGTGGGAGCGGACGCGGTGGGACTTGTCCGTTTATGGTGCTCCGGTTGGGGAACCGGAGCACCATTTCCTAAATGGCCTGCACCTGTCCCCGTTGGTTGGTCCGGCTGCCGGGCCGCCACGCTGAAGTTCAACTGAACCACTCGCGCACTCTCTGCGCAAACCCGCGCTTGCGCTTTACTCCTTTTAGATTCATCACATGAACCGTCGCACGTTTATCCAGAACACGGCCCTACTGGGCGCGACTGTCTGCACGAGTGGCGCCTGGGCCTTTGCCCCGCCGTCCTTCAAAACGGTGCGCCCGGCGCGCGCGGCGCGCCGCTTCAGCTCAGCCTCGGTTGAAAAAGCCATTGCCGAGTTCCGGAAAAAAGTAAAAGACCCGGAGCTGGGCTGGCTGTTCGAGAACTGCTTTCCCAATACGCTCGACACCACCGTTACCTACTCCGAGGCGGGCGGGCAGCCCGATACCTACGTCATTACCGGCGACATCGACGCCATGTGGCTGCGCGACTCCTCGGCCCAGGTGTGGCCCTATCTGCCCTTCTGCAAGCAGGACGCGCCGCTGCGCAAGCTCGTGGCCGGCGTTATCCGGCGGCAGGCGCGCTGCATCAACAAGGACCCCTACGCCAACGCTTTTTACGGCGACGATGCCAAGACCGGGGAGTGGAAAGACGACCTGACCGACATGAAGCCCGGCCTGCACGAGCGCAAGTGGGAAATTGACTCGCTCTGCTACCCCATCCGGCTGGCTTACGGCTACTGGAAAACCACCGGCGACGCCTCCCCTTCGACGCTACCTGGGCGCAGGCCCTGCAAGCCACGCTGCGCACGTTTCGGGAGCAGCAGCGCAAAACCAGCCCCGGTCCCTACCATTTCCAGCGCACCACGGCCTTTGCCACCGACGGCGTGCCGCTGAACGGCTACGGCTACCCTGTGAAGCCCGTGGGCCTGATCTGCTCCAGCTTCCGGCCCAGCGACGACGCCACGGTGTTTTCGTTTCTGATTCCGAGCAACTTCTTTGCTGTGACCAGCCTGCGGCAGGCCGCCGAAATGCTGGAGGCCCTGCAGCCCCAGCAGCGCGAAACCGCCACCGACATGCGAGCCATGGCCACCGAGGTGGAAGGTGCGCTGAAAGAGCACGCCACCGTAGAGCACCCCACTTACGGTCGCATCTACGCCTACGAAGTCAACGGCATGGGCTCAGTGAACCTGATGGACGACGCCAACGTGCCCAGCCTGCTGGCCCTGCCCTACCTGGGCGGCGTAGCCCTCACGGACCCGGTGTATCAGAACACACGCAAGTTTCTGCTCTCGGCTGACAACCCGTTTTTCTTCAAGGGTACGGCCGCCGAGGGAATTGGCGGCCCCCACGCCGGACTGGACATGATCTGGCCGCTGGGCATCACCATTCGGGGCCTCACCAGCCAGAGCCCCGAGGAAATCCGGGCCTGCGTGCAGACGCTACGCCGCAGCCACGCCGGCACGGGCTACATGCACGAGGCCTTCCATAAGGACGACTTCGGCAAATTCAGCCGCCCCTGGTTTGCCTGGGCCAACACGCTGTTCGGAGAATTTCTGTGGAAGACCTACCAGGAGTCGCCGAAGCTACTGTCCTGATTTCCTGATTTATCGCCTATTGATTGGAGCTGCAAGCCTGGCTCCCTGCCTGCGTATTGCCTTTTCCGACGGGGCTGACCTAGTCCGTAGCCGCTCGAGAAAAGGAGGTTGAGAAGGAAAAATTCACCCGTCAAAAACCCATACCATGAACCAGAAAGACGCTGCTTGCCGCTTCCGTGAACCTATCAAGGCTTCTGCCGGGCTGAAAAGGAAAACCACCCGGCTCCTGCTGCCGGCCCTGCTGCTGACCTTGCTCAGCGGCTGCCAGAAGGAGGTAGTGCCCACAAACTCCGGGGCGGCGGTGCCCGCCACGCAGGCCAGCGCCCTGGCCGTGGCCACAAAAAGCGAAGCCCTGCTGGCCTTGAGCAGCTACCACAACAAGTACTACAACCAGTACGGCACGTACGGCCCCTCCTTCAAGGCCAACTATTGGTTTGATATGGCCAAAACCAAGCGAATGGATTTCTGGACGCAGGCGGAGGCCATTGAAACTGTCATCGATGCCTACAACGTGAACCCGACCGTTGAGTACAAAAACAAAGTCCAGTACCTGTACCACGGCATGCGCGACGCCTACGGCCTGACGTGGAGCAACAACGAGTTCAACGATGACATCATCTGGGGCTCCATTATGTGCCTGCGGGCCTACGAAATCTGGAATGATGGAGGAATGCTGACCATGGCCCGGCAAAACTTCGACCTGGTATGGGCCCGGGGCTGGGACACGAACCTGGGCGGCGGCCTGTGGTGGAAAACGGACAAGCTCTCCAAGAACACCTGCGTGAATGCCCCGGCCGTGATTTGCGCCATGAAGCTGTACAAAGCCACCGGCGACGTGAGCTACCGCAACAAAGCCAAGATGATTATGGACTGGATGGTGCCCCGGTTTTACGTGGCCTCGACCGGGGAAGTGAAAGGCGCTATGAACACGTCGGGCCAAATCTACGAGGGGGCGCTGCTGTACACGCAGGGCACCTTCATTGGGGCGGCCAACGAGCTGCGGCCCTACTACAGCACCCCCGACTACCGGGCCATGGGCCTGAAAGCCATGGATTATGCCCGCACGAGCCTGTCGAAGACGCCGGGCGGCATCCTGCAGGACGAAGACGGCACGCTGGACACCCAGGGTGGGAAATCCATCTTCGCCCGGTGGGCCTGCATATTTGTAAAAGACACGGGCACGGCGGCCAACTACGGCCCCTGGCTGGACGCCAATGCCGCCCAGGCCTGGTCCATCCGCAACTCCAACGGCATCATGTGGAATCTGTGGAGCATCCGCACGTCCGACACGGAAAACCTGAACTCCTGGCGCACGAACGGCGGCGTGTCGATGATGCTCAACCTGTACCGCTTCCGGTAGGGTTTTTAATGGCCAAAGGTTAGTCAATACGCCCGCACCCCAGCAATTTCAACGCCCTGGACTGATATTTCCGGTCTTCCTTTCTCTCCCGATACTTTCTTCGTATGCCCGCTACCGCCCCTCCTGTCACTGCTGCCCGGCCCGCCTTTACCGAGCGGCGCTTCGTGCTCACGTTCGTTTTTGTGGCCTCACTGTTCCTGCTTTGGGAAGTGGCCATCACGATGGGCGACGTGCTCAACCGCCACTTCCAGAGCGTGCTGAACGTGAGCAAGGCCGACTCCGGGCTGGTGCAGTTTTCCATCTTCGGGGCCTACGCCCTGATGGGCATTCCGGCCGGGCTGTTCATGCAGCGGTTTGGGTACAAGAACGGGGTGCTGCTGGGGCTGGGCCTGTACGCGGCCGGGGCGTTTCTGTTTATTCCGGCGGCTAATGCGGGTTCCTTCCTGTTTTTTCGGGGCGCATTGTTTGTGCTGGCCTGCGGGCTGGCCACGCTCGAAACCGTGGCGCACCCGTTCATAGCCGCGCTGGGCGACCAGCGCAGCAGCGACCAGCGCATCAACTTTGCCCAGTCGTTCAATGGCCTGGGCGCCGTTATCGGGCCGGTTATCGGTGGCTACTTTATTTTGCGGGCGGGCCAGGGTGGTGCGTCCGAGGGCTTGCAGGCCGTCAAAACCCTTTATCTCATCATCGGGGCCGTTATTCTGGCGGTGGCCGTTGGCTTTGCGCTGGTGCGGGTGCCGCCCCTGCCCACCGACCCCCACGCCGCCGAGCTGGCGCCCGGGGAGGAGCCGGTGCTGGCCGCCGACACCCCCTCCCTCTTCAGCCGGCGCCACTTCCGCTGGGCCGTGGCCGCGCAGTTTTTCAACGCTGCGGCTCAGGGCGGCACCTGGGCGTTCTTCATCAACTACGGAGTGGAGAAAATGAGCCTCAGCGCCGAGCGGGCCGCGTACTTTTTCGCCTTCAGCATGGTGCTGATGATGGTGGGCCGCTTTATCGGCACGGCGCTGATGCGCGTGATTGCGCCGGCCCGGCTGCTGGCCATTGCGGCGGGGGCTAATATCGTGCTCTGCCTGATTATTGCCCAGGGCTGGGGTGCGGTATCGTTCGGGGCGCTGCTGCTGCTCAATTTCTTTTTCAGCATCATGTTCCCAACCGTCTTCAGCCTGGGCCTGAAAGACCTGGGGCCGCGTACGCAGCAAGGGTCCTCGTTCATCATCACGGGCGTGGTGGGTGCGGCGGTTTTTCCCTACCTCATGGGCCAGGTTGCCAACCATGATATTGCGGCGGCCTACTACCTGCCCATCATCTGCTACGTCGTGATTCTGCTCTTCGGTGCCAAGTACCACCAGGTGCAGCCCCGCTAACCACGCCGCCGCAGCAGTACTCCCGCAGCCTTTCCCTGGCTGGTTGCCTCCGCTTTCTCTGGTCGCCACATCATGAAACTTCTACGAATCTTCTTGCCGCTCAGCCTGGGCTGCCTGAGCTTGGGGGCTAATTACGCCGAAGCTCAGAAGCTCCGCCCCCCGGCTTATCCGCTCATCACCCACGACCCTTACTTCAGCCTCTGGTTGTTTCAGGACACGCTCAGCGCGGGCCCTACCCGGCACTGGACCGGGGAAGCGCAGCCCCTGGAAGGTGTGGTGCGCGTCGATGGCCGCTCGTACCAGCTGATGGGACAGACTGCCGCGCCGCTGCGGGCCATTATCCCTATTGCGGCCGAAACCCCTTATTCGGCCCGCTACACCTTCGAGGCCCCGGCCGCGGGCTGGGAGCAGCCGGCTTTCACTACCGGCGCCAGCTGGAAGATCGGCCCGGCCCCGTTCACCAACAACACCAGCCAGGCCGGCACGCAATGGACCAGCCGCGACGTGTGGGTGCGCCGCAGCCTGAAGCTGAGTGGGGCCCGGCCTACCGGCAAGCTCGTGCTGCTGCTTTTGCACGACGACGACGCGGAAGTGTACCTCAACGGCGTGCTGCTGCTGAAGCAGGGCGGCGCCAACGGCAGCTACGAACGGTTTGCCCTGCCCGATGCGGCCCGCGCGGCCTTGCGCCAGGGCGACAACCTGCTGGCCATGCACTGCGCCAACCCCCAGGGCGGCGCCCATCTCGACGCCGGTATCTACGCGGCGGGACCGGAGCCGACTCTGCTGCCCGCTGCCCGTCAAACCAGCGTTACGCTCACGGCCACCCAGACTTCGTATTCCTTTGAGGCTGGCCCGGTGCGGCTGACGGCCCAGTTTCTCTCGCCCCTGCTGCTGGATAAGCTGGAAACCCTGGCCCGGCCCGTCAGCTACCTCACTTTCCGGGCCCAAAGCGCCGACGGCAAGCCCCATAAGGTGCAGGTGCTGCTGGCGGCTAGTGCTTCGCTGGCTACCAACACGCCCTACCAGCGCGTGGCTACCCAGGTAGGTAAGGCCGCGACGCTGAACTGGCAGACCGTGGGCACCACCACGCAGGCCGTGCTGGGCCAGTCCGGCGACAACCATCGTATCGACTGGGGGCAGGTCTACCTGGCGGCACCCGGCGGCGCAGCGAAAGTCGGAACCGGTACGCCGCAAGCGCTGAAGGCGGCATTTACCAAAACCGGGGCCTTGCCCTCAGCTAGCCCAACTCAATCCTCATCAGGCACTCAGGCGCAGAACACCGCGCTGGCTGCGGTGTTGGATATGGGTCAGGTAAACCAGCCTGCCGAGCGCCACCTGCTGCTGGGTTACGACACGCCCTACGCCGTGCAGTACTTCGGCCAGAACCTGCGCCCGTGGTGGCGGCGCGACCCGGCCATGACCATGGCCAAGGCCCTGCAAGCTGCTGAAGCCGATTATGCCAGCATACGCCAGCAGTGCGCCGCCTTCGATAAGAAACTCTACGCCGATGCCCAGGTGGCCGGCGGCCGGGAGTACGCCGACCTCTGCCAGCTGGCTTACCGGCAAGCCGTGGCGGCTCACGCCATAGCGGCGGGGCCCAAGGGCGAGCTGCTCCTGCTCTCGAAGGAAAACTTCTCGGGCGGCTTCATCGGCACCGTGGACGTGACGTACCCCTCGGCCCCGCTGTTCCTGCTGTACAACAATGAGCTGGCCAAGGGCCTGCTGCGCTTTATCTTCGACTACAGCGAGTCGGGGCGGTGGCAGAAGGATTTTCCGGCCCACGACCTGGGTGTTTACCCCCTGGCCAACGGCCAGAAGTACGGCGAGGACATGCCGGTGGAAGAAGCGGGCAACATGCTCATTCTCACGGCAGCCGTAGTGAAGCGGGACGGCAAGCCTGATTTTGCCCGCGCCCACTGGGCCACGCTCACCAAGTGGGTGGAGTTCCTGAAACGTGACGGCTTTGACCCGACCAACCAACTGTGCACCGACGACTTTGCCGGCCACCTGGCCCGCAACGCCAACCTCTCGGCCAAAGCCATTATGGGCATTGCCTGCTATGGCCAACTGGCGCGGCAGGTGGGCGACGAAAAAACGGCCACCGAGTACACCGCCCTGGCCCGCGACTACGCCCGCCGCTGGATGCAGATAGCCGAGGACGGCAATCATTACGCCCTGACCTTTGATAAGCCCGCCGGCTCCTGGAGCCAGAAGTATAACCTGGTGTGGGACAAGCTGCTGGAGCTGAACATATTCCCCCAGGAGGTAGCACAAAAGGAGCTGGCCTTCTACCTCACCCAGCAGCAGCGCTACGGCCTGCCCCTGGACAGCCGAAAGACCTACACCAAGTCGGACTGGATACTATGGACGGCTACTCTGGCGGAGCGCGACGCAGATTTCCAGGCCCTGGTGCACCCAATCTGGCTGTACGCCAACGAAACTCCGAGCCGCGTCCCGCTCGGCGACTGGCACGAAACCACTGATGCCCGGCAGGTTGGCTTCCAGGCCCGCTCGGTCGTAGGCGGCTATTTCATCAAGCTGCTGCAAAAGCAATTCGCCAGCAAGCCTTAAATGGCGTCTACTACCCGAGGCGAACAGGGCAATTCAGCCTGGTTCTGGCAACTTTACCGCGGGATTTTCACCTGACACTTCCTTCAATTCAACCCAGTAGTCTTTTTCACCTTTGTATGCCCTCAACTGATTCCCAAAAGCAGGCCTTATTCGAGCAAGTAGCCGCGCAGCTGCAGCAACAGGGCTTCCGCATTGCCCAGCAGGACCAGACGCGGCCCTGGGGTGGCTTTTTTCGTGCTCGATGAAAGCCAGGCCCAGCAATTTGCTGATCAGTACTTCAATGGCTTGTCCATTGACGAGCTACGTATTTCGGGCAAGCTGAGCCCGAAAGTGCTGTTGGTAGCGCCGAATGCCCGCTTGTCGTGGCAGTACCACCACCGCCGGGCCGAAATCTGGCAGGTGGTGCAGGGCCCGGTAGGCGTGGCCACGAGCGACACCGATGAGCAGGGTGAAGTGAAATGCTACCCTACGGGCGAGCGGGTGGTGCTGCGGCAGGGCGAGCGTCACCGTCTGGTAGGACTTAGCGGGTGGGGCATCGTAGCCGAAATCTGGCAGCACACCGACCCAGTCTACCCATCCGATGAAGACGACATTGTGCGCGTTGAAGACGATTTCGGTCGGTAGCAACGGGCAGAAGTACCCAAGCAGACAGGGAGTATGAGCATTCATACTCCCTGTCCGTGTTTTATACCAACCTAGTTCTTGTGATGTGGCCCTAAACAGGGAAATAGGATTTGCCGCCACTGCCCATAAATGACAGCTGTGCCTTGATCCTTTGAAGCCTTGTCAAGAGGCATTAGTGAGTCAATTTTTCAATTTTTATGATCGTTTATATACAAAACAATCATTTATAGTATTTATATTGCATCATAAAGACAAACACTGGGCTAGTGCAGTGCGTTGCTCCTCTGGGGCATTAAGTACGAAGTCGTTCATTATTGGGAGAACCTATTAGCTGCAAGGGTGAACCGCTTGACAGCAACAGACTTCCCTTTTTCTCGCTTAAGCACGGCCTTTCGGCACCCCTCATATGCGCGCCTCCAACTATGATAAGTATCCCTTTGTGCCGGTAGCCGCAGGGGCCGATGCTTGCCAGACGGGGTGGTCGGCCATCACCAGTGCGTTGCGGGCCGCACTACAAGCCCTGCCAGTAGCCACCGACCAACCGCACGTGCTAGCCGTGGAATGCTACCCAGGCACCGACCTCAAGCAGCTGCTGCACGAGCTGACGCAGGCCCTGCAGCCGGCCCAATGCCTGGTAGCTGACGACCTGTATTACTCCCCAGCCGAAATCGACCGGATGGTAGCCGCCCCGCTCACCGACGACCCCGTCTTTGGCCGACTTAACGGGCTCACGGTAGCCGATTTCTTCAACCCCCAACGTCTCAAGCCGCGCAGGAAGCATTGGCCACGGCCGCTGACCAGCTGGTGGTTGTTGTGGGTACCGGGGCCACGCTCGTCTGCCCCGCTCCCACCCTGGTGGTTTACGCCGACCTGGCCCGCTGGGAAATCCAGCGGCGGCAGCGGCGCGGAGAAATTGCCAACCTGGGCAGCAGCAACTTCAGCGAAAAAGCTAGCCTCAAGTACAAGCGCGCATTTTTCGTGGACTGGCGGGCGGCCGACCGGCTCAAAAAGCAGGTGCTGCCCCGCGCCGACTTCCTGCTCGATACCAACGACCCGGCCGTGCCCAAGCTCATCAGCGGAGCCGATTTACGGGCCGGGCTGGCGGCGGCCGTGCGGCGGCCGTTTCGGGTGGTACCGTTCTTCGACCCTGGCCCTTGGGGCGGGCAGTGGATGCGCGAGGTGTGCGACCTGCCCGACGGCCCGTCCAACTACGCCTGGTGCTTTGACTGCGTGCCGGAGGAAAACAGCCTGCTGCTCGGCTTCGGTGAGGCGCGGGTTGAAATTCCGAGCATCAACCTTGTGTTTGCCCATCCGCGCGAGTTGCTGGGCGAGGCCGTGCACGGGCGCTTCGGCACGGAGTTTCCCATCCGCTTCGACTTTCTTGATACCATGGGCGGCGGCAACCTCTCGCTGCAGGTCCACCCGCTCACCGAGTACGCACAGGACAAGTTTGGCCTCGCCTACACCCAGGACGAGAGCTACTACATGCTGGCTGCCGAGCCGGAAGCGGTGGTTTACCTGGGGCTAAAGGAAAACGTTGATTTCCCAGCCTTGCTGGCGGACTTGCAGCGTGCCCAGGACGACCCGAAGGCTCCTTTTCCGGCCAGCCAGTACGTCAACGCGTTTCCGGCCCGAGCCCACGACCACTTCCTGATTCCGGCGGGCACGGTGCACTGCTCCGGGGCGGGCGGCATGGTGCTGGAAATTTCAGCCACCCCCTACATCTTCACTTTCAAGCTCTGGGACTGGGAGCGGCTGGGCCTCGACGGCCTGCCCGCCCCATCCACCTGGCGCACGGCGCGGCTAACATTCAGCCGGACCGCACCACGAGCTGGGTAACGCAGCATCTCGTCAACCAAGTAACCCCCTTGGCCAGTGGCCCCGACTGGCGTGAGGAACGCACCGGCCTGCACGAGCGAGAGTTCATTGAAACGCGCCGCCACTGGTTTACGGGGACCGTGCCGCATGATACCCACGGCGGCGTGAACGTGCTCAACCTGGTGCAGGGCATTGAAGCCATTGTCGAAAGCCCCGGTGGGGAATTCGAGCCCTTCGTGGTGCACTACGCCGAGACGTTTATTGTGCCGGCGGCCGTGGGCGCTTATACCATCCGGCCCCACGGCCCGGCAGTGGGCACTGAGTGCGCTACCCTGAAAGCCTACGTGCGCACCCGGCCCTAGCCTCCTTCGCCAGTAGAATTTCCCCCTAATCAAAACGCGTGATGACTGACTTAGTAACGCCCGAAAACCCCGCCGCGGCTCGCGCCCAGATTATCGTCGAAAAGCTGCTGCACACGGGTACCGTGGCCGTGGATGAGCTGGCCGCCCTGTTCGGCGTATCGGTGGCGACGGTGCGCCGCGACTTAGTGGAGCTGGAGCAGCGCGGACGGCTGCGGCGCACCCACGGCGGTGCCGTGCCCGTCGAGCCGCTGCTGTACGAGCCGTTTCGCTACGATTCGAGCTTTCATGAGCAGATAGGACCGCAACCTGGCCGAGAAGCGTCGCATCGGCCTTGCCGCCGCTGCCCTCATCCAGCCCGGCGAAACCATTTCCCTGACTGCTGGTACCACCACTACCCAGGTGACGCGCAGCCTGCGGCCAGGCGCCAATGTGACCGTCGTCACCAACACCGTGAACGTGGCCATGGAGCTCCAGCCACCGCAGCGACGCATGCGGGTGTTTGTGACAGGGGGCTTCCTGACGGGCGGCTGGTTTTCGCTCGTAGGACCCGCCACGGCGCAGGCGCTAAGCCAGTTTTATGTCGATAAGGTATTTATCGGCGTCAACGGTATTGATGCCGAACGGGGCCTGACCTCGCTGCACCCAGGAAGCCGCCGTGATTCAGGTGATGCTGCGCCAGGCCAAGCGCCGCATCGTGGTGGCCGACCACACCAAGCTCGGCGTGGTGGCTGCCTCCCTTATCTGCCCCACCGTCGAAGTCCACCAGCTCATCACTGACACCGGCGCCACCGAAGCGCAGCTGGCTCCTTTCCGGCAGCTCGGCATTGAGGTGCTGCTGGCCTAAAAGCAGGATTCATACCGCCGCCATCCGGTGGTCTACTCGGGTGGAATGGCAGGTTGAGGCAAAAAAGGCAGTACCGTCCTCAGGAGAGCCGCCCGGGCTTTGATGCTACTGCCAGCCGCATTTCACTTCTAATTCCTTCACTCGTCATGCCTTCTTTCCGCGCCCCCGGCCCGCTGTTTCGTGAACCTGCTGGCTCGCCTACCGCTACTGCTCTCACCCCAGGCGGCAGCCCGCGCTACGTGTACCTGATTGCGACGGTGGCGGCCTTGGGAGGCCTGCTGTTTGGCTTCGACACGGCCATCATCAACGGGGCTCTGATTTTTCTGAAGAAGGACTTCAACCTCAGTGACGCCGAAACGGAATGGGCGGCCAGCAGCATCCTGTTTGGGGCGGTGATTGGGG